>JBNKNM010000003.1:0-96968 GCA_050293845.1 Pseudobacteriovorax sp. | reverse complement strand
CTTGTTAAGAAATACGTAGCAGAACAAAGAGAACCACCAGACCCGAAGGCGGTTAGAAAGTCTCTCGAACTCACTGGTAAAAAGAGAAAATAGTGGAAATGAAAAGGTATGCTCACCCTTCGCTAATCGCTCAGGCTCACTTATACTCGCTTGACTCGGCCCTGAAGAACCGAGATTGCGCGAGCATTTTGTTCAAAGGATAGGTAAAATGAATCAGGAAATTCAGAGTTCTGATTTTTTACAACTATTACATTATGACACAACCTATAACTAAAATTGATTGGCTAGAGACCTATTTTCCCATCAAGAGAGTACAGCCCGACCCACTGCCTCACAAACCTTAGCTGAAAGCCTGCTACGATTATGCGGCGATTGAAGCCCGTAGTAACGAATTCGCTTAAAACCTTGGTGGAAGAATCTGCTGAACCATCCGGCCAATAAAGTTTATGACACTGGTGCGCTCTACCTCACTTTTCCCAGAGCTATGGTTTCTCTAGCTACTACTGCTGAAAACAGCATTGTTGTGGGAACTCACTCATTTGCAGAAAACCACTACGATGGTAAAACCCTTTCAGATAGTTGATATCAAGTCAAAGATATACTCGGACAATAGCCTCAAGATGCCTATGTTGATCGCGGTTATAAGGGCTATGATGGTTATGTTTATGGCACTCAAGTTCACAGGCAAGGACTTAAGCGCCATAGTCAGGAAACCAAAAGCTATCCGTGTAAACGGACTCGTATTGAACCTGCTCCCCTGGAAATGGAAACCCGACACTTCGCGTCTCAAGATCAAATCGTCAATTTAATTTACTACCCACTGCCAAAAAAATCGCATGACGAAAACTAGCAGGAAGAGTCCTAGAATATTTAAAATAAACCCACGATGAAAGATCTCAGTAACCCTAAGCTTACCTGTGGCATAAGCTAGCATAGTCGGAGGCGTGCCGATCACCATGGCAAAGTCGATGCTAGTGGCAATAGCAACGATTAGTCCTAAAAATAGCGGCTCAAGACCAAGATAGGGAGCTAAGGGTAGAAGAACAGGTACTAAAATTGCTGCTGATGCCGTATTAGACGCCACGGCCGTTAGCAGTAAACTTAGAGCTGCAATAATAAATATCATCAGCCAGGGTGGAAAATTTGCTAGACTACCAATTTCGCTAGCTATCCAGTCTGAAGCGCCTGTATCAGAGAGCAAATTACCAAGTGCTAATCCACCACCGAAGACAATTAAAGCCTCCCAGGAAATCTTACCGAGGTCATCGCTTTTAAATGCTCCAATGACAATGGTGGCGAGGCCGGCTAAGAGGGCAACGATCGAGCTAGGTATTCCATGCCAGGACGAGCTAAGCCAAGTGATTATGGCTCCCATGAAAACCAAGAGCATAGCCCATTGCTTTAGGGTGAGGGGATGGCCAGATCCTCCTTGGCTTTCAAGCTGGTCTTTTAGGGCATTTAGGGAGCTTTCGCTGACCTTTACCTGCATACTGCACCATAGGTAAACGCCCATGATGGGCAAGAACAAGAGTACGAAGGGAAAGGCAAAGGCAAACCAGCCGGCAAAGCTTATGGGGTCATTGGAATATGAAGATAAGAATCGTGCAGTGATCGCATTTCCTGGAGTTCCTATCAAGGTGGCAACACCTCCGATTGTAGAAGCATAGGCGACCCCAAGAATGAGCATTTTCTGAAACGGTTTAGAATTCAGGGTCTCGGTGCTGGCAAGAACTATGGGTAGCAGAACCGCTGCGGAAGCTGTGTTTGACATCCACATGGAGAGACATGCGGCTAAGGTTAGAAAGCTAGCGAACAGCAGCTTAGCGCTGTGACTGGTGCGAGCGACAACTATGTGCGCGAACCGTTTATCCCAACCGGTGGTTTGTAGTCCTCGCGCCAGAAGAAAACTACCCAGAAAAAGATAAATAAGGGGATCGGCAAAGGGCGCTAGGGCGTAGGTGGGGGAGAAGCCCGCAAATACCATGGCTACGGGGAGGCAAAGGGCGCTGGCAAATAAGGGCAGTGCTTCGCTCATCCACAGGCAAATTAATAGCGCAAGCATGGCAAAAGCAAAACCCATTCCTTTTGCGGGACGCCTTTCTGCTACTAGTTTATCTAGACTGCGAACCTTGATGGGAATCGGTTGTTCGGGTAGGTTGGGTGGCTTGATACTAAGCTTCCACTCCCTTAGGTCATTAAAATCCTGCGGCTGAATGCTACTAGGTAGTTTTATAAAAAATCGCCATATTCCATCCTCGTTATATTTTGTGTCTGGTAGGAGTTCTAAGCGATAATTACGCCAGTTAAACTCGATCTTCCCATCAGGGTCGAATGGCTGCTGAAGGGTAAACTGACCTACATCATGTCCTTTCACCGGATTACTGATGCGAAGTCTGTAGGTTCCCTCTAGCCAATCACCGGGTGCCCAGATTGCCGCTAGGCTAGCAGAGATTATTGCTAAAATAACTGCAACTACCGGACCTGTCACTTTTGACATATAATTCCACCTGTTTTTGCTTAAATTTATCTAGTAAAGCTGCTGGAGGATACCAATTGAAAGTTCATTCGCTCGGTCGCCTGACCGATTTTATCTTTGCCAGATTTTCAGAGGCTATCCAGAATAAGGATATCTTTACAGTAGTGCAAACTCCAAGCAATCCCGGTTATCACTGGGGTAACTACATAATACGACCAGTTTAAGAGAAGTCAAATAGATCAGTACAAGAAGATGCCGGAGGCAGGAAAAGGCGATTGGCTTGGAGCCTTCATTGATGGCATGCTTGTCGGTGACTAGGGAATATATCACAATTTAGAATCAGCCACATTATTGACATACCATTTTTAGAAAAAAAAACCTCCTGGATTCGTCTTAAAGACGCCCAGAAGGTTCTTCGGTAGTTATTTTAGCAACTTAAGCAGACTTGACACAAGTCTGCCACAGCTACCAGATAACTGATCGAAATAAATATACCATAACAGCATATTATTTCGAGTAGAATTCCACAATGTGGTTGATCTCGATAGGGAATGGTACCGAGTCGCGATCTGGCAGTGCTACAACACTTGCCGATTTAGCGTTATCATTCACACCCAACCAAGCTGGTCTCACAATCGATGGATTCTGTAGGGATGCTTCCACGTGAGCAAATTTTTGAGCTTTCTCAGAAAGGGCAATATCATGTCCTTGCTTGATTAAAAAAGCTGGTTTATTCACTCGTTTGCCGTTTACGCGGATGTGTCCGTGAACAATCAACTGACGAGCAGCGGGGATTGTTGGCGCAAAGCCAGCACGAAACACGGCGTTATCAAGACGACGCTCTAAGAACTGAAGCAAGTTCTCACCAGGATTACCACGTTTTTGGAAAGACATATCAACAAATCGACGTAGTTGTCTTTCCCCAAGTCCATAGTTAAAGCGTAATTTTTGCTTTTCCATGAGCTGAGTACCGAAAACGCTTAGCTTTTTGCGATGACGTCCATGGTGCATTCCTGGTGGGTAGGCCTTCCTCTCATCCCATTGTTTACGAGAAAGTCCGGGGAGTTGTACTCCCAATGCCCGCATAATTCTTAGGCGGGGGCCTCTGTATCGAGCCATTTAATACCTCTTGATACGGATACGATTCTAAGTCAACGGATGGTAAATATACGAATATCTTGGTAATTGCAATGAAAATCCTGCCTAAAAGACGGCTAACAGGACCTCACCTGAAGAAGGCAGTTCATCGATTTATAATCACCACAATTTCAAAATCAATAACTTGAGATATTTACTATATATTTTTAGAATATTTTCCAAATAAATTTTATAAAACCCCGTTACATCCGAATCCCTTATCACCACAAAGTCTCGAATGGAGAACTAAAAATGAGTTTGCGACAAATTACCAAAAAGTGCCTATTGACCCTTATTTTGGGGTTAGTTAGCCAAACAGGTATATCAAAGGACTATATAATCTACCAACCTGACTGGGGACCGCTTCAAAAAGACACCAAAGCCCACCAGCAATGGAGGGTGCTAACAGAACAGCACAAAGCCCATGGTATGACTCAGGAAAACATTGAAGCGCGGCTCGCGGTGCTGGACCCTGTAGTGGCTAAAAACCCTAACTGGCCGGATGGTCACTGGCTTCTTGCCAATACTTTGATGGAAATGGGAGAAACTCTAGCAGCTGATGATGAAAAATCTACCCAAAAAGTACGAAAATTATTGGTCAAAGCTCAGAACGAGAGTGAAAAGTGCCTTAAATTTAAAAAGGACCTGGCTCTCTGTAAATTTTTTCTTGGAGCAGCCCTCGGAAAGATAGCTACTATCGATGGAGTTATCGCTTCCTTGAGCAAAGGCGAACGAATACTAGACCTTTGGAATGCCGTTTATACTTCTGAGCAAGAATATATATTTGAGGATGGCTATTCGTTACAAGGCTTGGTGCGCTATGCCTTAGGTATCTTTTATCGTGTTGTGCCCGATGTGTTTTTACTCCGATGGTTTTTTGGATTTTCGGGAGACATCGATAAATCAATCGAGATGCACCGAGAATCATTGAAATTTGCCGGTGGTAAAGCAGCCTGTAGTCAGCTGATGTACGCTATTTCAATGCTTTGTAAAACTGATGGTGATAAAGATGAGACTCTTACCGGCCAGGCATTCACCGTCCTTGACAGAGTCTCCAGCATAAAAACTGCTAGTGAATCATCCTTAATCTGCGTTAAAGATGCTGGCAAAATCAAACAAAATCCAGGTAATGCTTGCGGTTACACAAAGGCGAAGCAGCAAGAAGTCGATGAGAAAGCTATATCTAAGAAGTTAGAGGCAAAAAAGTAAGTAGAACATAGAGAGAGGGTACACCGCCTTAAAGCGGGCGGTGTACCTTATACTTAAAATGTATAGCTGGGCTGTACAATTTCACTTTGCCGATCATTCTGATTCACAGAGAGATTAGCAGCATTTTGGGGGTAATAAATAATCAAGTCTTCATCACCAATCCCCTTAGTCAGCCTGGTTGTTTCGTAATCTAAGGGTCCCACCTCAATGGTACTGCTAAAATCGAAGAACGAAGCTTCAAAAGGATCTGAGAATATCGGTTGGTATTCCGAGATAAAATCATTGTTTTTAGAGCCTCCCCTAAAATCAAGGACACCAGCCATGACCTTGGCTTCACGCAAATCTTCAGGCAACGCAGCCAAATCCAATCTAATAATGGCTAAAGTTGAAAATGCGAAGGTATCAAAGGGTTGTAAATCCTTGATCGCATCGCCGAAATCTAATGTCGCAGCGGGATTGTAAGATGTGTCGAATTCCTTACGAATCCTTTTCATTTCGATAGCATCAACGAGAATGGAAAAGCTATCAACAGGAATATCAAAGTCACTGGTATAATTATTCGTAAAGCCGCCAAAAACTTCGTAGTCGGGAATCGCATCATTATTAGTATCGAGGAGCGCTGTAGGCTGGCAGAAGCCCCAATTAGTAAGAGGTCCGTATAGCTTAAACGCAAACTCAAGGTAATTAACCCTAGTACCTGTAGACCAGCTTTCCACCAAACGATATCCTACAGATTGTAAGTCACAATTACTGCGATCGGCAGCAGGATTATTACTCTCTTGGCGTTCGTCAGTAGAGAGCACATTAAATGGTAAAGCTAATCCTGGTACCTCCCCATCATTGCTGATCAGAAGTTCCCCTGCTGCGCCATTAGCATCGTTGGCGGAAGCAGCTGCAATCTTGAGATGATCTGCCTTTAGTACAGCATTGCGATGGCGAACACCGAAAATCGGAAGACGGTTGACATCCACACCACTTTCTTTGACCAATATATAGCCATCCAGCTCTGCTACGGAGTCAGCATTAAACTTAGGCTCGATGGTTGCTGTACCATGTACGACGACAGTTTCATTCGCAGAAAGGGTAATGCTGCGTTGCTCTTTATCTATATCGAGGGTCCATTCGCTCGATATATTTTCAGGCGCAAGATCAAAGTTTCGAATAACATCGGTAGTATTGGTAAGTTCAAATTTGAAAGCTAAAGATTGCTTTTTTACAACATTGACATGCCCTAAAGAAATTGCAGGAGGTACAATGGTAACACTGCTTTCTATAGCCTCAAGAACATCGACTCGCCCCGCACCTTGCCTAGCTAAGGGGTATCTAACATCTTTAGCTACTTCAAGGGGTTTAGAAGCATTCATGATACGGCTTTTAATGTCTTTCGTTGTCGAATCAGGGAATTGTTGCCGAATAAGAGCAGCAACACCAGCTACATGGGGTGCAGCCATGGACGTACCGCTTAACATCACACCCTGGTCACCCGATCCTATGGCTGCAGAAACAATAGCTTGACCAGGAGCTGAAATTTCAGGCTTCAGAAGAGCGTCGATAGAACGTGGTCCTCGAGAAGAAAAGCTAGTAATTTTATCAATTCTATCGGGAAATTCAATACTACGTCCGGGATCAAAGACAAAGGAAACATCGCCAGTTTCCATGGCAGCGATAATCCGTTCCCCAACTTCTTTCTCAATCATAACCCCTGGAATACCAATTTCGCAGTCTCCGCTCATGGAAATGGGGGCATCGCTGATGCTGTTATAGACCACAAAACCAACGGCACCGGCAGTAACGGCATTTTCTGCTTTAACACAGAAAGCAACAGCACCACGCTCAATCAAAGCGATATTGCCGGTAACCTGCTCGATCAGTTCGGCACTAGGTGCTTCACTGGCTAAGCCCATACTAACAAGCTTACCCCTAGCAGTATGTCCAATATAGCTTGATCCGATAGAACCGTAGGCAACCTTAACAAGTTCGCCACTCTCCACTTCTGAAGGAAAAAATACCTCACCAGCCGGCTCTTTCCAGTTATGATCCATCTTATCCACAGAAGCCGCTACAGAAATCGCTTCAGGTGCTGTTGAAGGTGAGCCAACGATAAAGGGGGTGTCACCGGAATTACCAGCTGAAATAACAGCTACGGTCCCGCCTGCAGTCAGATTTTTGACAGCAGTATCGTAAAGACTATAAGGAGTTCCAAAACCACCACCAAGGCTAAGATTGACCACATCAAGGCGATCGGATGGCTCTAAGTTATTATCTGGATCGGCAGCATATTCCATGGCTGCAATCACCACATAGTCACTGGTAGATCCAGATATGCCAAAGACTTTGAGAGCAAATAGCTGAGCTTGAGGAGCCACGCCATCATAGGTGTTGACGCCATCTCCTAATCCAGCAATGGTACCGGCAACATGGGTGCCATGGCCAGATTCGTCCAGAGGATCAGGGTCAGGATTAGGAGTTTGCTTATCCAAGCTTTCGCTGCCGACGTCAAAGTCCGGCCCTACAAAGTCATACCCTCCTACTACCTTAGCAGTGGGGAAGTCATCAGCAACAACAGAGGGATCGTTACTAGCGTAGGCGTCTGGAGTTCCCGCCCCACCGAACATTTTGTGGGTATAGTCAATTCCAGTATCGATGACGCCAACGCGAATACCCTCGCCTTTTATATTATAACGTTCGTGAACAGCTTTAGCGTTAATAAAAGCGGCCGAATCAACGTCGCCCCAAGGGGTTCTGATATCTTCTTTTTTTTCTTTTTCTTCTGCCTTAACTCTAGAAATTTGACGCGGCTTAAAGCTGGCACCATTCACATTGGTAACTAGCTGATCCAAGCGATCAGCATACTTCCCTGGAACGAGCAGTGCAAAGCCATTAAGAACCATTTCATACTCATAGAGAATGCGAATATCGCGGGAGATATACTCTAACCTTTCCCTAAATTCAGCATGCTCTTGCCGAACTTTCTCGGCTAGTTCAGGGTTGACTTTTCCCCCAACCATCGCATCTTCACTAAGAAGTGGCGGTAATGACAGCTGTATGGTGGTAAAGAACCAATCAACTTGGTCAGGCTGCGAGCTGACGGCATCAGTCTCTTCTTCTGCTGTTGGTGTTGGTGTTGGTTGTGGGGCCCGATTGCCTTTATGGCTATGACAAGCTGATAGAGCTAGTATGCCAATTAAAAGCGGCTTGGTTGTGAATGAATCGATCTTCATCCGGTACTCCAATTTCGTTTTACTAAACTTCGATAATGACGTTGAAATCTAGCAAGAACTGTTGGCAGCTGTCTAGTAGGGGGAGTTGGCCTGTCATCCAATTGGATCAAACTTTCAGGATTAAAGGCTCATAGCATAGGCTCCCGCCATCCCCCTAAACATGCTAAAATAGACTTATTTAACTTGATTCGAAGCATTATTTTTTTCCAAAAAAAAATTAGAAAGATGACAAAAAATTTGTATTTTTTATAGGTTCCCATTTATTCTCGCTCCATTAGCAATTTCAAATGATATATGCTCATTCCTTAGTTTTTTGGGAAGCCTATAGACAACACTTTATGACATTGCCAATATGGCGATAACCAACTTTAGCTTGAATATGGTAGGTGATATAAACTATCTATTCGAATGCTGAGTTTCAGCAAGATTTAAGTGAGGAACTCAATGCGGTTAATCTTTTTTCTGGCTTGTTATATGTTCTGTGCATCATCTACGGCCCAAAGTTATTATACCCCCCTAGGTGCAAAAGCCATTTCCCCGTCAGTCGATCAGTTATGCCGACGGTCTCTGAAAACGCTACCTGGCGAGTACAATGACATTAAAGTCAATCAAGTCTGCAGGAAGGTTGAAGTATTCCATGCCTGTAAAAGTGTTAATGGCGAGACCATCTTTCATTTCGACTCCCTGTCTAGTTCCCATAGTGCAAAAAAAGTTCTTGTAATGGGAGTCATTCACGGGGACGAGTCCGAGGGGGGAAGCGTCGCTCGACGCTGGATGGAGCGCCTTTCTGATATCAACGCCAGGAATAGTTGGCGAATCATTCCTATCGCCAACCCTGACGGTTGGCGCCTGAAAACCAGAACAAATACCAATGGCGTCGATTTAAATCGCAACTTTCCCTCCCGCGACTGGAACCGATTGGCCCACAAGTACTGGGATGAGAAAAAAAATAAGGACCCACGCCGAAACCCTGGCCCCCATGCTGGCTCTGAGCCAGAAACGCAATGTATCATTCAGCATCTCGATGATTTCAAGCCCGACTTTGTTGTCGCTATCCACACTCCTTATGGAGTACTAGATTTTGATGGACCCCAGATCAGTGCTCCCAAATTCAAATGGCTGCCGTGGGTATCCCTCGGCACATTCCCAGGAAGCTTAGGACGGTATATGTGGAAAGATCAAAAAGTTCCTGTTTTGACTGTTGAGCTGAAGGATGCTCGCATTCTTGAGAAAATGGACGAAGTAGACTTTCTCCAGGATATTGCCGGAACAGTAGCTATCAAAGCAGGTAAATCTGTTTCTTCCTACATGAATCCTGCAAGCAGTTCAGCAAGTAGCTCTAATGCAAGTAACTAGCATTAATTTCAATATTTGGAGACCATTATGAATATTATTCGAAATCCCCTGGTTGTTGGTGCTCTACTTTCCTCCTTGAGTGCTGGGGCTGCCGAAGTGAAAGTTGGTGGTGACTTTCGCTTGCGCCATGAAAAAATTGATAAAGAAGGGAGCGAATCCCGTAGTCGACAGAGACTGCGCGCGCGTCTTTTCGCGAAATCTCAAGTCACCGAGCAGCTGCAGGTAGAGTTTCGCATCGCCACCGGCAGTGAAGCAACATCACGCAATCAGTCTTTTGATGGTGGATTCGGAGCCAAAGAATTCAACTTGGACTTAGCTTACTTCAATTATCTGCGGGACGGCGTGCAACTCACGGGAGGCAAGATTAAAAACCCTTTTTTTAGACCTGGTAAATCACCTCTGGTTTGGGATAGTGATGTGACCTTGGAAGGGGTTAACTTAAAGTATTCCTGTGAAATGGGTGCCATGAAATATTTTGCCCAGGCTGGTGAGTTTTGGTATGACGAAAGAAGTGGAGACCGCAAGGATGGCATTCTTTATTCAGGACAAGTAGGCGGTTCGTATAGTACCGACAGTTTTGCTGTGAAATTTGGTGCCGCTGTCTATAACTACAATTACATCAAAGGACAGGATTTGATTGATGGTAAGAGTGGCAATAACTCTGTCAGCAAAGTAGTCGACACCGAAGGTAATGTGACATCTACATACTATACCAATAAATACATTATTCAAGACTTTGGCTTGGAGATTACTCTCCCCCAATGGGGCGTCACTGGCTTCGTTCACAGCATCAATAACGGTGAAGTCGATGAAGATGGAGCAGGCTACTTAGCTGGTGCCAGCATCAAAGCAGGGGCTCTAAAGGTAACCGTTGCCACAGCAAGCTTGGAAAAAGACGCTACAGTAGGAGCCCTATCTGACGGAGACTTTGGCGGTGGTGGTACAGACCGCAAGGGCGAGCGCATTCTTGTCTCCTATAAGCTGGACGACAACTCCGGTATTGGTTTATCCCAAAGATTCGAAAAACTGGCCGTTGAAGACGGGCAAGACTTTAAATCTACCATAATAGATTTAAAATTTAAGTTCTAAATAAAGGCGCTTTTTAGAACAATGAGCCGTAATCCCACCTTTTTAAAATGGTGGATATAAGGCTCCATCACAATCCAAGCGATTAGCTTGGTGAGTGAACTTTCTGGTCCTGAAGGTATCGCAAAACAACATCTTTGGACAAATTACCAACTGTTCCCACATAATAGCTTGGATTCCAAAGATGGCCCTTCCCAAGCTTTGACTTTAAGCTTAGAAATTCAATAAAGAGCTTCTGGCGGATATTCCCTTGAACCACTTTACAAGGTGTGAAGGTGGAATCTTGGGATGAACACCGCCCCCATAGAAATGGTGTATATTGCGGCGTACTTTTATAAATAACCTTGAAACTACCATAAAGCGTATACCTAAAGGAATTTCCAAGGAAAAACTCGACCCCCTGCCTTCCGAAACATCGATGGTTATATGCATATTCTTATAATATTCAAACTGATCCGAAGCCATATAGAAATTGCACCCATGGATTTCTCCCAGACAAAGGTCTCGCGCGCCAATTAAAAAATCCCCTTTGGCGAGGCACATCGGTGCCGAGCCGTCGCAACAGCCACCGCTTTGATGAAAAATCAATTCCCCATGCTTTTCTCGCAGTTGTTCGATAACTATTTTAGCTTTGTCTGTAACAGATACCCTTTCAATATACATAAGAAGCTCCTGTTGACGGAAATGGGGCGATTAAATAACCGCCTCCGAGCAAATCAAGATTTTCCCTCATGCCTTGAATTGCTAGCATGTTAGGAATTGCCGGTTAGAAAAATCCCAATGGATTTTTATCATAGGACATCAACACATTTTTAGTGTGACGATAATGATTCAGCATCATTTTATGGGTTTCCCGTCCTATACCGGATTTTTTGTAACCACCAAACGAGGCATGTGCAGGATAAGCATGGTAACAATTACACCAGATTCTACCTGCCTCGATTCCGCGGGCAAATTTTTGCATTTGATGAACATCCCGTGTCCAAACGCCTGCGCCCAATCCATATAAAGTGTCATTAGCAATTTCCAGTGCCTCAGCTTCATCTTTAAATGTTGTCACACTCACAACCGGACCAAATATCTCCTCCTGGAAAATACGCATTTTATTGTTACCCTTGAATACTGTTGGTTTGATATAAAAACCGTTAGGATATTTTGAATTAGGATATGCTTCACCGCCGATCAGGACTTCCGCACCCTCTTGCTTACCAACATCGATGTAGTTCATTATTTTGTCATATTGATCTTTGGAGGCTTGAGCCCCCATCATGGTATTGGGATCGAGCGGATCACCCATTTTAATCGCTTCAACTCGCTTTAGGCACTTTGTCATAAATTTTTCATATATGCTTTCCTGGATTAGAGCGCGCGATGGACAGGTGCAAACTTCACCCTGGTTAAAAGCAAATAAGACAAACCCCTCGATAGCCTTATCAAGGAAACTATCATCTTCTGCCATCACACTATCAAAAAAGATGTTAGGTGATTTGCCGCCTAGTTCTAAAGTTACCGGAATGATGTTTTCAGACGCGTATTGCATTATGAGTCGCCCAGTTGTCGTTTCGCCCGTAAATGCAACCTTTTTTATGTCTGGATGCGAGGCCAATGGTTTTCCAGCTTCCGGCCCAAATCCATTTATGACGTTTAAGACACCAGGTGGTAACAAATCGGCAATTGCTTCGAGTACAAAAAGAATTGAGACAGGCGTTTGTTCTGCAGGTTTTAACACGACACAGTTACCGGCGGCTAACGCTGGGGCCAGTTTCCATGTCGCCATAAGAATGGGGAAGTTCCAAGGGATAATCTGGCCGACCACCCCCAAAGGCTCATGAATTTCCATAGAAACCATGCTTGTATCGAGATCGCTTATTTCGCCTGACTCAGCTCGAATGACACTACCAAAATAGCGAAAATGATCGATTGATAATGGAATATCTGCCGCTGTGGTCTCCCTAATTGCTTTACCGTTATCCCATGTTTCTACAATAGCGAGTTTTTCCAAATTTTCTTCTATGCGATCAGCAATTTTAAAAAGCAGGTTGCTGCGCTCTGTTGCCGACGTCTGACTCCAGGAGCGAGCAGCATTCCAGCCGGCTTTAACAGCCATATCAATGTCCTCGCTGGTGGATCTTGGTACTTTTGTAAGGACGCTGCCATCAATAGGTGAGATAGCATCGAAATACTCACCTTTGGCGGGGGCTACCCATTCTCCTCCCATATAGTTCTCGTATTGCGCCTTATAAACTGGTTTTTGTTTAAACATGGCAATCTCCAACATTTTAATTGGCCATCTTTATTGCTTAACATACACGGCCTCCCAAGATGGCTTAAAGAAACCCTAGTCTCAGAAAACTCTCTGTGATTCAGCTTCAAATCGAAATATCGGAACGTAGAACGGGGAACATTTTAATGAATTCTATCTTTTACATTATGGGGTATATCGTCCATCGGCAATTGATTAATCGTACATCAAATATCATGGCATTCGATAATCGGTTCGCATGGTGGCCAGCCAATCCCTGCTGTATCTAAGCGACTATAGCTTATGGCAATGGTTGTTATCCTAGGAAGGAACTACCAAATGAATCTTTCCCAAGCTTCCGAGAATTTCTTAAGGAAATCATTGGCCATTGACCCGACCTGTTAAAAACGCGCTCGGGTATTATTACGATGTCGTGTGTCTTACTATGATTATGTATTTACTAGGCTATGGTTTGAGCAAGGGAAAGGAAAGGTTTCTATAATAATCCGATATAGCTAGTACGAAAGCGAAGACGTATCCCAAAGATCCTGATGTTGATAAGATTTGGTATAATGCAGCTGTTGATTATATAAAAGCTGGTGCTATTCCGCAGGCTATTAACGCCTATCTCGTTATCGTAAAGAATTTTTCTAAAACTCCTCAAGCCAAAGATTGGCTACTACAAGTGGCACAAATTTACGAACGATTATTAGAATTCGATAAAGCTTCTAGTTACTTTATCGATTTTCATAGAAAATATCCCCGATCCAAAACCCAGCCTTAACGACTCGAGCTTTTCTATTTTTTGCCTATCCAGGACAGATTTCGGGTGACAAAGTTTGGACAGCCGTGGATGGCTACACAGGTGCCACTATTTTGGGAACAGCGATGTCAGGAGGCATGGATGCTGTTAAGTCTAGCTTTACATGGCTTGACACCTTTACCGGTTTGGTACCGGGCTCCTTTGGTGAAACTTCAACATTAGCCTGTCTTTTGGGGACGGGCATACTCATTGCCAGTGGTATCGGTCCCTGGCGTATTATATTGGGTATGTTGCTGGGGGGTTCTTTATTATATGCCATAGGTAGTGATACAAATCCGATGTTTTCAATGAGTCCTGCGCGTGGCTCACGTGACCATGCTTCAGAAATCCTAACTACAGGGTGCTTTCAACTTCGGTCGAGAGAGGAAGTCACCGCCGTTTTCTTGCTTTGATTTTCTTGGTGCCCCCTCATCCGAAATTTCACCTGACTTTTTACCCCCTTAATGCAGTTTTTGACTTACTTTAAGAAAAAAGCTCAAGAAAATCATTGTAGCATCCGTTATACTATGCTAACACACTATCGTGTTAACATGCTAACACAAACCAAGAAGGATAAATCAAGGATGGTTTATGTGTGAAGAATCTTTTCTTGAAGAGTTATACGATGATATTGCCAAGCTTAATAAACCTGAAGAATTCAAGGCACTTCTTGAAGACCTTTGTACGCCCGCTGAATTGCGGTCCATGGCTGACCGTTGGCGCGTTGCCCGGCTTCTGGAAACAGGCGATTCCTATAGATCCATCAACGAAAAAACTGGTGTTAGCACGACAACAATAACCAGAGTAGCTAGGGCTATGACCTATGGAGCTAAAGGCTATCGACTGCTACTTGATCGATTAAAAAAGGCTGTTTCATGAAAAATATTAGGATCGCTATTCAAAAAACTGGTCGCCTCAGCGAGAGCTGCTTTGACCTCCTGAGCCGTTGTGGACTGCAATTCGAGTCGCGAAAACGCACTCTCATCAGTCGTGCCAAGGACCATCCCATAGAGCTGATGCTGAGTCGTGATGACGATATCCCCCACTATGTGAGTGACGGTGTTTGTCAGCTCGGAATAGTGGGACTCAATGAATTAGAAGAGAGGATTGGGCCAACTGATGCTCCCAATGCAAGTGTCAATATCATTAGAAAGCTCGGTTTTGGTCATTGTCGGCTGTCGTTAGCATGGCCAAAAAGCAAATCTTATGAGGGGTTACAAAGTTTTAATGGCGCTAAAATTGCCACTTCCTATCCGAATATTCTGAATCGATACTTAGCAAACTATGATATTCGCTGCGAAACCATCGAAATTAGTGGTTCTGTAGAAGTAACACCATCAATTGGTGTCGCCGATGCCATATGCGACTTGGTATCCACTGGTGCCACCTTGGAGTCCAATGGCTTATATGCCGTGGAAACCATACTCAACAGTGAAGCTGTATTAGTCAGATCCAACAACAGCCTCGACAACAAGCAAGAAAGTTTTATTGATACTCTGCTGCAACGTATAGACAGCGCTCTATTAGCCAAAAATGCCAAATACATTATGATGAATGCACCAAAGTCATCCTTGGAAACCATTTACCGTCTGATTCCAGGTATGGAAAAACCAACCATGATGCCTCTGATGCTTGATGACAGTCGCGTTGCCATTCATGCTGTAGCTAAGGAAGACATCGTATGGGAAACCATGGAGCAGCTCAAGAAAGCTGGAGCCAGTTCCATATTAGTCCTACCCATCGAAAAAATTATTGAGTAAATATCATGAAAATTATTAATTGGTTAAATCTCGACCCACAATCGCAAGCCAAGGTTTTACAAAGACCTGCCACGAGTTCATCTGAGCAGTTTCGTCAGGACGTTTCCCAAATAATTAGTGCTGTCAGAATACATGGCGACAAAGCCTTAGTAGAGTTCAATGCTAAGTTCGATCATGTCACACTATCTGAGTTTAAAGTTCAAGAAGTAGAGTTTCAACAGGCTGAAGCGCATATATCTCGCAATGTTAGCCAAGCAATAGATCAAGCCATTCATAATGTTACGAAGTTTCATGACATACAAACCCCCACAGTTAAGAGTATCGCTACCATGCCGGGAGTTTCTTGCCAGAGAGAAACGCGACCGATAGAAAAAGTAGGCTTGTATGTCCCCAGTGGAACCGCTCCCCTACTATCAACTGTTATCATGCTGGCCATTCCAGCAAAAATTGCTGGTTGCCAAACTAAAGTTCTTTGCACCCCACCTCAAAGGGATGGCAGCATTGACCCTCATATCCTTACTACGGCCCGGCGCTGTGGTATCGATCAGATTTATAAAGTGGGAGGGGCTCAAGCCATCGCAGCCATGGCATACGGTACAGAAACGGTACCCAAGGTTTATAAGATTTTTGGTCCTGGAAACGCATGGGTCACCGAAGCGAAGCTCCAGGTTGCTATGGACCCAAGCGGAGCCTTATATGATATGCCCGCTGGTCCATCAGAAGTGCTGGTGATTGGTGATGAGACATCCCACCCTCCTTTCATTGCCGCTGATCTACTATCCCAGGCCGAACACGGAGTCGACTCCCAATCCCTACTGGTCACCGATTCTCCTTCGTTAGCACAGCAAGTGGTCGACTGTCTGGAGAAACAAATGGAAACTCTTACTCGACAGAGCATAGTACGCCAGTCTCTGGAACATAGCTCTATCATCCTGTGTGCGAATATGGATGAAGCTATGAGCATTTCCAATCAGTATGGTCCCGAGCATTTAATTTTACAATGCCAGGGAGCCCAAAAAATGATCCACAATATCAGTAATGCTGGCTCAGTATTTGTGGGGCCTTGGACTCCCGAATCCGTGGGCGATTATGCTAGCGGTACCAATCATGTGTTACCCACTTATGGCTATGCAAAAAGCACGAGTGGCTTAGGAGTGGATGCTTTTGTGAAGCAAATTACAGTGCAAACTCTCAGTCCGGAGGGTCTAAAAAACTTAGGACCAACTGTAATGGACTTAGCAGAAGTGGAAGGTCTCGACGCTCACCGTGAAGCTGTCCGCATAAGGCTGGCTACCCTTAGCAAGGAAGAATCATGAAGCAAATTTTATTCATTGACCGCGATGGAACCATTTGTCAGGAACCAGACGATGAGCAGGTTGATCGTATTGATAAAATAGAACTTGTTGAAGATGTCATCCCCAATCTCTTAAAGCTACAAAAAGCTGGCTATCAGCTTGTTATGGTATCTAACCAAGATGGACTGGGTACAGCATCATTTCCTCAGCAAGATTTTGAAAGACCTCAGCAATTCTTACTTAAACTGCTAAAATCGCAAGGAATTATATTTAGCGACGTCCTGATTTGTCCCCACTTCCCCCAGGACAACTGCTCATGCCGGAAACCACACACAGGTTTAGTCATGTCTTACTTAAAAGACCCTCATTGGTCGCGCGATCAATCAGCCGTCATAGGTGACCGGGACTCCGACCTTCTTTTGGCCCAAAATATGGGAATAAGTGGTTTCAGGGTCAGTAGTAACGGTAGCACGGAAGGAACTTCTTGGAATGATATATGCGCCATGCTCATCGGGCAGGAGCGAAAAAGCACAGTACAAAGGACAACCAAGGAAACCTCGATTGTTGTCGACGTAAATTTGGATCGCCCGACCATGGCTGAAATCAAAACGGGTATCAGTTTTTTCGATCATATGCTTGAGCAGATTGCCCGCCATGGTAATATCGGCTTGAAAATTCATTGCCGTGGTGATCTGCATATTGACGACCATCATACAGTTGAAGATGTAGGAATCGCCCTTGGCGAAGGTATTAAAAAAGCGTTGGGGGTAAAAGTTGGTATACAGCGCTATGGTTTTCTTCTCCCTATGGATGATATTCAAGCCCAGATAGCCCTAGATTTAGGGGGACGTTCTTATTTCCATTTTGCTGGAGAGTTTTCCCGTCCTACCATTGGAGAACTCGCCACTGAAATGATTCCTCATTTCTTCCGTTCTGTTGCAGATGCTTTGGGAGCGAACTTGCATATGACCGTAAGTAAAGGAAATGAGCATCATATGGCTGAAGCCCTGTTTAAAGGTTTTGCCAGAGTTCTAAAACAAGCGATTTTAGTAGATCAAAATGGACAATTACCGTCAACAAAGGGAGCATTATGATCGCCATTGTAGATACTGGAGGAGCCAACCTATCTTCCGTCATTAACGCGCTCAACAGACTCCATACTAAGAGTCTAGTGACCTGCCAGCCTGATCAAATTTTCAAAGCTTCCAAGATTTTATTTCCAGGGGTGGGAGCTGCTAAAGCCTCGATGGACAGAATTCAAAAAGCTGAACTCAAGCATGTTATGCAGGAGCTAAAACAGCCAGTCTTGGGGATCTGCTTAGGTATGCAGCTCCTATTTGAAGGCTCGACAGAAGGTGATACGTCCTGCTTAGGCATCATTCCCGGCCTAGTGCATCAAATCCCTAAGCATCGAGACCTAAGCCTGCCCCATATGGGCTGGAACCGGCTCCGGCATGATCATGATTCCCTTCTTCTGCAGCATATTGATCCAGGAGCCTATTTTTATTTCGTTCATTCTTTTCAGGCTCCAGATTCAGATTATACCGTAGCTCATGTCAACTATGGAGTAAAAATTCCGGCAATCGTAGAAAAAGATAATTATTTCGGGGTACAGTTTCATCCCGAAAAATCAGCAAAAAATGGTCAATTGATATTAAGGAACTTTTTGGAATTATGAAAATATATCCCGCGATAGATTTAATAGAAGGTCAAGTAGTTCGACTGACCAAGGGCGACTTCAATCAAAAAACTATCTATGACAATGATCCCTTGTCAACAGCCATGAGATTTCAAAGATGGGGCTCTCAGTACCTGCATATCGTCGATCTTGATGGTGCTAAAAAAGGAAGTCCACAGCAGACCCCCATCATCAAAAAAATTGCCTCCGAAACCTCCTTAAAAATCCAGGTAGGAGGAGGCATCCGGTCTCCTGATCATGTCCAAGAACTTATTGAAGCTGGTATTGACAGGGTGATTATTGGCAGTCTGGCAGTGAAAGATTCAGCAACGACAAAACAAATATTCGAAACTTTTAGCGGGGAACGTATTACTTTAGGGCTTGATATTTTTATAGAAAATGATATTCCCATGGTCGCCACTCACGGCTGGCAAAGTTTATCTCAAACAAATGCCTTTTCCCTATTAGAGCAATATATACCCATGGGCCTATCCCAAGTGCTATGCACTGATATTAGCCGCGACGGAACTCTCACGGAGCCGAATTTCCAACTTTACAAGACTCTTTCAGAAGCATTCCCCTCTATTAGTATTTTGGCATCGGGTGGGCTAAGTTCTTTAGACCAAATTCATACTTTGCGAGAAATACCGATCAGTGGTGCCATTATAGGTAAGGGAATTTACGAAAACACTCTGGATTTGAGCGAGATATTTAAATGCTAAGCAAGAGAATTATTCCCTGTCTCGATGTACGTGACGGCAAAGTCGTCAAAGGCGTTAAGTTTAAAAACCATGTGATTCTAGGCAACATCGTTGAGCTTGCTCAAAAATACCGCGATGAAGGTGCTGATGAGCTAGTTTTTTACGATATTACCGCCAGCTCAGAAAATAGAAGTGTCTCACTACAGTGGGTGGAAGAGACGGCTAAAGTTATAGACATCCCCTTTTGCGTCGCCGGAGGCATTCGTTCCGTAGATAGTGCGAGGAGGATTTTATACTCTGGTGCTGACAAAGTCTCCATCAACTCACCAGCCATTGAAGATCCAGACCTGATCAATCGATTGGCTTTCGAGTTTGGCAAGCAATGCGTCGTCATTGGCATCGATTCGATCTTTCAAGATGGCGATTATTGGATCTGGAAATATACTGGCAGCGAAGCAACTGCGCGTTCTGCTGGAATAAGAACTATTGACTGGATCAAGGAAGTTCAAAGCAGAGGAGCTGGTGAAATTGTACTGAATTGTATGGATGCCGATGGGACTAAGGCTGGCTACGACATAGCCCAGCTAAAAGCAGCCAGAAGCATTTGCCAGGTTCCCTTAGTAGCATCAGGAGGTGCGGGGACTGCTAAGGACTTCATCGCAGCCTTTGAAAATGCTCGTGTTGATGCTGGACTAGCGGCTGGTATTTTTCATCGCGGCGAAATTACTATACCGGAACTGAAACACCAACTTCAAGAACACGGAGTGAGTGTACGAATGTCAATTACCTAACCTTAAAGAATCGGTATGCGGGGTAACCTGCAAACCACAAAAGGCCGCATCCAGGAGATATTTGATGAAAAACATAGACTGGAACAAAGTGAATGGTCTTATCCCTGCTGTCATACAAGATGCCCAGAGTAAAGAAGTGCTAATGCTCGGCTATATGGACAGGGAGGCCATCGAAAAAACACAAACTTTAAAAAAAGTAACTTTTTACAGCCGTACAAAAAAGCGCTTGTGGACTAAAGGGGAAACATCGGGGCACTTTTTAAATGTCGTATCCATCGCTTTGGATTGCGATGGTGATACATTGCTTATTCAAGCCGAACCCATGGGACCTACTTGCCACAAAGGAACCAAAACCTGCTTTGGCAATCCCACCGAAGATTGGACTTTCCTAGCTACACTAGAAAAAATCATCGACCAAAGGTTTAAGACAAGGCCCGAAGGGTCCTACATAAGTTCTCTTATTGCTAAAGGGATACACAAAATGGCCCAAAAGGTTGGAGAAGAAGGGGTAGAAGTAGCTCTAGCCGCCAAAGATGAAGATGAGAAGGCTTTTTTGAATGAATCTGCCGACCTCATCTTCCATCTCATGGTCTTACTAAAGGCTCGCCATCATTCCCTAAGCGAGGTCGCCAGCATACTCTCTGACCGCCATCGATCTTAAGACTTATCTTTAATATGCTGTAATCACTTGAAAGCTTATCTTTATACTTTCTTTGTTACTGGGAGCTACTATAAGCTAGCCATGCTAGCTTATAGTAGCGAGAAAAAATGACATAAAAAAAGTTTTTATTCATATTCCCATAATTATATTTATTCTAGGAATAATTCTCATTATCAACTGGCGGGAACCGGAAGATAGCGAAAAATAGGGGAATGCTTTGCAAGAGTAATAATTCTTTTTCAAGCAAAAAATTAAATAAGCCGAGTACAGTAAGTAACTTTTTGGGGGTAATATGGATCGACCCATTCATATTTTAGTTGTTGAAGATTCGGAAATTCAAAGACAAATACTCGAAATGCGTCTCAAGAAACTAGGAATACAGGTTAGCACAGCTTCCTCAGGAGAAGAATGTTTACACTTTCTAAAACAAGATATTCCAGATCTCATTTTACTCGATCTTAATATGCCAGGTGGAAAAAATGGTCTGAGCGTATTGCAGGAAATTCGTGAAGTCCACAGCTCACTTGCATTACCCGTGATCATATTAACCTCTGAGGAAGGAACCCCATCAATCTTATCTGCATTTGAAGCAGGGGCAAACGACTATATTATTAAAGAAGTAAGTTTTAAGATTGCACTTCACCGGATAAAAATGCAACTGAACCTTAAGTTTTTGGCAGAAAGTAAAGCTAAGGCAAAGGAAGCGCAGGCTATTTCAGCTATGATTATTACCTATAATCATAAAATCAATAATCCTCTCGCTATTGCTTTTGGCAATATGGGGCGCAACTATCAAAATTTTACAAAAGAGCAATATGACAAAACACTGATAGCTCTTGAGAGAATCAAGGATCTTGTTGCCAAGATCCAAAACATTGATGCTAAAAATATTGAGTATTCTTCCTATACTACAAATACTAAAATGTTAAAGATTGTAGATTAATTTTGCTTTATTTGCCATGATTTTGGTTGGAGAAAGCTTTGTATTCCTATTTCACCTAAGGTAGAACCAATTCCTGAACATTTTCTACCGGACCAGGGAACGTAAGGACTTACTCGGTCACAGCAATTCACATATACGGTTCCCGTATTGAGATTTTTAAGAATACCTTTTGCTCTTTCAATATTTCGGCAATACACAGATGCCGTAAGTCCATACTGTGTATCGTTCATCAGCTCACAGCATTGCTGATCATTTACCACCTTCTGAATACCGATAATAGGCCCAAAGGATTCTTCCTGCATCAGCAACATACTATGATTGACATTGGTCAGAACAGTGGGTTCAAAATAGTTTGGAGACAAGTCATTCAGAGGTTTCCCTCCCAAAACAACACTAGCTCCTTTGCTTTTAGCATCGTCGATTTGTTCTAGTAAAAAAGGAATTTGCTCTCCCCTTGTGAGAGGTCCCATGTAGGTATCACTAGCAGTTGGTAAGCCGACCTTGAACTGGGATACGGTATTGATAAAATGCTCTAAAAAATTTTCATAAATCGATTCATGAACATAGATTCTTTCCACGGCACAGCAGCTTTGCCCAGCATTATAAAAGGCTCCATCAGCCGCCTTAGCTGCAACACTTGCAACATCAACATCTTCAGTTACATAACAAGGGTCTTTACCGCCCAATTCTAATCCGGTCACAATCATTTTAGAAGCAGCTTTCTCATAAATAGCGCGTCCCGTTTTATAAGATCCTGTAAAGAAAATACCATCGATACTCTGATCCAAGAGATAACTTCCTTGCTTGCCTGTTCCCTCAATAAGTCCAAATAAATGTTGCGGTAAACCCGCTTCATCAAACATATTCTTAATGCGTCTCCCCGTGAGACTCGCGTATTCCGATGGCTTGTATAGCACACCATTACCTGTTAACAATGCTGGAATAATAACGTTAGTTCCCACAAAATAGGGATAGTTCCAGGCCGAAATATTGGCTACAACACCTAGGGGTTCCATGGAAACCATTTCCGTCATGGAGTCATTTTGAAAGCACACCTTCTCTTCAAGAAGACTCTCGACCTTATCCATAAAATAACTGATGCGCTCAAGGGTGGCCCCAATTTCATTTTTTGACTGCTGTAAGGGCTTACCAGTTTCCCCGGTAAGAATACTAGCACAGTCCTCAGTATGATTCTTAAGGATTTCGTGAAAGTTAAAGATAATTTTTTTCCGATCCCGAAAGTCTGTGTCTGCCCAAAGTCGATGAGCTTTTTGGCATTCATTGAACTTTTTATCTACAGACTCGACTGTATCAGGAGTCAACTCTTCAAGCTTTTCTCCTGTTGCAGGATTTATAATTTTCATCGTATATTCCCCTTAAAAAGCTTCCTTAAACAATTGTTTAAAATCCTCTCTATGAACTTTCCTCGGGTTCATAGGATGGCATATATCTGCCACGGCAACATCCAGTAATCTTTCTGTGATACTAACGCCATAATGCTTCAATCCTAATTTAATTCCTATCTTTTCCATAAGGCTTCCGATCCATTGCAAAGCATCGCTTCCTGTAGGATAACGCAAGCGTTGGGCCAAAGTATCGAATTTTTCCGGTACAGTCTCATAGTTAAAATTCATACATACCTTTAGCATCAATGCATTCGCTAGACCATGGTGGAGGTCGAAGACTGTGGAAAGCGCGTGGGCACAAGAGTGATTGACTCCTAAGCCTTTTTGAAAAGCTACAGCCCCCATCATTGAAGCCATAAGCATGTGACTGCGAGCTTGAATATCACTAGGATTATTGACTGCCTTCTCAAGACTTTCAGCTACTAAGTGGACTCCTTCCAAGGCAATACCATCACACATAGGGTGGAATGCATCCACAAGATAAGCTTCCAGAAGGTGAGTTAAGGCATCAATGCCAGTGGCAGCCGTTACTGCCGCTGGAAGCCCTATAGTGAGCTGAGGGTCAGCAATCACCACGTCAGGCAGCATCTGTGGTGCAAATATTATTTTTTTTTCCTTGGTATGATCATCGGAGATAACAGAACTACGACCGACTTCGCTTCCTGTACCAGCTGTAGTGGGGACAGCAATCATAAGAGGCAGGTTCTGGTTTGCGGGCCGTGCATCAGGTTTGCCATCTTCATAATCAAAGAGCTCCCCAGGGTGAGTAGCCATGAGAGCTATGGCTTTTCCCACGTCTAGAGCAGCACCCCCACCTAGAATGACAAGACTATCGCAGCCTCCCTCTTTGTATGCTTCCACGCCTTTATCAACATGAGTCTTAATCGGATTTCCTGAGAACCCACTATAAACTTTAACCTTAAGACCTGCTGTTTCCATAGGCCTCAGGATGTCTTGCTGCACAAACGCCAAAGATCTGATTTGCTCATCCGTGACTAACAGGGGGGTGTTCAGCCCACGATCTAGGAGTTGGGACGAAATCTCACTACTAGCTCCAATGCCAAAGCGGATAACAGTCGGAAAATTAAATTGTGAAACCATACTTTGCCTCGCTAAATAATTTCGAAATATCGTTTAAGCTCCCAATCAGTAATGGACTCTTGAAACTGTCTCCATTCCCATAAGCGGGATTGAGCAAAATGCTCAACAAAAAAATCACCGAACAATTCCCGAGCAAGTTCAGAATTCTTAAATTTTAGAGCGGCTTCATAAAGATTTGTAGGTAACTTTTCCCCTCTGTCTGATGCGTAACCATTACCCTTGATGGGTTCATCCTCTAATTTGAGCCCCTTCTCGATTCCATATAGACCGGCCGCTAGACTAGCGGCAATGCTCAGGTAAGGATTCATGTCAGCACCACCAATACGAGCCTCCAGACGGGTCGACTTTTCACTACCGGGAATCACGCGCATAGCCACAGTACGATTATCGATCCCCCATGTCGCTCGCGTTGGTGCCCAATAGCCCTCCACTAATCTCTTGTAACTATTCACTGTGGGAGCATAGAGGGGTAAAAGTTCTGGTAATAGCTTCAATATACCAGCCAAGTAACATTCGAAAACTTGACTTATATGATTCTGTCCCTGGGAATCAAAGAAAAGATTTTTAGAACCCTTCTCATCCCAAAGGCTTTGATGGAGATGGCCGCTACACCCAGGAAGACTTGTATTCCAGCGTGCCATAAAACTAGGAAGTATCTGATGACGGTAGGCAATCTCCTTAACAGCGGTTTTGAAAAGAGCCGCCCGATCCCCTTGTTCACGGGCATCGCTGACCATAATCGCTGCCTCATAAACCCCGGGACCCGTTTCTGTATGCAAACCCTCAAGGGGAATGTTGAAAGCTTCTAAATCATCCAAAAGACTGTGAAAAAACTCATGTTTTAAACTTGCACGCAGTACCGAATAACCGAACATACCAGGAGTCAACGGTTTGATCTGCTTGAACTCCTTAGCATGCAACGAATCTGGAGATTCTTGGAAATTGAACCATTCATATTCGCAACCAAACATTGCTTTGAATCCAGCAGCTTCAGCTTTTTCCACCACCGATGCTAATAAAGATCGCGGGCAAATGGAAAGCCTTTGCCCAGAGCCGTCAATAAAGTACCCTAAAAAGAAAGGGACCTGGCCTTCCCATGGGATCTCCCGATAGCTAGCAATATCAAGCCTAACTTGCGCATCAGGATATCCTGTATGCCAACCTGCAAACTCAGAATTATCGTAGCACACATCTGCGGAATCCCAGCCAAACACCACATTGCAGAATCCAAATCCACCTTCTAAGGCGGATAAGAACTTATTTTTGTGGATGTATTTACCTCTTAGTACGCCATCAATATCTACAATTGCCACTTTAACCTTATTGTGAGGAGAACTGACAATCTTCTGTTTAATCGCATCTAGAGATTCTTTTTGCATAGGCACCTCAAGAAAACTTAGTGTGAAATATCAAATGACTCATCACTCAAATTAAAGCCCAGATCCAAATATTTCACCTGACTCCGCGTTGCTTAGAAACAGTGCCCTCTTTTAGGGAGAGTGCACTCCGGTACTATGTCCTCCTTGATTCAGGTTAAATAGCGAATTGCTTGCCACTACCATTTACCAAGGGTTTCAAAGGGTATTGCGAACTCTATGGCTCAGATCCCAGTTTAAATAAATGATTATAAAGTCTATATTAAAGTATCTCGAATATCTTGCAGTTTGTTTTTTTTTCACATCTATTAATGGGAATATGACCTTTATGCTAAATATAACACATTTCGCGAGTGACGAGTCACCACTGTCTTTTTTGATTGTCTCGCCCCATAGCTCTCAAGGTAATAATTTTTTCAATGAATACCCCCAAATTTTCGATCACCCCGAGGTAAAAAATAAAAGTGATGTCTTTAAAACCTACATCAAAATCGAGAGTGATTTTGGTGCCCAAGAGCTTGCCCACGCCATAGCCAAGCAGGTCCATGAGCGCGGTTTCACTTGTATAGTCTGTGAACTGGATTACCCTCGCGGGTTACTTGACGGAGGTCGTCAGTTAGATCATTGCTTAAGGGAAGCCCTGCCCGCATCGGTACTAGATAACCATCAAGAGGATTGGTTGCAGATACACCAAAACTCATTGACAGTCCTTGACGAACTCTACGACAGACTGAATAAAAGCGAAGGATTATTGCTGGATATCCATACTATGGCGAGTTTTAGTCCGATGAAAGAAGGTAAAGAGCATACTTTTAAAGAAACTTTTGATAATCTGGAAAGCTACTGCCAGCAGTTTTTACAGGCTCCGAAAACCCAAGAGAATTTACGTAGTATCGATATCATTAGCCAAGATGGAAGCGGGAATGAAATAGGCTGTAACTTTCTAAAAAATTTCCTGGCTCTAGGCTTCCGCGAGGCTGGGATCGACTTTGTCGAAAATCATCCCTATGTAGCCGAACCAGCTTTTCTTATGAACCGGCATTTACTTAACACCCGCGGCATCGCTATCGATGTACCCAAGCATATGTTGGCAAACATCAGGAGACCCCAAGAGCTGAATCTTGATACCATTCAATTGGATGAGAATAAAATTGAAGGTCTTGCCCGTATTATCGCAAAAGCAGCCATAAAGGCTCAAAGTAAAAAAGGACCTCCATGAGGTCCTCCATTATTATTTACTAGTAAAAGCTCCCCCACCATAGTCGAGGCTGAAGTCACCGCGGCGATTCTGGCGAAACGCCCTCACCGTATACTCATCGATCAGAGGTTCTGATTCCCCAAGATGCACTCGTATTAACCGCTCTTGGTCGATGCCATGGCTTGTAAGATAGTTAAATATCTTAATAGAGCGTCTGCGGCTTAAATCATCATTGTAATCTTCTGGTCCCTGCTGATCGGCATGGCCCCGGACAAATATTCTTGCTAAAGCATCTTTCTTCAAGCCGGAAACGATTTTATCTAGGGCTGCTATGGCTTCAGGCGTCAGCATATCGCTGTCAAACTCAAACTTTATGACGATTCCTGAAGGGTCGAAGGTTTCATAGTTTTTATCGATAGCAAAGTCCTCCACCCTGTCTTTGATTACATTCTGATCAGTGCCCACTAATTGGTCAGAGTCAGAGGATGAGACAGGAATGGGGTCGAGACTAGACAAAAACTCCTCAGGATCGTCATAGGTGTCCTCATTTGTTGCACAGGAACTGCTTAAAACAAAAGAAAATAATCCAATTAAAACAAGGGATTGGGGTCTTATCAGGTTCATATTCCACATAATTTAACTCCATCATTAATTAACTAACAGAAATGAATAAGCTCCCCCAAAGAGCTCTATAAGCGTCATATTAACATACATGTATTTACCAGCATAGCAGAATGCTAGTTCCACTGTTATTTCCAGCTTCTAGACTCTGCCGTCGCTACAAAGTAGAATCTTTTCTTTACAAGATGCAATGGATAGGCCAAGCACATAAGAACTTTATCTATAATAAATATGGATTAGTTTTTCCGGATAAATTAAAAATCTGCAAACTATTTTGGGGGAAGGGATAGAAAAGAAGAGATTGCAGAGGTCAGGCTTAATAATAGGGCCAAGGCGGAAGAGGAAGTTTCAAAGAATATTCGAGCAGCCTTTTCTAACCATATATTTTGAATGATTGCGACACGGACCTTAGTCCGTGATCGTTAATATGTACGTGGTTACCTCTTGGATGATCGATTTTGTATAGGTCAGTGAGAACCTTCTCCTTGGCTACACCGTTAAAATACTGACTTACAAAATCACCAATTCAGATATATTTAATTAAACACTGGCTCTCGTTTCTCAATGAAAGCACTAACCCCTTCAATCTTTTCCTCTGAGGAAAAAGCTCTGAAAAACGCCTCTTTTTCCATTGCAAATGCCTCAGTAGGGTGAAACCCCTCGCTGTTAACTAAGACTTCTTTAGAAAGAGATACTGCATAAGGAGAATTTTTTGAGATGACCCTTAGTGTTTCCGTAGCAGCAGCTAGCAAATCGGCTTTATTTTTGAAAATTTGGTTTACCAGACCAATTCTAAAAGCTTCTCTACCATTAATTTTAAGACCGGTATAAATAAGTTCTTTAGCTTTTGCTAAACCTACTCGCTGAGCCAAGCGAATACATCCACCAAATCCAGGAATCAATCCTAGTCGCACTTCGGGTTGACCAAAAATAGAGTTTTCAGTAGCGTAGATAAAATCGCAGGCCATTGCAATTTCGCAACCTCCTCCTAATGCGAAGCCGTCAACACAGGCTATGACCGGAAATTTAACCTTTTCAATGCAATTATTTACTTCCTGACCTAGAGCAGAGAATTTCTTTCCCTCATCAGGGCTCATTCGACTTTGCTCCTTGATATCTGCTCCAGCAACAAAGGCACGATCACCTGCACTGGTCAACAAAGCACCTCTTATGTCTTGTGAACTGCTCTCTAGATTTAAAAAGCATTCACGTAGTTCAACTAAAACCTTGGGAGATAGTGCATTTAACTTATTTGGATTATTGATCATGACTTCAACAATCTCATCAAGAAATCGTACAGATAAAAACTCGTAGGAAAACAAGACGAACCTCTCTTTACTATGATCTAAGAATCCCAAATAGCACCGAACGACGGAATACCACGTCGCTCAAGCTCATAATTCAATTGGAAAGTTAACTTTTTATTGGCAATACAAATGACAGCTTCGGCGTCAAAATTTTTAAAATTTTCATAGGCTAGCGTAACAAGATCAGGTTTCCCCTGTGTCTTAGTATCCCACATTACAGCATCGGGTTGGCACTTTAGAATTTCATTTACTAGCTCATCGCCGTAGGTTTTTCTTGGAGTGCGTGCTGACCAAATCAATTTGGCTTCAACATTTCCCGCTAATAAATGTGGAAGACAGGGGCCAATTCCACTTCCGGTGGCCACCCAAATCACTTTTTTGAACAAGTTTTCAATGTTTCCCACACCAGCTGTGGGTATGCCTTTTACCCATACCATTGAAGGTTTATCATCGATATATGAGCCCGTCCAATCACCAGCGCGGGAAATTGTAAGCCGAAATCCTGTTTTTCCTGGTGACGGCACATTAGCAAAGGAATGCCATTCAAATAGAGGACTACGGCTTAAATCCGTTGAAGAGCCCGCGAATGGAGTTACCCCATAATTAAATCTTGATAAGGATACATGAGGGGAAGGAACAGCCATTTCAACAGGAACCTTTCTTAACCTCATCCAAGGGAGGGCAATACTAAAAGTCATTAAGCTAAGTAACCATACTTGTGGATTCATGATCCATTCTACTAGCCAAGTATCTGGGGAAAACTGTAGTTTTGTTACGCAGACCGATAGCACCCAGAATATTAGCACCGAAGACCATAGCCCAAAGCGTCCTATAACCTCAAAGGTGTTATGAATTTTATGCCGGATCTTAGGTAAGGCGAAGATAATAATTGCAGAAAGGATGATAAAATTTAAAATCGAAAGTGAAAAAATCAATTGTTCAAGACCATTGCTAGAATGACTATTTAATCCTAGCCATTGTTTCCATATGTAAAATGCGAGCCACAAAGTACCGGATGCAAAACATCCAACATTAATACCACCGAAGTGATAAACTTTTCCAGCAGCCCATCTTATAGAAAGCGGCCAGGAGAGAGGTATGCTGGTTGCAATATAAAACAATAAATTAATAACGTATTGTTGCCTTATAAAAATCGCGAGTGCAAAGTTGCCGATGATAAGCCAACTTATATCCGGAATTGTTAGGGAATGCTGGTACAGTAGGTATACACATATATTGATGGTAACCATCAAAAAAGCGAGCCGATTGTATGGCATCACCCATGGATGCTTAATCAAACTTGGTAGTAACTTGGGCGTTGGAAGGGGCAAAGTTTCGGTACGATTTATGGGCAAAATCGTTTTTTTGACTTGAGAATTTCTCATACATAGGACTCCCTTTTGATTTCTGTGATCAGCTCTTTAAGCTTCCTCTTGTCTGTCTTTCCACGAGACGTTTTAGGCAATTCTTGGAGGCCGATAATTTCTTCTGGTTGGTAGTAATAAGGTAGTTTTTGAGAAATATGGTCCTGTAAGGGTTGAAAATATTTTAAGACAGTTGCGACAAAAGAATATAAATTTCCATCAATCAATACTGTAGCTGCCTGCTCAACTCCATGAACTTCTTCAAGGACAGAAGATACGGCATCCAACTCTACGCGAAATCCCCCTTTTACTTTTACTTGATCATCAGTACGTCCAAAATGTTCAAGGTCGCCAAACTCTGTCCATCTTGCAAGATCCTTGGTGCGAAACATTTTACGATTTCCCCCAAGAAATGGATCGGGGCGATAGCGTTCTTGCGTTTGACTAGGATCATTCAGGTATCCCATAGTCACACAATCTCCCCCAACCCACATTTCTCCTATCTCACCTATTGGTAATGGCATTTCATTTCCATCGATAATATACACCGTAGTATTGGGGTTGGGTTTTCCGATGCTTATCTTTTTTCTTCTTGGATCGAAATGATGCATGGTATTAACAATGGTAACTTCAGTGGGACCACAACTGTTATAAAATCGCGAAAATTTCGACCACAGGGTTGCTAAGGGCTTCGGACAAGGTTCACCTGCTACAGCAACGGTTTTAAGTTGAGTGCACTTTGAAGCATCGAGGCCCGATAATATGGTGGGAGTTGCAATTAATACGTCTACCTGGGAAGCAGTTTCCTGTATAGAACTACCGCGAATCAAAAGGGTTGCTCCATGGGTCAGGGTTGCCAAAATCTCCCAGGCGGCCATGTCAAAGGCTATGTTTAAAATCTGTGCAACTTTGTCACCAGGCTTAATTCCCAGATTTCCTGGATCATTAAACAAAATATTACCGACATTTTTGTGAGATACTACAACTCCCTTGGGATCACCCGTTGTACCAGATGTAAATATTACAAAGCAACTCTGATTCAACTCGTGTTTATAATATTGAACTAAATCTATCGGTCGTGGGGTTACGTCTTGAAAGTGGCTTTGATCCACAGCTATAACATCGCTTTTTGGCAAAAAAATGTCAGATGCACATGTGAGGTGTTTATTGATTGTTAAGATAATTTTAAGTTTTGCGGCGTTTGCTATTTTTTCTAAACAAGATTTGGGGGTGATACGGATATCTTGAGGTACGTAGGCAGCTCCAAGTTTCAATGTAGCGAGAATTGCAATGACCATCTCAATGGACCGTTCCATAAAGACGCCAATATAATCGCCGGATCTCGCTCCACGAGCATACATTTCGTTAGCGAGAGCTTCCGCTCTTGCGTTGAGTTCTCCATAGGTTATTTGATTATCAAGATGTTTGGCAGCAATCATATGAGGTCGTCGTAAAGCAAATTGCTCTATTGTTTGGTGTATAAGGGGATATTCAGCCTCGGTAGTAGATCCACTGCCAAAATTCTGAAATTTCCATTGATCTTTCTCATTCAGATTTTGCGGCAAATACTTAAAAGTCCAACATGAGTCCTTTAATAGAGAATGTTCTTCTCTATTAATAGAGATGTGTAAATTTTCCAAAACTATCACCATCAAAAAGTTAATAATTTTATTCCTAATAACTCGGAATAGCATATAACCATTCCAAAGAAGCAAATTTTCTTTTCTATAGGGAGAATCCAATATTAAAAATTTGTTGGATTCACTGCCGTCCTGCTTAATATCTGACCCTGATTAGTAGTAAAACATATTAGTTACTAAATCAAAATAAAGTCAATGCGCAAGTTAGTAAAATACTTTAAAAATACTAAACTATAATTTTGTCAGAAATTCTTTGATAATATTTCATTGATGAAAACCTCAAGATTTTAAGTTTATTAATAAGAATACAATAATCTTAATCAATCTTGTTATGAATTACGAATCTATCATCTTAAAAAACAAACTGTAAATTATGTAGTCTATCACAGCAATCTATCTAAAATCGAATCAACGTTCTTATTTCTGATTGAACTTATACTTTAGGAGACCAAAAGAAAGCAATGTACATTTCCTCACATACATTTAAATAATTTTTTCAAATTATTAATGAGTGCAAAATATTTTAAATTTTCTTATAGCGATGAAGTCTTAGTTAACTCTATATAATCTGGATATCAGAATAGAAAGGAAAGATTGTCGAAAACGGGATGACAAAACTTTATCGCACTTGAGAAAACTTCCTGTAAAATCGGTTCCAAATGGTGAGAGTTCAAAGCTTGTCATCAAATCGCCAGGCTTCAATATTTCTCGAATTTACGAATGGTCTGGCTATGTATCGCTAAGGTGGAAAGGATGCCTAAAAAGCTAACCGAGGAAAAGGTGGCGGAGGACCTAATCAAGCTGCTTCAAAAGACCCCTTCTGCCATCAAACCCCCATTTTCTCATCAGCTCGGGAATGTACTTCACAGAGTAAAAAAAACTTAACCTTCTTTCAATGAACATCGCTATCATTCAATGAACACACGAACCCTCATAAATAAGTCAGGCAGTATTATTCTCGACCACAGTAAAATTGCTCACTGCTACTAATTCCACAATGGCCTTAACCTAATTTGGATTAAGATCTTTAAAAGCTATTTTAAAAAAGTGCCATTGAGCAATTGAGGGCAGAGAAGTGTCATTTGTGACTTTACCAAATTTGATGTCATTGCAAAATATGGTAAAAACTGAGAATAAACCACAAATGGAAACTCCTGCTAAGATTATCGAGAAAATCGATAGTTTCCTGTCAAAATACAGTAACCTCAAAACCAGCTCAAGGAAAAGCGTATCTTACCCTGCGGTGATTGGCTTTGGAGTGGTGCCCCTAACTACTAGATTAAGAAGTTGGGAAGCATCTAGTGACCGGAGATAGGCGATTTCTGTTGTTGCCACATGGGGAAGAGTATTGTATCCCTAAAAAAATATAGTCACCATCATCCAAATTAGTATCTAGATCAAGCTGAACATCAATCGCAATATTTAAAGTTTTTCTTCGACTATGTTCAGGAGATGAAACACCAATAAATATGTTTTACCAAAATCTAGATACGAAGAAATCTCATCAAAATATTCAGATGAATAACCTTCATCTACAATATCCGAAAAAAATATATGTTACTGGGGGAGTCAAGAAATATCTTTTTTCTGAATTATGGCTACAGGAACTTATAGTTCCGCCCATGTCTAGAATGCGATATTTAATTGCCATTAAGATAAATAGAGATGCTGTAAAGTTGAGTAAAAGTCCCAAGGCTATCAAGTATTATTTGCTATCTTATAATTTATAATTCACCTTCAACTGTAATGGTCGGACGGGAACCTAACAATCTCCGATATTCATGAAAGTTATCGGAGAGTTGTTAGGTTTCTTTAGGAGCACTGCACAACTACCACAATATCCCACATAAAATCTTTTAATTTCAATACAGCGGTTTCTTTTCCATGTAGCTCAATAATTTGATCGGGTTGGGCAACTTGTTTGATGGCCTTTAAGGACTGAGCTTTTAAGATTATTGCTAAATAATCTGAGTACTTGTCTTTAAATAGTCCCTGGGCAAATTTATTCTTATCTACGAAGATCATTTTTTTATTATCAAAACTCAGGTCATGGGGTTGTCTATCTGCATCAACTAGAGTGCTGAATTTTTCCATCCGTGTTTTTGCTGAAAAAATGAATCCAACGAAATTTGTAACCGTATTTTCGTGAGTTAATTTCTTCTCTACGCTCGCTTTTTTCTTGTTCGGATCTCTTTCATATTCTGTGATCCAAGCGAAAACAATATCTATTAAAGGCTTTTCGAATGTAACAAAATTCCAACCTAGTCTTATAGGTCTGTCTTTATACTCAGGGAGCTGATCTTTAAGCCAATCATAGTTTTTGTGCTCAAATTCAACTTCGAAGTTTTTATTTTTTAGCTCAGTGTAGAAATCCTTCAATCCACTGTTTGAGCGCAGCGATAGTCCTGGAACTAGCAACTCTTTTTCAGAAAGACTTTTCCCAGAATCACTTTCTGAAAAAACCTTGTATTGCTGCCAATCTGTGATTTGACAAAATTCGAGGTAAGCTCCTTTTTCGACCCTGATAAAGCGGCACTGAAGACCACCCGGGTGCTCTACCATGGATTCCCCTATTGAAAAACCTTTAGAGATTAAAGAATCATAGGTAGATTTAGCCCATTACCAGATAGGTGTTCAGAGAATTCTCTTTTTGTGCTATAGAGTGGTGGTCTAGGAGGAGGATAGCGGGCGAATTTAACGTTGCTATCAATTCATTTCTAAGCACCTTAAAATACAATTATTAAAGCAAAATATTAATTAAAATGCAGTCGTTCTGATTCAAGGGAGAGCCCTATTAGTCTTTTAAAATTTTTTATGGATAAATGGGTTGGTATGAAGATAATTTTATCTGTACTTGCATTAATATCTTTTTCATGTTCTGAGTAATTTTTTTTCTTCAGATCAAACAACTGCTCTATTTGCTCGTAGGAAGAACCTTGTCACTGATATGCGGCAGTACAATTTTAAAAATGATCTTTTAGGAAATAACCAAATCAGAGATAATGACTAAAACTAGGATTATCCCCCAGTTCTAGTGAGGTCACCGAAGAAAATTTTGACTTCAGAGATTAAGTTACTCAGTCATCTGGGTACTCTTGTTGCTCTCTTCAAGCAATATCAAATCATCGAAAAAATGGACCTCTTGTTGCCCAAACGCAGACGGAATCAAAAGATTTCCTATGGCCAAGCCCTCCTGGCCATGGTTCTACAAGGGTTTGACTTTGCTAGTCGTAGGCTTTATTAGTCATCGGAGTTTTTCTCTCATCTAGCATGAGAAGAGCTTTTTGGTCCAGAACACCTTAATCCTAATGTCCTAGCACTGAGTTCTCAGAAAATAGTCAGTTAAAAAGAAGATGAGACTTTGAAAAATAAGAAGAGTTTACCCCTCGGGGTAAATATATATCTGGGAAAGAGCTAGTGAGGATTGCAGCCGAGATTAGGGACTCAAAAACAGCCAAGTTGAGTTAGCAAACTATGCTTAAAATGATATAGCTCCTCTCTGTTCGAAGCGTTATCCACTCACAAAGAAGTTTCTTAAATATTGAAGCCAGTTATGGTCTGCGCGATTTGGTTCTGTAAACTGTCATCCTGAGGTCCTAAGAAAACGATGCCCAGATTTTTTGCTTGAAAAATACTTTGGCAAACCCGCAGGATATCTTCTGGAGATACGTCTTGAATCAACTGTGCCTGTAGTTGAAAGGAAGGCTGTTGTTTATTAAGTATGTACCACGAGTATTTAAAGTATAGGGTTTCGGGATCTTCTAGGGTCAATTCCAGGTCTAATAAAGCACGCGTTTTGGCACGTTTTAATTCGCTTAATGAAGGCTTTTTGATGGTCATTTTTTGAATTATTTTCTGTAATTCCCGACAAAATTTAGTGAGTTCTTGGGGGCCAACAGCCGCAGAAATGTCGATGGTGCCATGATTTGACATCTGGTTGAGATCGGCAGAGATGGAGTAAACAAGTCCTAATGTTTCTCGCAATCGTGAGCCAAGCTTAGAGAAATAGCCATCCGATAGAATTCTGCAAATGAGATTGATAATAGTGCTGTCGGGACTCCATTCTGGAGATGTTAAATAACTCCACTGGACAAGATATTCGCTATCAGAATTTTGGGGCCAAGTGATCATGGGGCCCTGAAACGGTTTTGGTTTTTTGGCTCGCGTTCGCTTTATTTTCGAGCCTGGGGAATAACGAGAAAATTCTCTTTCCATTTTATCAAGAATAGAGGGGGAGTCTGAACCTCCGACAGAGCAGATCACTACATTTTGAGGCTGGTAACACTGCTGACGATAGGCTTTGATGTGTTTTTTGCGAATACTGCGAATGTTTTGCAGAGAACCTAGGATTTGTCGGTCTAAATCAGAGCCAGGGAACAGGAGGGCCATCATATGGGTATCGAGATCTGTACTAATACCCTGTTCATTTATTTCCCGTTGTAACTCTTTTTTTATTACTTCGCGCTCAATTTCTATATCGTTAAGTCGTGGGTTACAAAAAAAATCTGCGAAAAGCTCTGTGGCCTCTTTCCAGTACCTGAAATTTCCATTAAAGAAAAAGTCAGTGTGCTCAAACCCTGTCGAAGCGTTCCACTCGCCCCCAATTCTCTCAAAAGCATCCGCTAAGTTTTTGAAAGTAGGAAATTTTTTTGAACCTCTGAACATCATATGCTCTAAGAAATGTGCCACGCCACATAACGAACCTTCATACCGGGCTCCTGCATTTATGGTGGCAGCAATAAGAAATCGTGGATCATCTTGAAGCGGTATATGCACAAGACGTAGCTTATTCGCCAGCTGTTTTACTACAACACCATTGTCAAATCTTGCTAGCCTGTCGAAGGGGGGATTGAACATTAGACTTCCTTTCAAATCAAACAGTTATCCCTATTATCACGGAATGCCCTGGAGCCGAAGACTTTTTTACATTCTTGAAAGTGTTGTATTGATAAATTTCATTGATCCTGATATTATGACACGCTTATCTAAAGTTTTCACTTTAAACCCCTAAAATAATATATATTTCAATGGGCAGTACGAATCGACTAGAATTGAAGGAAGGAAATCAGCATATGGAAAGTCGTCTTTCTGAGTATACAGTTAAAGCGACATTTGACGCTGGCCATCGAAGCTTACCTTGGCAACCAGGACAGCCGTCCGGATTTTTAGCTGGTATCGATTTAGATGCTATCCTGGCGAGCCCTGAGAGTAAGCAAATCATTCAATCTTTACCAGTACAAACCTTATATGTGGGCTTGAAGAAAAGAGGGTTTGCCGACTCTTTAGAAGTTCTCCCATTACTGAGCCAGGATCAAGTCACTCGCATCAGTGATTTTGACTGTTGGCATAAAGGTCGTTTGGCTCCCAAAAGAATGATGGAACTTATGGGATATTTTGCAGAAATTAGTGACAAGCAACTTTACGAGCGTTTTGCTTTTCTGGATGAAGAATATCAAATAGCGACTCTGCAAGGACTCATACAAGTTATTGAGGAGGAAGACTTTGAACTTCTTCCCAGCGATTTGCAAGATCAATTTAATGCCATGCCTTGCCATAAAGTATTTTATCGTATCAAAACAGACGACCCCGATAGCGTAGCCTTCATCGATAAGATCATTAAATCAGCTTGTGAACATAATCTTCGCTATGCATACTCATTGCTTGCTCATGTTGCCTACGATGTGCCCAACGAGGCGGAAGCTACAATCAGGCGTTTTCGTACCGCCCGCCTTGAAGAGGATGGCTTTGTCCCTTATGAAGAAAGTCTATTAATCTTTCGACCTGTAGCTTTGAAACAGTACAAAGAAAAATGGCATATTCCATCCATTCGTCCTGGGGCTACGGCGACCTCTAATACCTATGATGTACCTTTCATTAACTTGGTATTAGATAAGGCACAGCAGGCCCATTGGAGTATTGACGAGCAATATCAAGTGCATTTAGGTCTATTAACGCTCACAAATGCCATGTGTTCGGCGGTTAACGTTGAGCCTGATGACACCAGTGGGCTTGTGAGAATATTAGAACAGTGCCAAGCTCTTGTGGGATTTGGTATCGACTTTCTTTCTCAAGGAAATCTTACAACAGCCCTAGAGATATTGAAGAATGAGCACCCTAAAACGCTATTTCGCGTCGGACTGACTCTAGTTAACGAGCTGCGTTCTGCTTTTCTTGTGAATCTAAAGAAGATGGGTGTAAAGCAGGCCGATGCTTTATTAAACGATTTTCATGGACAGCGGTGGGGTAATATTTGCTATCAACTTGATGTTGAGTATCTCGATCTATTTGGCTTCGACGTAGTAGAGATATTGAAAGGGCTATTCAACCGTTTTCCTATGGCACCGGTATTTAGCTCTAATAAGGAAAGCATGCAGTTTCGCCCTCTTTACTCTATGATGGAGTTTGCGCGGCTTCAGGAATTTGTTTGGGCTGTGATGGGATTGTTTTATTTGAAAAAATTAGCTGGTTCCCATGAGGAAATGGGTCTCGAATATGCTATGACTACTATTCTGGCGAATATGTCTATCGGTAAAGGCTTGTCTTCCGAGGGCTTGTCTGCAGCAGAACGTGAAAACTTGATGACTAAAGCGTCGCTGACAAGGGATGGCGTGCTTTTGGAAATAAAGGCAAGGCTCATGCTCGATGGGAAGAAATGGCATCCTGATAGCTATGTTGAGCAGACATTAGAGAGAATAATGCATATCCTTAAAGGCTTTCAAACGGGACTAATGCAGGCCTGCAGTAGTGGAAAGATACCGGCCTCTATGATTAGGATTAACGAGGATCTGCAACATTGAGCTGGGAACTAAAAAATTAGTTCCAGGATGGGGTGGTGCATTTCAATTTGAAGTCTTTGGAAAAACAGGAGTGGAAGGGTATATATGCTAGATAGAGATCTAAAAAAATTTGTTTCTCAGAACGAGTGTCTAGAGCTAGCTGAGGCCATGAATAAAAAATATCGTATGGCACTGCAAGGAAGAAAATTTCATATAGTAGCGGTTAATGATGACTCTAAAGTTCAGGTTAAAGTATTACTAAAGAGTGAGGATGATGCTTTCTATTATCCTATCGAGGCGCGGGTAAGATACAAGTCTGAAGAACTTGAATCATACGATGCCGCACTTTTTCTGATTGACTATATCGATACCTATCTTGAAGAATTCCTTCTTGAAGAGGATGAAGATTTGTTCTTAACTATAGATTGGTCCGATCATGAGTACGAAGGGATTAATTTCCAGTTAAAAGGTCAGATAGCCAACAAAAAATTGGAAGATATGGCTGATGCGCTTATAGACAACCATGATACATCTCAGCCATGATTTAAAGTGGTAAATTTGTATTCAGAATCTGAAAAATGCCATTAGAATGTTCCTGTCGAATTTTATGGCTGCATGATGTAAAAATGCAGTTATAAAAGGGCTGCATGAGTGTTCAAGAACTAGAATTTAAGCTCCGTGAAACGGGAAATATTTTTTCTCCATCATGTATGGATACCAGATTACGTCCATTATGTTTAGAATCGTAAAGAGCAGTATCAGCCCGGCCCATAGCAACGTCATAAGTTTCTGTGCCAATAGAAATGGTGCTAATACCACAACTGATTGTTACTGGAATATGAGTGTCTTCAAATACAATACGCTCCCGTTCTACAGCGGCGCGGAGTTTGTTGGCAGCCAGTCCTGCATTTTCATATGTAGCTGCAGGTAGGATTACTAAAAATTCTTCTCCGCCGTAGCGACAACAAACATCGGTTTTTCTGAATGTTTTCTTCATAAGGTCAGCAACAACCTTAAGAACATAGTCCCCAGCTTGGTGACCGTGTTGGTCGTTTACTTTTTTAAAAAAATCAATATCACACATCACGATCGAGACTGGGTATTGCTCATTATGAGCCCTTTTTTCCATTCTTGTCACTTGACTTGATAGATACTCCTCAAAATAGGCTCTTGTAAAGAGTCCCGTCAGAGGGTCCGTAATCGACTGAATAGCTTTGTACTTATATTGATCTTGAAGGTTTGTTTCTGCAGTCACATCTCGCATAATCAGAAAAGCTCCGAGTTTTACCGAGCGATCTTCGTTGAAGAAAGGGTAGAAACCCAGGATTAGATTCTTAGTTTCTTCGGACTTTGGCACTTTACCTCGGACTTCATCGATCCGAATCGGAGACTCAAATTCGAGAAGATTCTCAATAGACATGATTTCATCGTTAACCGAAAATTGGATCAATTCGTTGAAACTATCCATTTTCAGTAGTTGTCGCATTTTTGTACCCGTTAATTGCGCAAATAACTGGTTTGCTTTAACGACTTTTCCATCTCGGTTGACAACCGCATAAGCATCTAGTAGCACTTTTACAAAGTGAGAAAACTTTGTAAAAGCTGTTTCTACTGTTTGCTCCGTTGGTAAATTTTTTGCAGCCTCTGACATTTAGTCTACCTTCGTAATTCAGCTATGCGGACTTAGGCTCCTTGTAAAAAAGCAAAGTACTCTTCTTCCATTTCTTCTAACTCCATTTCTACCCCACATTGGGAACATTCGATGGGAGGAAGCTCATCGATTGGTTTTTGGGGTAAGTTTTCACCACTTTTAAACAAAATCGTTTTTTCATATCCACATTCATCGCAAACGTATGCTCCATATACTGATATGACTTGAGCATTACCCTTGAAATTAGGTATCATGTTAATTTGCATCACAATTTCACTGGTGCATTCTTCAAAGATAATCTTACGTTCTTCCTTCTCCAGTTCTCTCATGAAGTTTATCCAGCTTCTAACCCCACAAGAGTTAACGGATTCAACCTGCTTAAAGTTAAAACAAATATTCTTCCCTAACTTTGGTAATAGCTGGTCAAGATAAACCTCGGCCTCTGCATCAATCGGTCCTGTGTACTCTACATGATCACAATTGTCTTTTTGCACAAGGTTAATATTAATGCCCATACATATCCCCATGAACCCAAAACAGAAATGTTTAAAAGTAAAGATCGGTGACTTTCAACAATCCTTGAGTCAAAAAGGAATAATTTGACCCAAAGATGTTTTGAATGATTTATCTATTTGAAATTACTTGCCTTCTTTAAGATATGGCGATGCGTTTAAGAGGCCATGAAGCTTGGCAAGATAGTTTTTGCATAGGTCTTCAGATAATTCATGTAAATTTACGGCATCGTGAAGCTGGCTTTGAAAGCTTTCTAGAAGTAAGGATATATCATAATTACGCGAAGCTAGCAATTCCTCGATAGGATCACCAACAGTTGCCTTCTGTAGCTCCCAATCACCGTTTTCTTTCATAGTAAATTCAGCTTCATTAATGGCACCAAATAAATTATGTTCATTTGCTAAGCTCTCCTGATAAGCGCCAACCAAAAAGAAACCCAAGTAATACGGCTTTTCTGATGGTGAGTGCAGATCCAAGACGTTTTTAACATCAGCTCGGTCGACAAATTTTTCAAGGCAGCCATCTGAGTCGCAAGTAATATCTACAATGGTAGCCTTATGAGTTGGTTTTTCAGCATGATGGGAAAGCGGTAGTACTGGAAATAACTGGTCGATAGACCAAGCATCGGGAATTGACTGGAATATAGAAAAATTTGCTAAAAACTTACTTACCATTCTTTGTTGAAGATTTTCAAACTCTTCAATGGGGTGGCGCTCATAAGATGAAAAATAAAGGGTACGCCGACAGATGCGGTAGAATAGTTGCTCAGCCATGGCTCGTTCTTCTAAGCTTACATAGCCTAAATTGAATAAGGTGAACATTTCTTCATAATATTCAATAGCATCATGGTAGTATTCGATGTAATTTTTACGATTGACGTTCTCCAGGATATACTTGAGTTCAGACAGGCTTTTATGGCTGGTATCCTCATCAAAATCATAGTCAAAACTCTCAGTCCAAGAAAAACCTTCAGTACTCTGTACTTCACGAACATCAGCGACTACTATAGAATGATACGCAGCTATGACCCTACCGCTCTCTGTTACAATTTGGGGGCAAGGGACTTTTTCTTTTTTGCAAACTTCGCCAATCTCATAAACAACATCATTGGCTAGCTCCTGGAGCGAGTAGTTGGCACTAGATTGAAAAGACGTTTTACTGCCATCATAGTCGACACCGACACCACCACCGATATTCAGACAGTGGGGTGTGTATCCCATACTATGAACCTTTGCATATACCCGGGAAGCCTCCTTAATCGCATTTTTAATGCGTTTAATTTCGGTGACTTGTGAGCCAATATGAAAATGAAGCATATGCAATTGGCTTGCGAGGCCAGCATCCTTCAGCATATTTAAACAATGCAATAATTCAACAGTAGTTAGTCCGAACTTGGATGACTCACCGGAAGACTTCGCCCATTTTCCAGAACCACGGCTGTAAAGCTTGACTCGCACACCGATCCCGGGGCAAAAATCTGGCTGAGATTTGGATAGTTCAATGATATGCTGCAATTCATCAGGACCTTCCACAACCATGATGACATTTTTTTTCATAGCTTTAGCAATAAACCCCAGCTCGATAAACTCCCGATCTTTAAAGCCATTACAGATGAACAATGCCTTGGGCGACAGCTGATATCCGAGGGCGGCAACAAATTCGGGTTTACTACCCACCTCTAAGCCATAGTCGAATTTATCCCCACATGCCACAATATGGTCGATAAATTCGCGACGTTGATTGACCTTAAATGGAAATACAGCGCGATGGCTGCCCTGGTAGCTATATTCCCACATGGCTTCCTTAAAAGCCTTATGTAACCTTTCGATTTGCCCGTCAATCACCTGAGGAAAGCGCAAGATCATAGGGGCTGAACATCCCTTTTCTTTAGCAGTTTCAATAGCTTCCGGTAGATCGATGGAGAGATGTTCTTCACCGGTTGGGTGGCAAACAACATTACCATTATCGTTAATACTAAAGTAGCCGGCGCCCCAGCCTTCAATGCCATATGACTCGCGCGATTCTTGGATTTGCTTTATATTCATTGGCAAAACCTTTCTTAGGGAACAAAAAGGATGAAAAAAAAGCCCTAAAGTCTTACTTTATATTGAGCCCTTGTATGTAACGAAAACTAAAAGGAACTTCAAGCTTTGACTTTAAGAATCAACTCAGGATGGTGTCGCGGGATGACTCTTAAAAGCCCCCCAGGATTACATACTCGCCCTACTGCGTCAAGAGTTAGAGAGGCGGTATGGAACTCTTTACAGACCTACACACCAGGTGCTGATATTTTGGATATTTTTAGTGGCTCTGGGGCTTTTGGCATCGAAGGTATGAGTCGTGGTGCCCATTCTGCTATTTTCATCGATAGCGACCGCCAGGCTCAGGCCGCCATACGTGTCAATATTAAAGGGGTGCAGGAACGGGCTTCCCGGCAAGGGAGGCAGGTGCAATTGCAGCTGATGGGCTTAGATGCAAAAGATGCTATATGCAGTCTCCAGTCGAGACCACGGTTTGACATTGTTTGGTTGGACCCTCCCTATGCTCTTGTGAACGATTTCGTTGCCGAAAATTTTAGTGGTATTAGAGTATTACTAAAGGATGCTGGCATTTTAGGTTTGGAAAGTGACTGCTCTAGTCAGGAATTTATAGTCAGCACTGCAAGGCAGCATAAATTAGGCATCAGCAAACAGAAAACTTATGGTAGCACTCTGATCACCTTTCTCTTTAAGGAATAAAAATGACAAATAAGAAAGTAGCCATATTTCCTGGTAGTTTTGACCCCTTTACCCTAGGTCACCTTGATATCGTCCAGCAAGCGCTGCCCATGTTTGATGAACTCATCATCAATATTGGTATGTCAAGCTCCAAAACTCCGCTACTTAGCCCTGAGGAAAGAAAGACTGTTATTTGTAGGATTTTCAGCCAGCAGAAGAAGGTTCGGGTCGAGTTTTTTTCAGGACTAACCGTTGAGGCAGCAGAAAAATTTCAGGCCCAATGGATTGTCAGAGGTTTGCGGACAGAAGCAGATTTTTCCTATGAAATGCCTATGGCGATTACAAACAGAAAATTAAAGGGCGATATTCAAACGGTTTTTTTTCCCAGCGCTTGTGAATATTCCTATGTGTCTTCGAGTCTGGTCAAAGAGCTTTGTCATCATGGAGCGCAAATCGATTCTTTTGTACCGGAAGAAGTTGTGGATATATTGAAATCTAAGGTGGTTGCTCGCACTCGGTAAATAAAGCCTAGTAACATTGAGGGCCTATCACAAACTGTTACGGTGATTGTGGATTGTTCCGATACTCAATAGTGGTTTCACTATCAAAATTGGATATTATGTTTTCCTATAAAGTTGAAAAGCAAGACGATACCGAGATTATATATTTTAGTGGTATCATGAATGAAGATATCAAGCCGATCCTTGCCAAATTGCAGGAAGAGGTTGGTAATGTTTGCCGCTTTAATTTTCAAAAAGTAGATTGCGTTACTAGCCTAGGTGTCAGATTTTGGTTAGCTTTTTTAGCACCTTTTGAAAATGGTCGTCGCATCGAATATGACGAATGTAGCCATGAAGTGGTGCAACAAATCAACATATTTCCAAGTTTCTTAGGTCGCGGGACCATTAATTCGTTCTATGGGGCGTTCACATGTCCCAGTTGTGGCTATGAAGAAACTATTCTATTCAAAACGAACACTCCCGTTGAAAAACTTGTTGAACTGAGTCTCAATTCTAATTGCAGTTCTTGCGGAGAACATACAGAACTTGATGAGGATGAAAGGTCATTTTTTAGTTTTTTAGAGTAAATCATCTAAGATACTTTTTCTAATAGCCAACTTTCCATCATTTCAGTATTTGCCAAAACTCAGAGTTAACCCATCCTAATTCTATAGCAAAGTATTCCGATGACCAAAGCGGATTGAACGATACAGCTGAAAGAGACACATGCTCCGGTTACTTCTTATGGCTCAAATTCTAATAGGGATCAGCTCACTCAAAGCTGATAATCTACCACGTATCCGCATGCACTCGGCACAGATTGTAACGGTGTATCAAGGAGATCGTGTTAGCCTAGAAATTGTTCCTAGCAGCGAAGTAAAAGAAATTCAATGGTGGATTGGGAAAAAAAAGGTTTGTGATACTGCAAAGTGTCAGATTCAAACTTCTGATCTTAGCCCTGGTACCTACCAGGTGATGGCAATTATGGTTAATGATTATGGTTCGCAATTTATGAACTTTCAGGTTAAGGTCAAAGAACTATTAGATAATCGACAACCCAAAGATATTGCTCCTGAACTGATTACAAAAGATTATGAAGATACCCCCTTTGATCATGGTAAACCATATATCGTAGCAATAAAGGGAACGGGGTTTGCCTGGAGATTAGATAAGTTGCAGTTTATACGTGAGGGAAGGCGCAATTTGGACTGGAATGAAAAACTAAAATCTTCAGGCAGTATTCTCAATTTCGGCACAGCTGGACATGATGAGTATTTTTTATTACCAGGCTCTCAAGCACGACTTATAAATCATCAGGACAAAAGATTGGTTATGCTGCAATCGGGTCGATTACGATTCCGTAGCCGTAATGGGCAGCAAGAAGCCTCGCAAAGTATTATCGTGGGGGATTGGCTGCAGGTAGATGCTAGCTCTTCAAGCGATTTTGCAATCGATTATAATCCGGAAAAAGATCTTGTAGACTTGTATGTCTTTAGTGGCCAGTTACGTTTCATAAAGCAGTCAGAAAAAAAAATAGTGACCCCAGCTTCCATAGATTATATTTCTGCAGGGGTTAAAATTAAACTTGAAAAAAAAAGACCTGCTCATAGAACCTACAAAGTTATCCCTTTAAAAGATGTGGCCTATATTTTTAAAAATACGACACCGGAATTGCTCCTGGAACAGTCGATCGCTGATCCAAAAAAAACGACCTTTGTTGGTCCTGATTATCGAAACCCTCTAAGAACAGCAGAGCAGTTAATTGCGGAAAAAAAATACTCTATCGCCCTTGAAGTCCTGAACACAGCTGCTGAGATCTTACGCAAATCACCCCAATGGCATCAACTTGCAGGTCAAGCTCTGGGAGAGCTAAACTTAGCACGTGAATCTTTGAGACTTTTAAAACCTTTGTTTGAAAAGAATCATAGTGCTAGGACAGCTTTGCAAATAGGGCTCCGATACTTCGAAAATCGCAACTGGAAAAAAGCGAAGCAATGGCTAGAAAAATCCCTTGAACTTGATGAATTGCCAATGCGTCATATTAGTCTTTACTATCTGGGTGTCATAGCCTTTAGGGATGAGGATTATCCCGTTGCAGATCGCTACTTTCGCGAAACAGAATGGTATGCAGACTCCATTGAGCTCATCGAAAGTAGTAAAGGGTTTTTAGATTTGATTTCTTTTTACAACGATTGGGGGGTTAACCTAAAAACTTTGGTTAGAATTGACAGCAATATTTTTCGTACTGCGAATAAGAGTAATCTCGCTTTTCAATCGGATATTTCAGGTCTGTCTGGTATGGGCTATGATGCAGGTTTTTTGGCTTGGTGGTATTTATTTCATAGCCGTTTTTCCAGCCTACATTTTGGCTATGATGTTAGACGTATTGGTTGGCTTAAGGAGTCTCTTAGCGCGGTTACTTTTGTCGATCAGGAGCTATTCAGTGCCTTCTCCTTTGGGAAGGAGGTCTATCTAGAGGGGAAACTAGCGCTTGCAACGAAGATTGTTGGGAAGGATAGAGCATTGGATGGTCTGGTTTTAGAAACGCAACTGGGGTGGAAAGCCGTTGTGATGCAGCCTGAAATAGATCTTCATTTGGGAGTCTATAAGGACCCTTTACCCGGAAAGAATGACCTTCTTGATCCCCTATCATTTGAGTTGCAGCAATCTCCCAGTGATCGCTCTTCCCGACTCATAAATTCAACCATCAACCTCTCTCTTTGGAAAGCGCCTAGACAGAAAGTATTAGGCAGCATCTTGTATGGATCCAGAACCTATAGTAATAGTCTCATGACAACGGAAAACTATAGTTTAGTGGGTTTGGGAGCAAAGTATCAGCTGCGATTTTGGGGGCTTTCTCGTGTCTTTGCCAGCATGAACCATTCTACACGTTCATTTCGGGAGTCCGCTGAAAATCGTGTCGACACGCTTCATAAGGTTCATGGAGGATACAGTTTTGATATGGAGCATGATGGTAATTTTAATCTAAACATTTCATACGAAAATCAAAAATCCACCATAGACGAACATAACTACCATAGATTTGTCATTTCTACAGGTATTGAAATACTGATTTAAAGTACATAAAATCTCTAGGTTAAAAATTATTTTCCCAGAAAAATCAAAAGGCCACTGTGTCATATATTTGGCTTAAATTATAATAACTTGTGAATAATAATCAAGTTAATCGGAAAAGCTCCAGATTCGGAGATGCTTGACCAGAATTAAAAAATTGTTTCTAATTGAGTTATAAAAATCCAATAAATACTTAGGATAATCCTGCAGCTGGGAATCATTGAACACTGGGAGAGACCATGAAAAAGGTTGAAGCAAACCGTTACCCACACTCTGCAACGCTTTTTCGCTTTTGCAAGGAAGCATTAGAAATTCGATATGAGGGCAACGTTAAGGTTATCGATCAAGATGTTGGTGCTATTCTTGGTTATGATCCAGCCGACTGTAGCCACTGGAAAAAAGGCAAGAAGAATATTAGAGCCCTTGCCACCCTCAAAAGCATAGCTGATCACCTCAATATAGATGAACGTCTTCTTATCGATATTGCCAGCGGCAAAGTGGACCTTGAAGAGGCCGTATTTGAATATAAAGGCTATGGCAGTTTCAACCTCACCGGTAGATCGCTGGAGGTACTAAAAAAAGAATTCTTTAAAAATCCTAATAAGTGGCAACAAGATGGCTCGATTAAGACCTTTGAAGAGCTATTTGATGTTAACCGCCCAGCAGTCGTTCGGGTGGCTAACCATGTACTAGATATTGGTAGCTTCTCGGAAGCACCGATTTATATACCTGAAGTGTTTCAATTATTCCCTAATATCACTCTGGTTAATGACAGTGAGGTTGAAGGACCTATTCAGGTAGTTAAGGAAAGTAGCCATGGCTCATTGATCACCGAAGTTCGCTATAAAGGTGAGGAAATGAGGCCATATGTACGTTTTTTAATCGCTAAAGAGCTATATAAATACATTTGTCGTAGCGGTCAAGATTTTGCCCTAAGCCTGCAGTCGGTTCCTGATGAAATTCTAGAAATACAGTCTAATATTTTTGCAGGGATGCTTTTGATTCCCTCCAAAGTATTACGCATTGAAGTAGAAAAAATCGATAGTAGTCTCGATATAGTCATGCAGCTGGCTGAAACCTTTTGGGTTTCTAAGGCTCTCATGAACCAACGTTTGCGAGACTACTTGGAAAATCTTAGTTAGCATTCGAAATATTTGGAGCCCAGACCAACTGTCATTTTTGGTGGCAAGGGTGTTAACTTGTTGCAGTATTGAAAAAGTATGCGAAAAAAAAACAGAAGTAATCTCCGATAATCTTTACCTTAATTATAAGGTAACGGGATATTTTTTCCAGAGATCTACCAGCAATTAAAGCATTTCTAATACTTACCGAAGAGCACTAATATTGAGACTACATTTAGGAAAACGTCTGAATGAGTGCGCTCTTCAAATTGAAAAATGGAACAAATTTTCTACTCACGGAAGCTCCCGGAGGAATTTATAATTCAGCACAGCTGAAAAAAATAGCAGAGCTATGCGAAGACGATTTGGCGATAGTAAAAGCCACAGAGGATCAGCGCCTCGGACTTTTTGTAATTGATGATAATATAACCCATGTGACCCAGACACTAAGTGAAATCGGTCTGGGAGTCCGTCATTATCGGGATGGGCTTCACCAAGCTGTGGCATGTTTAGGAGAGCTCTGTCAGGATCATGAGCAGGACGCTTTAGGGACTGCTATGGATTTAGCACAGAAGTTAGAAGATCTACAGTCCCAGTCCCCTCTACGTATCGGTATCAATGGTTGCTTTCAGTGCTGTACTCCTTGCCATACTCTAGATATTTCTTTGGTTGGTGACTCCTCCGGTTATCGGATTAGCCTAGGAGGTAAAAGCTCCCAGGTACCAGAATTTGCCGCATTTATGGCTGAACATGTGCCTACTGAATTGGTTGGGGACCTCCTAAAAAAGGTTGTTCAATTATTTAATGATAAAGCTGCAGAAGGGGAAACCCTGCATGATGTCATCGAGCGGTGCGGAGTAGCAGAGTTTGTCGCATGCTTAGCCCCCTATAGTCAAGATGCCCATAGTGGAGATGATGTTTTTCATGAAGCGGCAGAGTCTGACAATGACGTTAGTCGTCCTTTAGAAGCTGATGAAAGCCATAATGAATCGGAAGATGTTGGAGACGCTGATGATCTTGACTTGCTCAGTGAAGATGACCTGGATGATCTTGGCGATTTGGATGAAGATCAACTTGATGGTGAACATTATCTTAGTGAAGATGACTCAGAGTCTATAGAAAGTCAAAGTAACATGTTAGATCCAGATGAGCTTGAAAGCTCTGAAGGTGATGATCTTGGGGACAATATAACCCTTAGTGAATCTGATCTTGATAATATGGACGAGTTAGAAATAGCGACCGACAGTTTAGAGGATGAGGGAGATACATTAAGCATAACTGATGAGAGCAACTCTGGAAACAGCTTAGATATTGATGAAGCTGATCTCGAGCTGGATGATATTGATGTTGATCCTGAAGAATCAGACTCTGCCTCAGCTCATGCAACAGACTCCCAAGCCCTTGATGAGGATATCGCAATGGAAACTTTATCTGCAGAAGAGGATGCAGAAATAGAGGAAGTATCCATTGAATTACCGGTTGAAAACGAGGAACTCGATGAAATTAACCTGGATTTTGGCGATCAAAAGCAGATTGAACATAGTAGCGACGAAGACCTTGAGCTAGAGCTTGACGAAGACGTTTCTGAGTTTACCAGTGAGAATCCTATTCATAGCTCAGATGAAGAGCTGCCTCCTGAAGACGAATCTGCTGATGAAATATTCGGTGCAGATCAGCAAGTGCCCCCAGACGTTCAAGATGATGATCAATCAATTCATGAGGATGAATTTGCAGAGGTCGATGAAGAGTATGTCGAATCTAAAATCATAGCTGATATTGATAAGGAAGCCGAAATTCTTGCAACATCAGAAATAGATGATAACCATGAACATCGTGAACATACCCTTGAGCTTTTAAATGAAGATGAAATAGAGGAAGAAATTGAAATAGATGAAGACATTGATGCTGATTTCAGCGATTATGATAGTAGTTTGGATATCGATGACACTACACTAGAGCAAAATGTTCCGGAGCTAGCATCTGAGCAAGACAAGCCAGGCTCCAATCTATCCCAGTCGGTTGCATCAAAGGTTCAGTTTATTTTTAGTGGGGTTTCCGTTTCAGAAGGTACGATCCACCTTAGTTTTGACTCCGGTGCATTCATTGATATTGACATCAATAGCTTTACAGAGAAAAAATCGTTCAACCTTGGGGGGCAGGTATGCACTCTGTTACGTGCCGAAAAAGGTGTTCATGTGGAAGTTGACGGTATGAAACTATTCTACCCCCTGGAGAAACTTTCTGTGGCTTCATAGTTGCCTAGCTAGATCAATCAGTCTTGATGGGGACGTTTCTTAACAATGGTTCCCGAAGATGTGACTGGCAACATTAAGAAAGAGTTTTCCGAAAAAAACTGTTTCAAATTCGGGTACCGTGATTTGGTTTGGTATGCCCAAAACAACTGCCTTCGTGGATGTCTGTGATTAAATAAAATCTCCAAAACTGTCACTTCCTCTTCATTGAGTTTTAGAGCAGACTTTTGTTTGAGCAGAAGCTCTACAGCATCGCGCAATCGATGATCCAACTCCAGGTGCTTATGGCGCGCATCAAGCAAGTCCACCTTATCGGTTTCTTCTGCAAAAATGGACTGGTAATGCTGCCAAGATGATGCTAGGAGGCTTAGAGTAGGAATTCTATCCCCGAAATGACGTATCATTAGCAAAACTTGATCAACGGGGTGGGTATCAATCAACACTTTGGCATCCCGTTCGGTTTTTTCGAGATTTGCGTCTCTTGTGTCTCGTCCCGTGTAGAAGGCTTCTGTAATCCGCTTCCATGTCGGTATTGGGTACTTAATTGTGGGCTGGTGGGGAAGGTTGCTATTGTCAGGCTGTAGTATCCTAAGGTTTCCATCCCTTCTAAAGGGAAAAACAACGGCATCCTGGGAGGTAACATCGTCATCAAAGGTAAGATGCCATTTTTGGGTTTCATACTGGAGCCCGACGCGGATACTCCTGCGATCAGCCGGTTGGTGGTGTTCTCCGTATTTAATATAAACAATATTACGCTCGGCTAAGGTCGTTAGGGCCTTATCGAGGGTTTCCTCATCGTAACCGATTAAAGATGAAAATTCTTGCTCAGTGGTAATCAGCTGGTCAAGGCCAGATACTGAGCAATTTAAAATATAGAGTACAATGCTATATTCACATTCGCTTAAGCGGGCCATGGCTAAAATCTTCAGTCCGGAGTCGGAAATAAAATCGTCAAAGGCCATGCTTTCTCCTAACATTGCAAATACCAAATTAGATAGTAGGGTTTGACAGATTCCCAGGCAAATACTTTTTTAGGGTTAATATAAGAACCCCTCTTGCCATGATGACTGGTATTTTTCATCTTGTCTAGAGTTAAGCAATAAACGCCCTATTGCGGTGCATCTCGCAATGATCCTACCCACTCATGGGGCTATAAATGAATGCAGATGTGACGATGTTCGCCTTTGTTGATTGATATCCGTAAAACCATGCAAGGTTTTACATGCTGAAGCCTAGTGAAATGTACCATTGGGATAGTTCTTGATCAAAAATAGCCAAGTCCAGTGAATCTCTTTGGGTGATGAGATTACCCTTTGAAAATCCAGTGGAGATGGTTAAAAAGTCGCGGGTAAAGCTCATGCCTATGGAGGCTGAGAATAGATCGTTAGGAACATCGTAAGCACCTAGGGCCTCATCTGGATTTAGATCATAGTACCAGACGCGGGAATTGCTAATGGAGTAGTTAAACCCTAAGTTTTCCATTAACTGGTAATTACACCCATGACTAAATCCTGTGCTAGCTATGGGAAAAGGAGCCCCTCCCAGTCCATCACCGGAAATTTGCGATTGGTACTTAGATAGGTACCCTCTTGCTGATAAACCATAACTGAATGAAATTTTTTCGAAAGGGGTATGGTTTGCGCTCCAAGAGATGCTGATAGTGGTGTATTTTTCATTATCGCGTGATTCTTCTGAGATAGGAAGGCTCATGCTTGCAGCGAAACTATGGCCCAGCTGGAACATCTCACCAACGCTGTAGGAGGCCGAAATTACCGTATCGCTAAGGCTGAGTTCATCCTCGTTAGGGTAGATATAGAACTTCTGTGTTATGTTTTGAGCGATACTAAATCCTAGATCATCGTTTGGCTTGTACCCCACTCTACCACTGAAAGATTTCACTGGATTATTACCATCCAAATCGGTGGAAAAGGAGGCTTCAGCTCCTTTGGACCAATTTTTATCAGGCTGCTGGGTTATATTCTCTTCCGGGGAGATGGTGCTCGCCTGCGGTTGAGCCACAACCTGCTGTTCTGCCTGCACGAAAGTCCCCGTGGAGCTGATAAGGAAGACGAAAATAAGTTTATGGTTTATTGACAACGCTCCACCTCACCGCGAGTAGCCTGTTTGTAGAGGATATAGACAATCAATACGCCGTTGAGGTCATTAGTATCAATGACTCCGGCAGCGTACTTATTATTTTCTACAGCGGAAACGTAGAGTTCATTGTTAATTTCGATAACATTAATCTGTCCCTTATCACTAAAATAAATGTCGGGTTTTGTGGCTGCACCATAGTCAGGTGTTAGGGTATTAGAGCCGTTTGCCAAGCCAGTAGGGTCTACACCAAAGGCGGTATTAAAGGATTCTGGCTTATAACATTCTACCTTCATTAAATCGATCGCACTCTGACTACCTTCGAAATCGAAAAAATTTGAGGCATTGCGTGAGTAGAAGATCCGACCGATCGTATCGTAGCCAACATAGCCATCTCCCGAATTAACAAAAGTATCGAATAAAACCTGATCGATAAAGCCGCCGATATTGGGGTCAGATCGCAAATTGACAAAGGATACCGGAATTTCTCCAAAATTAGGATTTAGGGGAAAGGAGGCATCCCCCATAAGAAAGAACTTGGCGTAATACTTATCAGGCCAGATACCAAGTTGTTTAATTTCACCAGTAAAGTCATCGTAGGAGTTGGTGAAAGGTCTGTCAAGACTCCCCTGTTTGACTATGGAGCTATAGAAAGCTGCTGCTAATTTGGTAGCTTCAGTAATATCTTCGCGGATTTCTGCTGTAACTGTGTTCACGGTGGCTTCATCGACAAAGCTCAGTCCGGTGAGCTCGTTTCCGACTTGGCTGGGTAAGAAAGTCTCTTGATAGAGCTTAACCATTTTCTTGATATCAAACATGGTACCAAATGCGGCATTTTCATAGTAACGCGTATCCCAGAAGGCTCGGCCATAGCGAAAGTTTAGCCTTTGGTAGCCAAGGTCGTAGCGGGTGATCAAGCTAGAAATAACTTCGGTGGGTGTGGCCCCTTGATCATAAGCATTGCAAAGGGGGTTAAGAGCCCGATGTTCGTCGGTACAATAGAGATAGTTATAGCCTTTTTGCTTAGCAAGGTCAGTCTCGCCGTTGCTATAGGCAAAAACAAGGGCGGCACGATCATAGTCATCCCAGTCATGGGGGAGACCCACCTCATCGCTGATAGCCAGGTAGTCCATGACTGATGAAGTCCTTTTTTGACTTAAATCCTCTCCAGGACTTCGGCTTATTTTGGCATCGACAGAACCATAAAAATTGTGCCGTAAATTAAGGTTATGACCAAACTCGTGAATGGCCACACGATAAAGAATATCATTGATGATGGTGTCATCATCTACCTCTTGTATCAGTTGATGCAGACCTCCACTTGCTGCGATGGCTTCTTCGAGACGATAGACCGTTGTTGCATTATTATTTCGACGATCCATTTGGGAGTAGTGGAGCAGTTGCTGTTTGATGGTTTCTTCGGACTTTTTGTGCATTTCAATCATTTGGGGGTTGATATTTACCTTCTCCAGGAGATTGTCGTAGTATCCCTTAGGAAAAATCTTAAGATAAGGATCTTCTTCAAAGGTATAGTAATTACCCCGACGGCCATAGGTAAACTCTGGTAATAAATAACGATAGTATTGGGAGAGGGTATTATCTTCCAAAAAATTTGCAGTAGCATTCCATTGAATAGGGCCAGATCCCAATATGTCTGCCATTTCACGTTGAAGGCTGGATGTTTCTGTAAGCTTTTTGGTAGCGGCTGCTTCGTCACGGTAGATTTTCGCATAGTACTTGAGTCCGCTGGTCCAAATCATTGAATTTGCAGCGATAATCTCTCCAGTGAGGGGGTGGGCATCTGAAGGACCATAACCCAGTGGAGCTGAACCTTCAGGTTCTTCAATAAACTTAATAAAAGAATAACGCAGATCACCAAATTCCTGCCCTGTGTTTTCTTTAATCTCAAAGCGGGTCGGAATTCCATTTTCCTGTAATAACTGGTTAGTTTTGGCAAAAATACCAGTTTCGGGATCGTTATAAATAGCTTTATATTTATCGGGGAACCCTTCAGCAAAATAGAAGATATGGGTTTTTTCAGTATCCCAGCGATTCATCAAGAAGGTGTTGACCTGGCGATTATCATCGCCAACCTTACCCACAAAGGTGTTGAAGTATCCGTACTTTTTCATCAACGGATCAGTTTCACTTGTATAAACATATGGTTTATAAGTGCTGCCTGGTTTATCTGGAATGAATGAGTATTTAAAGTGTACAGTTACCGTTTCGTCTCCTGTAAGATACTTTCGTAGATTAAAACATGATGAAAGATCGTATTTGTAATCGACAGCTACGGTGAAGGTGATATGTTCTGCTGAAATCTCTTCGGAGTCGGGAACTCTTCGTGACGCCAATTTGGAGAAACATGAACTAGACGTACCATAGCCAAAACTATCCCGTTCCGATATGGCTGCGGATGTCCAGTCTACTTTAAAAAAGTTCTTTTCATTCCAAGCAATAGTGTCATTTTCAGACTGTACATTGCTAACTTTACCGCCTACAACGGCGCGATGATATTCCGAATGGCTACCACTCCACGAATTCACCACCTTTTCTGTTGTTTGCGGTCTACCATAAATGTCGATGGAGGAAACAAATTCCAGCCTGTCTTCAGTAAAGCGGAATTTTCCCAAGCGCATATCACTTTGCAAACCGACAAAACCAAAGTCACCATTAGCACCATTTTTCACGATGGTAACCTTATAAAGCCAGTCCTTGCCATTTTCAAATACCCCTTTAGACCAACGGCTACTATCAAGGTCGTATACAGGCTCGACCGGCCTTTTCTTGGCACACGAGGAAACAACAAATATTATAAAAATTATCTGTAATAAATTTTGATATCTCATGATGTTTTCCAAATATCCTTTCATTTATTCAAAACGAGCTTGATTGATAGAGGCTATGAGTAGCTTCATCTCTTTATCTCGCTCCACAACGAACGTGGATGTATTAAGATTGATTTCGATACGATCGGGGAATATCTTCATATTACAGGTGTTTGCTGTTTCACAGTCATAATTTGCTGCACGATTATATAATAAGGTATCAAGGTCTTTCATTAATTGAGGAGCATGAGTACCAATCAGATTATCGTCGTCCACTGTTTCAGGGTCAGGACGCTGGGCTTCATCGATAAACAGTAGCATCGATGCTCCTAAAGTGGTTCGTGTGTCGGGGGCGTTTCTTAAAATAATCTCTCCTTGAAAATCACGGCGAACCAAAATTGTTTCGGGTGTGCTGTCCTCAGTCCATTGGATTCCCAGATTCAAGTCGTCGTAATAAAAAGTAAATGCTTTAATATCATTATCGAGTGACGGATCCCTGTAGAGGGATAGAGGAGATCTAACTGTATCTAGGGCAGGGTTCAATTGATTTTCAACTCCTTGCCTAGAGCTTTGAAAGGTAAAAGCGCCCAGAGTGCTGTTTTCTATATTCAGCTCTCCTGTAAAGCGCGGTGGAAAAATACCTGGAAATGGTGTTAGTATATTCCCCACCGTATTATCAAGATTGACTTCGATGCGACCCGAACTAAACTGAATAGATTTAGTGCCATCATCAAAGCGAAGGAAACGACAGGTTCTCTGCTCAAGGCAGTCGAAAGTTGCGGATTTATTTTGAAACTGTCGGCCTAGAGCGCGAACGAAATTATCCTGATTTGCTCGGCTATCAATATAGGAGCTGATGTTTTGCTTTGTAGTAAGGGAGTCATAGGGTGCCGGTAGCTCTAATTTACCACCATAGCCCTCTAATGCAATTAATGCTAGCGGTAGCCCGCTATTAGGATCCCAGAAAACAGCTAGGTATTCCCCATAGATGACAAGATCTAAGGTGCCCGATTTGGAACTCGATACGGGGTTTGATAATATTGACTTGGCCTGACTGCGAGTTGTTGTCATATCAATGCCGCCCATAGACTGACCCCAGACAATAGGTTGCAACACATTCAATGCCTGTCGTCGCTGACTCTCTAAAGGATCTATAGGGGCTTCTTTGCCTATCACTTCACCGGCGTCGGGGTTGGTCGGAACCAATGGTTCATCAATCGACAGATCAGCAGCCTTCTTAACGATCTCTGGCGCATTAAAAGGTGTTGATTTTTCATACTTTTCTTCACAACCTAACAAGGTCATGACTAGAATAAGGCTTAGCTTAAACCTCATTGGTCCCCCCAACTGTATACTTCGAATACATTCTTCTACATTTCCAGTTTTCTTTTCGGCATTACCCAAGGAATACTGGAGCAAAGCTTCTTAATTTGACTATTCAGCCAATACTAACGCAAGTTTTGTTCCAAGAATAAAAAACAATATAGTTTCGAAAAATATGTAAAGGAATATGACAAGAGGTTTTTTTGTCAAAGTCATTGACACCGAAGCCTACTAAGTCGCTTTCATATCTATGGTAAGAAAGCTCAGTATAGCGGGGAAATTGATCGTTCTTTAGACAATTTGGACTATGATTGACTTATGCTTACGTGTTAGTAAGCAATTTAAGGTCAAGGAGCTATGGAGGCTTTACCGATAAAGATATCCTATATTGTGTTCATGGGAGAAAATTTTGTATCAAGTCACTCAGCTCATGTTGGGATTTTTATTGGTAGGTGTCGCTTGCACTAAACCTGCTCCCGAAGCAAATTCTCCTACTCGAGATGTCAATGTATCTTGGGACAGGGAGTTGATATTGCTGCCTGTAAGTCTGGAGGTAGGATTACAGCTGGCTACGGGGCTTGAGGACAGCAGTATTTCCATATCTGCTTGCAGCAGTGGTTTTACGGCTCAATTGTCCCATACATCGCCCTCTGTATCCCTTTATGAATATGACACCCAATGTGTTGCAAAATTGGATTCTTTCACTCTTAATGGTATTTCTTATAGCCCAGATGGTCCTTTTCAGCCATCACTTGGAAGTACAACTGTATTTAAATCTGACTCTGGCGAACAGGCTATGGTGGAAGTTACTGCCCAGATATCCTCACCAGTGGCTGCCGGTAATAGTATAGGGTTTTCCATTGTCCGTAATGTAAAAAGCAGTGATAAGGCTGTGGACACTAAGGCTAATATTGTGATTATCGAAGCGTTAAAGCCCAGTGTCGATGAGAATGAAGGCATAGTTAGTTTTATAGTTAAAAAGGTGACTGAAGCTGATAATAAAGCTTTGAAAGTTAACCTGAGTGTGAGTGGCACTGCTGTTGTTGATGAAGACTACATATCCCCCTCCCTTGCGGTTACTATACCTGCAGGCAAAACAGAGGTGACCTTTGATATAATACTTATCAATGATGATATGGCTGAAAATGCTGAAATCATAGAAGTTTCTGCTATAGAAAATAAAAAATACTTCAGTTATGGCACAGCGCAATCGTTGATTTATGATTATGATAGTGAGTTACCAGCATCTGGCCAAGTAGTGCGGATGGATCAAAGTTCAGTGCTAACCTCGGGGTCTTCAGTAGTGGCTTGGAACGATCTTTCTGGCCAGGGAAACCATGGGTCGCAATCTGGTTCAGCACGACCTACCTTAGTTGAAGGAATTATGAATGGTCAGCAAGGAGTGCTGTTTGATGGTAATGATGATGTATTAAAAATAGCCGATGCTCCAGAATTAAATACTGGCGGACCCTACAGTGAAAAAACGCTGATTCTTAGCCTTAAAACCAGTACAGATATTACCAGACGGCAATTGATTTACGAGCAGGGGGGGGCAACACGGGGACTTTCGGTGTATCTTGAGGGAGGGCAGATCTATTGTAATGGTTGGAACAATAATAACGACGATGGTGGACTGACGACTCCATGGTCAGGAAAATATGTCGCCTATAATATCAACGTGAATACAACTTATATTGTTGCGCTACGTATGGATCATAATCGCGATACACTGGAATGCTTTGTCAATGGAGCCTTTGTGGGGAGTGTTTCCGGTATCGGTAAGCTTTTTTCCCATTCAGATGATATTGGTTTAGGAGGGCCTAATGGTGGCACTCTGTTTCCCGATGGTAGCTCCTCAACTTCGGGAACCTACTTTAGCGGTTATATAGGCGATTTTATAGCATATAATACTGGTTTAGGTGAGTCGGAGTTTTTGGGTATTTTAAATTATCTCAATACAAAATATGGCTATACAACTCCCAATGTCACCTTATCTATTGATCCTATAGTCATAGATGAAAATAAAGGCGTAAACCCAACTTTGGCAGTGGTACGTAGTAATCTGGGTTCTCAGGATCTTGTTGTTAGGTATCAATTGGGGGGAACTGCAACGGAGACTCTCGATTATCAAATGACACAGGGACAAATTGTTATTCCGGCTTTTTCTTTTTCAGCATCGGAAACAATTGTGATTAACGACGATGCTCTAGTTGAAGGGTGGGAGAGTATTACCGTAACTCTCAGACCTTCAATAGAGTTTATATCAGCTTCCAGCACGATGCAGATCGATATTGCAGATGATGAAAGCTTCAACCCGAAAGGTGATGTGAATCTCTGGTTAGATGCAGCATCAGGGGTTATCCTTAATGGTTCTGGTGTTGAGACATGGAATGATATTGCCAGCCGCCAAACCATTACGCAGTCGAACACCAGCCGTCAACCCCAGCTCGTTCCTGGAGGTCTGAATGGTTATAGTGCGGTGCAGTTCGATGGTTCGGATGATTCACTCAATGTGACCAATGAGGCAAGCCTAAATGTGGGTGGACCATATACGGGTAAGAGTTTCGCCTTTGTCTTAACAAGTTCTGATGATGTTTCAAACCTGCAAATGATCTATGAGCAGGGTGGTAATGTGCGCGGTATCTGTTTTTATATTCAAAGTGGATTTCTGTATTTCAATGCCTTTAATTTAGCTAATGATGATGGGGGAACGACAACCCCCTGGGGAAGCACCTATGTGAGTATTCCCATTACGGCTAACACTTCTTATTTGGTAATAGGGATTTGGGATTATAACAATAATCTCATGACCCTCAATGTGGGAACCCAGCAAACCAGTTCCGTTGGTATAGGCATGTTGTTTAATCATTCCGGAGCTATAGGTATTGGAGCGGTCAATAGTAATATCGTCACTCATTCTGGAGCTACACTAGGGACAGGTTACAATTTCAAAGGCAGTCTTTACGAACTGCTTTTTTATAACGAAGCGATTGATGCCTTTGAACTCAGCAACCTCCAGCAACATTTTAATGAAAAATATGGGCTGTAGGCTGCCATAGCATCAAAGAAGGTAAAGCTAATCTTTAACTAAAGTGATAAGACAGTCATCGGCATCGACCTGCTGGCCGACAGCAGCATGTATCACTGCAACCTTGCCTTTCCGAGGTGCCTTGACTTCGAATTCCATTTTCATGGATTCTAGTATGACAATTGTATCTTTCGGAGAGATCTCTGTTTGAGCTTCCGCTAAGATTTTGATGACCTTACCGGGGACGGGAGCGTAGACATGATCTGAATCTAAATGTCCCTTATTACCCGAGCTTCCGGGAGCCTCCTTAAACATCTCAAAACCACAACCATCAATTTTACAGTAGTAGTGGGTACCTTCAAAACTTTGCGAGCAGGACCAAGCAAATTCTTTGCAAGTCCGCTCAACCAAGATATGTCCTCGGCCCACTTGGCAGCTGGTTTTCGGGTAAGATGCAGTCGTGTAAGTATGCTCGATTATGCGCTTTATATCGGTAAGGGGAAATTCTGAAAAGGCGTTTTGAGTAGTAGACTGGAATTGATGGCGCGTAGGTGGTAGCGCTAATTCACCCAGAATTTTTTCAGCCGTAGCAAAACAGCCTTTTCGCTTATTTTCTATTTCATGCAAAAGCTCATCTTTAGTATCAGCAATAAAATGAGTCCCAGTGATATTTTCCCGGAACCGACGATTCCTGGCTAGGGAAGACAGAAATTCCATATTGTGGATGGGACCCGTGAGAACGGTTTTGTTGAGCGCCTGTTCTAGGAGAGCTAGTGCCTTATCTCTATTTTCGGCGGTAGCTACTATTTTGGCAATCATGGGGTCAAAATTACCGGTAACCTCGTCTATCATGTCAAGTCCGATTTCCCAGCGAATACCATGTTCACGATACGGATGAAAAGCTTGAACTTTTCCTGGTGACGGAAAAAAATCGCGAGAGGGGTCTTCAGCATAAATACGAGCTTCGATGCTATGCCCCTGTCGATTCACTTCGAGGTCAGCTATCGACTCCCCTTCTGCGATTTTAAACTGCCACTGTACCAGATCACAGCCATAAACTTCCTCAGTAACAGGATGTTCAACCTGCAAGCGGGTATTCATTTCAAGAAAATAGAAGTTTTGGGAGCCGTTTTGGGGATTGGTTTCCACCAAAAACTCCACTGTACCAGCAGAGTAGTAACCTACCTTCTTAGCTAAAGACACAGCCGCTTCATGCATTTTTCTCCGGGTTTCTGCCTGTAGAAATGGTGCGGGAGCTTCTTCAATGATTTTTTGATGGCGTCTCTGCAAGGAGCAGTCCCGGTCTCCAATACTTTTAACAACTCCATGTTGGTCACCAAGGATTTGCACTTCAACATGTCTAGGATTTTCGAGAAATTTTTCCACAATTAAGCTGGCATCTCCAAAGGCGTTTAACGCTTCAGATGCAGCCCGTTGCATCCCTTCATGCAGTTCATTCTTGTTGCGAATGACTCTCATGCCCTTACCACCACCGCCTAAAGCAGCTTTTAACAGGATAGGGAAACCATGATGGGTAATAAAAGCATCAATGGTTTTGTCTGTAGAGCTACCATCAACATCTTGCAGTCCCGGTAAGCAGGGGACACCAGAGTCTAATGCCAGTTGCCGGGCAGCAGCCTTGGAAGCCATAGCAGAAATGGCTTCGCTTTCAGGGCCTATCCAAATCAAGCCTGAGTTTTTGACTTTGGCAGCGAAACTGGCATTTTCTGACAAGAATCCGAAACCAGGGTGAATCCCATCACATCCAGAATTTAGGGCAAATTGAATCATTTGCTCTTGATCCAGATACAGTGCAGGAGATTCTTGCTCCACATGGATAAAGCTACTGACTATTCCAGATAAGTATCCAGGACAATGATTTCCAGAATAAAGGCAAACGGATTCTAGTCCGTATTTCTTGGCTGCTAACGCGATACGACCAGCGATTTCACCCCGGTTAGCGATAAATATTCGTGAAAGCTTCTTCATTGATTATGACTCACATTCTGCAATAACATTTGCCGGGATTGGGGCCCGTTGCGCTAGTAAAGCCTGGGCAAAAGTTTTACCTTGGGCATCAAGGCGTAAAGTCTTGGTTCCTCCACCACCCAATGAACTGTCCAAAAGAAAGTTGAATCCTTGCATGCTAGGAAGCTCGTAGCGCGTAACAGTTCCGTGGCAAAGCTCTTGAAACAGGCTTTTTACCTTTGCAGCTGTGAGGTATTGTTTGAGGAATGCATAGGCTTTCGGAGAACGTGCCATCACTCCAATATNTGCCGTATCACCTTTGTCACCACTTCTGGCAAGGCATATTTGGGATAGCAAGGGCCAGTCCATGCTTTGCTTTAAGATGCAGGTTTCTATGGTTTCTGTCGCTGCTGATGCCGTTTGGGCATTTTTTTCCTGGGGTTCAAAGTTTCCTGTTGCTGTACTTGTCACTTCTTGGACATCGGCTAGAGCATCGTTTTCATAGCGTGCAATTATGGGGTGACAGATATCTTTAGGAATAAGGGCCGGCCAGTAACTTACCACTTTCTGTGGCTTGGGAACACCTCCCAATACGGCTACCCCTGGAGGCCCGCTTAGTATGAGGGAGGGAATTAATTTTGAAAATTTATACAGTTGAGCCTGCTCTGCAGCACGAACTCCTAGGCGCAACAGAATCTCATTGCCGTCATCGCGATGGACGAGAGATCGCTGGCACGCATTCCAACCCACGTATTCGGTAAGGGTTTCTTCAAACTCACCTTCGCAGCGCTTCCAAAAAATCTCACTGAACTTCTCCGCTTTTTTGCGGGCATTAGGGCCGGAAATAATGATCGAGCCTTGGGCTTTGAAACCATCCTCATAGGCCATCGATACTTTGTAAAGAGGCGTAGGAGCATATCCCTTAACGCCTGAAACCTTAACTTTGTTGCTGCCAGCATCAGCTAAAACAATCGTTGAAAAATCGGCAATGACATCTGGTGTAATATAGGCAGTAGGGTTGCCCATTTCATAAAATAGCTGCTCGCGTACCGTATCGACGGCAACCAACCCTCCAGTATTCTCGTGCTTAGTTACAATAAAAGTACCGTCTTCGCAGACTTCGACGATCGGAAACCCTACCTGATCGAAGGAGGGAACTTGCTCCCAATCAGTAAAATTGCCCCCGGTGGCTTGGGTTCCACATTCCATAATGTGACCGGCGACAATGCCATGGGCGAGTTTATCCCAATCATCTAAAGCCCAGCCGAACTCATGAATCATAGCTGCCATGGTGATACCGGTGTCGGTCACGCGCCCCGTGATGATAATGTCGGGGGCATGACGAAGAGCTTCCACCACAGGTGCTGCTCCAAAATAGATATTGGCGGCTTCTATCCTATCTTTGACTGGGGCGAAGTTTTCGCCGGTTTCCATGTTTGTGAAACTAGCACCTTTAGAGCTTAGCTCATCGATGCTATTAAGGATGTCATCACCATAGACAATAGAAATTTTAGGCTTAACGCCAAGCTCTGCTCCCAGAGCAGCGATGGCTTTAGCGCAGCCCTGGGGATTGATGCCCCCGGCATTGGTTATGATGGTGGTTTTGTTTGCAATGATCGACTTAAGGACGGGACGGAGCATTGCGATAAAATCGCGGGCATAGCCCAAAGACGGGTCCCTTGCCTGCTGTTTTTGCATGATAGACATGGTTATCTCTGCAAGAAAGTCGATTGTAATATAATCCAGATGTCCCCCAGTAACCTGGCGATATAATGCGCTGGGATCGTCACCCCAATAACCGCCGGCATTGCCAATTTTTATTGTTTTTTTAGTCATACTTGCCCCTCTACTCATTTCGTAATCTATACTTACATGCGGAAAATTCCGTTTTCTGTTTTATTCCACTTATGGTGAATGGTGGCACTAAGGGCCATGGCGAGCACCTTACGGGTATCCCTCGGGTCGATAATACCATCATCCCAAAGCCTAGCTGAAGAGTAGTAGGCTGAGCTTTCCGTTTCATACTTAGCCAATATTGGCCTACGGATCTCATCAATCTCCTCAGGCGACAGGGAAATTCCCTTTTTTTCTTGTTGTTGCTGTTTGACCGTTGCCAGGACGTTTGCCGCTTGATCGCCTCCCATGACCGAAATGCGTGCATTTGGCCACATAAAAAGAAAGCGTGGGTCATAGGCGCGTCCACACATACCGTAATTACCAGCACCATAGCTGCCGCCAACGATCAGGGTTAATTTGGGAACATTGGCATTGGCAACGGCATGGACAAGCTTTGCGCCATCTTTGGCAATACCGCCATGTTCGTATTTTTTACCTACAATGAAACCTGTGATATTTTGTAAAAATAATAGGGGAATGTTCTCTTGGGTACAGATCTCGATAAAATGGCAGCCTTTTAAGGCACTTTCAGAAAACAGAACTCCATTGTTGGCAATAATCCCTACAGGGATACCGTTAATATGGGAAAAGCCTGTGATCAAGGTGGTACCGTACTCGGGTTTAAACTCGAACAGCTCTGAAGCATCCACAATCCTAGCGATAATCTCGCGGATATCGTAAGCTTTTCTAGGGTCTTTGGGGATCACTCCCAAAAGCTCCTGTGGATCGTAGGCGGGTTCCCGGGAAGTCTCTAGCCTCGTCTCTGCGGGTTTTTTTTGACCGAGATGCTTGACAATTTGGCGAATAATCTCCAAAGCATGACTATCAGATTCCGCCATATGGTCAGCTACTCCACTGATGCTAGTATGGACCTTAGCACCCCCTAGCTCTTCTGCCGTGACATCTTCCCCTGTGGCAGCTTTGACCAAAGGTGGGCCGGCAAGGAATATGGTTCCTGTGCCTTTAACGATAACGCTCTGATCCGACATAGCTGGAATATAGGCGCCTCCTGCCGTACAAAACCCATGGACCGCTGATATTTGCTGGATTCCCTTGGCACTCATGCGAGCTTGGTTAAAGAAGATTCTGCCAAAGTCGTCTTTATCTGGAAAAACTTCATCCTGCATGGGTAAAAAAGCACCACCCGAATCAACCAAGTAGATGCAGGGAAGGTGATTTTGCTCGGCAATTTCTTGCGCACGCAGGTGTTTTTTAACGGTGATGGGAAAGTAGGTGCCTCCCTTAACGGAGGCATCATTGGCTACAATCATACAAGGGCGGCCATGAACGGAGCCAATTCCTGTAATAATACCTCCGCTAGGCACGGGGGTATTATATAGCTTTTCGCCAGCCAGCGCGGATAATTCAAGGAAATGGGTGTTTGGGTCCACGAGAAAGTTTATCCGTTCCCGTGCTGTCATTTTTCCTTGATCTTTCAAGTAATCGACAGCGCGGCTACCTCCACCCAAGGCAGCTTGGGAAAGTTTTTGCCGCAGCTCCTCGGCAGCACTTTGATGGTGCTGAGCATTTTCTTGATAAGTCTGCGACTGGCTGTCAATTTTGGATTCGATTCTCATGGGCGCTATTTTCCTACAGCAAAGGGTTCAAAGTCTCTCCAGTTCACCAGATGATTTCCTTCGTTATTCAGAAAGGATTGCAGCACAGAGCTGGTCACTTTACAGTCACCGATAGATCTGTGTCGTGACTCAAATGTGAGCCCATAGTGCGCTGCAAGGGTATCAAGGTTTTTGCTTTCCAGGTCTGGTAGTAAGTTGCGGGCTAATTTTAGGGTACAAAAGCATGGCCACTGGATCTGATATCCGAGTCGGTGACAGGTATTTCGCAAAAAACCCATGTCAAACTCTGCATTATGTGCGACTAGGATAGAACCCTCGATAAAGTTGAGAAACTCAGGAAGCTTCTCTTCAATGGACGGCTGATCTTTCAGCATGTCTTCTGTGATACCTGTTATTTTAGTTGATGTTTCTGGCAATGGGATATCGGGCTTGATGAGCGATGAAAACTCATCGACAGCAATCCCTTTTTCCACCAGAAGTCCGCCAATTTCAATGATACGATCTTTTTGTGGGTCAAGACCCGTGGTTTCAAAATCAAAAACCACCATGCGGCAAGTCTTAATAGCACGGTCAACGGGAGCGCGATAGCGTAGAACTTTTTGCAAGAGCAGCTGAGATTCAATGGTGCCACCTTCCTCATTTTCATCGGGGAAGAAGACGGAATGAAACATCGAGTGTTGTAATTGTGACATAGGAAAGTCCTAATCTCCATTATTAGACCCCCATTTCTATCTTATTCCTACATTCCGGGCAACTGGCTTGCAATGCCGCAGCACCTCCATCTGGTTTCAGCTTTTGAAGATCTCTAGTGTGTTTGCTATAATCGCAAGATTTGCTATAAACTTTTAAAAAAAGATCCTGCTTAACCAGCACAGAAGGAGTGGAAATGGGAGCTAGAATTACTAGCATGTTATTGGCTGTGTTTGTATGTCATACTGCTGCTGCGACCCCATCGACCTTAGAGCTCATTAAGCGACGAGGTCACATTAAGTGTGGGGTAAACTTTGGATTACCTGGGTTTTCCAGCACTAACAAAAAAGGAACATGGCAAGGTATTGATGTTGATTTTTGCCGAGCGCTTAGCGCTGCTGTTTTGGGGGATGCAAAAAAAGTTAAGTTCACCCCCCTCTCTGCAAAAGAGCGGTTCACAGCCTTACAATCAGGAGAGATTGACGTATTATCTCGTAATACCACCTGGACTATTTCTCGGGACGTCAGTCTCGGTTTAGACTTTGTTGGTGTAACATATTATGACGGGCAAGGGTTTATGATCCGGAAAGACGCGGGTGTCAAATCAGCCAAGGAACTCGATGGAGCTACAGTTTGTGTAAACTTGGGGACGACCACGGAGCTAAATCTTGCCGACTATTTTCTTTCCCAGAAAATGACTTATAAAATTGTTGCTTTTGAAAAAAATGATGAGGTGACCAAAGCCTATGATGCTGGCCGTTGCGACGTTCTTTCTAACGATCAATCTGGCTTATATGCTACCCAGCAGATTCTGAAAAAGCCTGCGGATCACATGATTTTACCAGAAATCATTTCCAAGGAGCCACTGGGCCCATCAGTACGCCAGGGTGATGATCAATGGGCCGATATAGTGCGGTGGACATTGTATGCGCTGTTAGAGGCCGAGGAATTAGGTATCAGTAGCAAAAATGTTAAGGAGTTGCTTAAATCATCAAACCCGAATATCAAGCGTCTATTAGGTGTCGAGGGAAGTTTCGGTAAACAAATGGGACTTGATCCTAAATGGGCCTATAAGGTCATCCAGCAGATGGGCAATTATGGTCAGCTTTACGAAAAAAATCTCGGCCAGCAAAGCCCGTTAAAAATTTCCCGAGGGCTTAATAAGCTTTGGCGTGATGGTGGTTTGCACTATGCGATGCCCTTTCGTTGATGGTAAACCACTTAGCGAATTGTATACCAAACATGAGACAAATAAAGTTTCAAAGACATATCTTCTGGCAGCTTGGGGTTCTGGGGCTGCTGTTTATTTTCATGATATACCTGGGTTATAATCTATTCCAAAATTTGGAAACCCGAGGCATTAGTTCAGGGTTTGGCTTTTTGACGGAGAAAGCCGGATTTGATATTTCCTTCCATTTGATCTCCTATCAGGAGTCTTCCACTTACTTGCGAGCTTTCTGGGTTGCTATCCTTAATACTCTGGTACTTGCGGCCCTGGGGGTCATCCTCGCAACACTCATAGGATTTTTGGTGGGCATAGCCCGTTTATCAACAAACCTTTTGGTCTCTGGCCTTGCGGCCATATATGTAGAAACGTTGCGTAATGTTCCTTTGTTATTACAGATATTTTTTTGGTACTTTGCGGTGTTACAGTCTCTACCAGCACCCAAACAAAGTCTCTCATTGGCTGATATGGTTTTTTTGAATATCAGAGGCTTATATATACCTAGCATGACTTTGGAAAGCCAGGCTATGGTAATAGGGGGGATAATGGTTGTGGTATTGACCCTCATTGCAATGAAATACTTTCGGACTCCCTTCTGGAAGAGACATTCAAAGACCTTTCTGCTAACTGGTGGCGCTATCATACTGGTAACCCTAGGATCGTCGCGATGGAACATAGAATTCCCCCAACTCATGGGGTTTAACTTTAAGGGAGGTCTTCAATTACCACCGGAATTTGTTGCTATGGTTGTGGCCCTAGCAAGCTATACAGCGGCATTTATTGCAGAGATTGTCAGAGCTGGTATATTATCCGTATCAAAAGGTCAGCATGAATCCGCTTTTGCTTTGGGGCTTTCGCGCTGGCAAACCTTACGTCTTATTGTGATCCCACAAGCTATGAAGGTCATTATACCCCCGCTAACAAGCCAGTTCTTAAACCTTACAAAGAACTCGTCTTTAGCGTCAGCCATCGCGTTTCCCGATCTGGTTTTAGTCTTTGCAGGAACTGTTCTCAACCAAACAGGGCAAGCCTTTGAGATTATTTTGTTGACTATGTTTGTCTATCTTTCGATAAGCCTAATTATTTCTCTATTGATGAATCGCTATAATCTTCACACAAACCAGCGAGAGCGAGCATGATCTATACTTGGCTTAAAAGTAAATTATTCAGGAATCCTATCGATACGATTTTTACTCTAGCCATTGTAGCTTTAGCCCTCTATCTAATACCCAAGATTGTAGATTGGTTCGTTATATCAGCTGACTTTGCTGGAGACACGCGCACCGCTTGTTCAAGCGGCGGCGCATGCTGGGTTTTTATTAAGGTACGCATGGAACAGATTTTCTTTGGTTTTTATGACGAAGAAGAGCAGTGGCGACCTGTTGTCGCGTTCATTGTTTTTCTGGCCTGCTTGGTCTACAGCGCCACCAGAAGGGGGGTGACACAGATATTATTCTTTCTGATTAGCTTTTGCGTCTTACTTCTCTTAACCTGGGGGGTGGTATATGGTGGGTTCCCAGGATTGAAAATTGTTGCAACGGATCAATGGGGAGGGTTGCTCCTGACTCTGGTCATTTCGCTTATTGGCATTATGGCATCATTACCCCTGGGAATTTTGTTAGCTTTAGGTCGCATATCCCCCTTACCTATCATCCGGTGGCTATGTATAGGAAATATTGAGTTCTGGCGAGGAGTGCCCCTAATAACAGTTCTGTTTATGGCATCCGTGATGCTTCCGTTATTTTTCCCCCCCGGTTGGAATACCGATAAACTGTTGCGCTGCTTGCTTGGGGTAACTTTGTTTTCTGCAGCCTATATGGCTGAAGTTGTGCGTGGGGGGTTGCAAGCCATCGATGCCGGTCAGTACCATGCCGCAAAGGCTTTGGGTTTTGGTTACGGAAAAGGGATGGCTTTAATAATATTACCCCAAGCTTTAAAGCATGTGATTCCTGGCATCGTAAATACATTTATCAGTTTATTTAAAGATACTACTCTGGTCCTTATTGTGGGGCTCTTTGATTTATTGGGGGTGGTGCAATCGGCACTCTCAGATCCTGAATGGTTAGGTTATTCCTTAGAAGCTTATATCTTTATCGCGATGGTATATTTTTTGTTTTGTTTTACTATGTCACGCCTTAGTATGCGAGTAGAGACCAGGTTATCCTCATAGGGAGCTTTGATGCCAGTTGAAGAAGACATGATTGTTAGGGTAACGGGAGCTCAGAATTCTTTCGGAGCACTTCAGGTTTTGCGTAGTATCGACCTTAAAGTTGCTAAAGGGGATAAGGTTGTTATTTGTGGCCCTTCAGGGTCAGGGAAGTCAACTCTTATCCGTTGCCTGAATGGGCTTGAGCGCTTAGATGATGGCGAACTGGAAGTTGTGGGGGTGAGCATAAAGAAAGAGAAGGATTTTGAAAATGTAAGGCTATCAGTGGGGATGGTGTTTCAGCAGTTTAATCTCTTTCCTCATCTTTCTGTTCTCGAAAACATCTGCCTAGCGCCCATCTGGGTTCAGAAAAGAGATCGTCAGAATGTCGAGAAACAAGCCAGGCAATTGCTCGAACGGGTGCGCATTGAAGAACAAGCTGAAAAGATGCCTCATCAATTGTCTGGAGGGCAGCAGCAGCGTGTCGCCATAGCTCGAGCGCTTTGTATGAATCCCCAGTTGATGCTCTTTGACGAACCAACTTCAGCGCTGGATCCAGAGATGATTTCAGAAGTCCTAGAAGTCATGGTAGAATTAGCAAAGTCTGGTATGACTATGATCTGCGTGACCCACGAAATGGGTTTTGCACGGGAGATTGCTGATAGGGTCGTGTTTATGGATGAAGGTATGATTGTAGAGCAAGCCCCACCAGAAGAATTTTTCAATCATCCGAAGACAGAACGCAGCCAAAGATTCTTACAACAAATTATTCGTCATTAGGAAATATTATGAATGTTCAGTCAGTTTTAGATCGCCTAAAAAAACCAGCTGAGAAAATTTTATCCGAAGGAAACCGATCCCTGGAATTCGTCAATCGGGTCCAGCGGAAAATAGCTCAGGTCAAGATTCCAAAGTTTACAGCTATCAAACAGGATCTCATTACTGGCATGGAAATGCTGAAGTCTTATATAAAAGGACAATATAGAGAAATACCTTGGCAAAGTATTGTCCTTTTCGTGGGGTCTTTGATTTATTTTTTAAATCCTCTCGATTTTATTCCTGACTTTATTCCATTAAAGGGGTTGATCGATGATGTCACCGTCTTGAGCTTTGTCCTAGGTTCCCTTAAGGGGGATTTAGAAAAATTCCAGAAATGGAAAGAGCAAAAGAGTTCTCAAAAAGATAAAAGCTCTAATCCATAAAAACCTTGGCAGGTTCTTGTTTTCGCGGCCATCAATGGGATTCTTAGGTGCCTGTTTTCGTAAAAATTGACTCAGCGTCCATTAAGTCGCGTGCGATTCTTCTTTGCTCTGCCAAAATTTCCACAAGATGCTTCTTATGGGTGAGGGGGTTGGCAAGTACCACCCTGAAAACGTTAATACTTTGCTCACCGTATAATTTGGTTTGCAGCGTCGTCCGGGATACAAAGGTCTTGCCTTTGTCGCGCTGTTCTTTTTGAATCGTAATTGTTAGACGATTGAGGTGGTCATTGATGCGCTTTTTCTCAAACTGAGAAGCATCGCTTAAGTATTTTAGCACGTTTTCCGGAACATAACGGTAAGTGAGAATATTCAGCTCTGGCCTTGTTACCAGCTCAAAGTCTGGAGCTGCATCGATCATTTCTGAAAATAGCTTAGCTTTTGCAATTCCCATATCAATGAGCATCTCATAGCCTCGGCGGCCGATGATTCTGAAGCCAGAGTGAACTAGCATAGCCATTCCTGGACGAGAGCCTTCAAGAGTCTTCCGACCGAGATCACGGGAACCTTTGCGTATGATGTATTCAGCTGTGTGTTCGATATGCCTTAGGGTATGTTGGTCTTTGAAAAGGGCAAAACCAGCCCCCATAGGGACGTAAAGCTGCTTGTGGGCATCGAAAGTGACAGAGTCAGCTTCTTCAATTCCATCCAGTAAGTGACGATGGGTACGTGAAAACAGCGTGGGACCACCCCAGGCAGCATCGATGTGAAAATGGATATTTTCCCTTTGACAAATTTTTGCCATCATCTGTAGCGGATCAACACTTCCTGTTTCGGTAGTACCAGCAATACCAACAACGCTAACAATGGCAATTTTTTTAGCTTTTAGTTCTGCAATTTTGTTCTCAAGAAGGTCGGTACGGATTTTGTTATTATGGCTTGTGGGGATAGATATGAGGTTTTTTTTACCAATGCCTAGCAGATTAGTTGCTTTTTGTAGGGAGTAATGGCCCCGTTTCGAGACCAAAATTGCAGCGCCGTTGTAACCGTAATGCTGTAGTGCCGCAAATAATCCTTCTTCACTAACGCCATCAAAATGTTTGGTTTTGGGTAGGGCTTTATTTAAAGCGACCCAAAGCGAGGTTATATTGGCTATGGTGCCATTGGAGCAAAATGCACCCAAGGCAACTTCATGGTGCTGAAGGTTTTTTTTGTAAAAGAGTTTAGGTTTGCGATACACTAAGTGATGCAACATACCTATAACCTGGCGCTCTAAAGGGGTGAAAGCCTTAGATGTTTCAATTTTTACCAAATTTTGGTTCAGAGCTATCATCATCTTGGCTAGGGGTAACATAAAATAGGGTAGTGCCGATGTCATGTGGCCAATAAACCGTGGGGAAGCCGTATGAACCGATTGAGACACTACATTTGATAATAAAAAGTCAGCTTGCTCGGATACATAAATAGGATTATCTGGAACCTTATATTCGGAAAACTCTTTCTCTAGGTTTATGGGTAGTGTATCGGAAGATACGATATGCGCTTTTAAAAAGCCTCTAAGGTTCTGTGAGATTTCTTTCTCGATACGACCAAGAGTGCTATCTTCCGATTCGGGGATCGTAAATATCTTATAGAGAGCTTCCAATGTGACGTCTGCATTTTTACTACGCAAGGCAATACCGTCCTATTTAGTTGGCAAAAATGACATAAAATAGCTTTATGAAATACCAGCATTTGCCTTGGTTAGCAATTAAAACTCTTTCACCGCTATTCGCTTCCACTCTTATCGGTACTATTTAGTAAACTATTTAGTGCTCTGCAAGTGCTGCATCAATTCATCTAACTCAGATGTATTCCTTAAAAAATTAAAGCTGAGGGTAATCCCCGAAACGCTGAGTTCCCGTCGCGCTAATTCTGCATGAAGTGAAACTATGGGCAGATGCTCTGAGTCCGCTTCTAGTTGAATCAGGTACTGACCTTCGATGCGAAACAGCTGTGGCATGTCATCGAAAGTAAAGTATCGTTCAAATCTCTTGCGATCAATGGAAGCCTTAACAGTGCTTTTGGAGATCTCTAGACCATGGAGCAACAGCGCAAATTGCCAGGGGGCACTCTCGATGATAAGTCGTACCTGGCCAGGAAAGGGAAAGTTTGGAAAACTAGGACCATCGTCGATAGGCCAATAGTCGTTGCGGTGTTTAGGTTCCATGGGATATCCGGAGAAAAAAGAACGGGCAAGTTAGCTTATTCACTGTATAAGAATGATGCAAGGATTTATTTTATCATTTTAAATCTGGGTTTTGATTTTTGAAAAATATTGCGGAGTTATTCTCTTTCCCTCAGGTCTATTTTTCTTTTATTATTTTCAGATATTGACACCCTGATTAGGGAAATTTTCATATGAGATACTAACTTTTGAGGATAGTCAGGTGAATAAGATATTTTTTTGTATAGTTCTCATGCTTTTATGGCAAGTAGAAGCCTTTAGCTTACCTATACGTAATAAGGTTTTAGCGGAAGCTGATCGCCTGTTGAATCAGGCCAATATTTCATATGTCTATGGTGGCAGTCGGGTCGGTGCCGCTGTATACTGTGATGCCTGTACTCAATGCTTGGATCGCCATAAACCTGAGGCAAAAGAAAGACTTCACCGATGTCCCGTTTGCACAAAATGTAGTTTAGATTGTTCTCACTTCATTTCACTAGTCTATAAAGGAGCAGGGTTAAAAGCACCTTATTTAACCACTAAGCAGATGGTTCGCAAATCAGCCTTTGAGCTAGAAAAAGATTTCTTTTGGGTCGATTTGGGCCGTAAACCACGTCGCATTCTTCCTGGTGATATATTGGTATACCCTGGTCATGTGGTGATGGTTGAAGAAGTGACGCGGCAAGGGATTGGCAAGGTTATTCACTCCACTAGCGGTAAGGAAGTCCAGGGACCAGGTCAGGGAATTCAAAGGCAGTCTTTAGTAAAGTTTGACAGTTATAAAGGACCCCTACTGCGCATATTGAGGCATAAGTTGCTGTTGCAGGAACTGAACAAAGTCAAGGCGTCCCAATCAAAGCCAAGAACGAGCCTATGAAATGGTAGAGGAACATGATATTTTCGAAGGGTGAGGGAGTTCTTGCCGGCACTGAAAAGATTTCGTATAAACTATCCTTTTTATCAGGACTTGGATCTTAGGAATAAAAATATGTACGTCACTACGGACTTTAGAAAAGGACTCAAAATAGAGTACAGCGGTAAACCTTTTGTAATAGTTGACTTCCAGCATGTCAACCCAGGAAAGGGTGCTGCTTTTGTTAGAACAAAGCTTAAAAATCTAGAAACCAAACAGGTCTTAGAGGTTACTTTTAAGTCTGGCGACAAGGTTCCCGTCCCCGACCTTGAAACTAAGGAAATGCAATATCTTTATAATGATGGACAAACTTATACTTTTATGGACATGGAGTCCTACGATCAAGTAGGTCTAACCCTAGATGATATTTCTGATGCCAAGGACTTTATAGTGGAAAACTTCATTGTAAAGGTCACTTTTTTTCAAGGCCGCCCTGTTTCTGTCGAAATTGATAACTTTGTAGAGTTAAAGGTCGTGGAAACCCAACCTAACATCAAAGGAGATACTTCCTCTGGCGGTGGTAAGCCAGCGACCTTGGAAACCGGACTGACCGTTTCGGTACCATTTCATATATCTGAAGGTGATATTCTTAAAATAGACACCCGTTCGAGCGAGTATGTTGAAAAGGTAAAATAGCCTAGTCTTTCTTGCCTGTCTCTGTATGGTACCCTTGAGATAAGGGTTAATCCGAGATCTGAAAATCAGCTTAGCATAATGCTTTGAAGCCCGTGGTCAATTGCGTACGCAGCGGATGCATATTTCGCCGGAATCAAAGCGCGAGGAAAAAACAAACCGGAGTTAACCCCTGTTAATGAGGGTATTTTTTTCCGAAGTCACGCTGAGACCGGTGACAATTTCGGATCTGGGGATTGTATGTCCAAAGGCTTGGAGAGTTTTTTAGAAAAAATAAAAAGCTCTCCCGAGAATCAAACCTATGTCGATCGCTTCTTGGCTCTTCTCATCGATGAGCCAAGTCAGTCGCGTTTGGTCCTGCTATACCGATTAGGAGCTTTGATAGTCAATGCTCAACCCTTATCAGCTTTAAGGGTTGCTTATATGGCCTTAAAAGAAGCCCGCGCTATCAAGAGGCCATTGGATGAAATTGAAGTTCTTAAGCTGGTCGAAGCCAGCTTTCTTTCTCTTGGTAAACGAGACAAAGCCGAGGTGGTTACGCGGGAGCGCAGAATACTGGAAATACGCATTGCCGACGCTGTAAAAGCTGAGGAAGGTTCCGTTGATTCCAAAGAAACCGCCAAGCTCCCAGGAGCCCCTCCGACCCCACAGCGGGCCAAAGTTCGTATCCATGTTCCCGAGGCTCAGCAACGCGATCAAGGACCCTCCTCCCATAAGCTCGGACCGAATGTTCTTAAAGTACCTAAGATTCTGCCCCGCAAGCAATTTGATGATATCCCGGTCTTAACAAGAATTGCTGATTATCATGAAACTCCCCCTTTAGATCTCGCTGTAACTCCGAGCGAGAAGCAGTTTAAAGCTGAAGATTCCGATCTTCCTAAATCATCCGCAAACAAGCAAAAGCGCGCATTTCAAGATCCTGAAAAAAATTTAGCTACAAGTATTGAAGACAAGGCACGGGAAGTGTTCAAACGCTTACGTAAGCAGGCAGCGAGTCCAGTCAACTCTTCTCTGAACTTCGATGCATCCCAGGTTGAGGGGACATCAAAAATTAATAAAAGCCAACTCCCTCCCAAACGCGGAAAAAGTCTTAGTGATATTTTGCAGAAATCCCAAGAACCTAAGTCAAGGAAACCAGATCCTGATGCCATGGGAGATACAGGCCTCCAAAACCGTGGACCGAACCGGGAAGCGGTTGCAGAACGGAAAATGGAAGAAGGTCGTCATAAGCACAAGCAAGGGTTTGCATCACCTCAGCAGCCGAAGCAGGATCAGCATGGTGCAACACCAAAGTCAAGGCCTCCGCAGCCAGCTTCATTGGACTTGGGGACTTCTCAGGAAGCTCATCCGAAAGTAGGAGATTTTTGGAATAGTTGGATCGATCAAATATTATCTGAACCACAAAATACCCTTGAAGATAAATTAGATGCCTTCTGGGTAAAAATGAATATAACTTTAGATCACAGCCAACGTCGTTACTTCACTCACTGCTTTAAACAATGGCAACAGCAACAAACATATGAGACTTTTTTTGCTATGATTGCCTTCTATTTTGAAAACTTCAGCTTTACCGTTCAGGAATATTTGTTAAATCGTCTAAAAATTAAGAGCTACCATGGCCATGCATGGTCTGATTATCTGGTGGGTCTTGAGCATCTGGGGCGACCACGTCATGCACTGAATATGATTATAAAAGGTACAGAGCCATCTTCCAGCCTTGAATTAGCTCAGATCTCCTATGCTCACCTTAAATCAATTTGGGAAAAGCTATCCTATGTGGGATTCGATTGGGAAATTACCGAGGGGAGTCAGATGTTTTGGAAACGGTTGCAAATGCGGCCATCCCCAAAGGCTTCTGCAGTTGTTTGTACGGGGCAACCCCAGAAGTCGAAAACATAATTTCTGTAGGCAGTATAAGGGAGTGTTTGGTCCTCTATAGCATAGAGGACCTTTTTTAAAGCTGACTCACGCTAGAGCGACGAGAAACGCGATAAGGGCAAGGATCGTCGACAGGGTTCTTCTTTCACTCTTGAGGGCGTGGGAGTAGTCTCGGGGCCATTCCAGCTGATCTAACTTAGGGAAAGATGCGGGAAAGAAAGCCGGTACGCGTTTTCGGTAACTTATATAGTCTTCACCAAAAGTCTTTGTTAAAATGGCTTCTTCGTACTTAACAATAAAGAAATACTGCACGATAAAAGCGATAGCCGTAACAGCAACGATCCAAAAGACACCTGAGAAAATGGCAAAGCCTACCGAGACAAAAAAGTTGCCTACATAAAGTGGATTACGCACAAAAGCGAAGGGCCCACTGACGATGAGTTTTTGCCCCGTACTATCAGAGCGTGTGCGGGAGATACTTCCAATAAAACTGACGCTGTAAACCCTGAATAGCTCTCCAAAAAATATACTAAATAGCCCTAAAGTTGCTGAGGTTACAGAGGGCTCGCACCAAATCAAGAGGATGATAATAAGGGGGATGGGGGTATAGTCCCTATAGCGAAAAAACCACTCCCCAATAGAAATTTTTGATTGTTTATTAAGTGCCAAAACTTACTCCTTTCAGCTTTAATATCAATTAATTGTACCTTCTAGATCATGCGGTAGAGTGTGACTCATGCGCTCTATCGTCTTCGATGACATACTTTCTTGCCACTCTTCCTGTGATAACCCAAGTAAGGGTGGGGCGATTTTTATCAGACTTAGCCCTAAATGTTCACAAAAAGTTTTACGGAATAATTCTTCGAATATTCCTTGAACCCCTTTACTTGTGGAAAATAGCATCACTTCATGTCTAACTTCATCCCAAAAAAGATCCGTATAGCTAACATTGGGCAAGCTTTGACTAAGTAGTTCCTGCCGAGTCTCCTCCAGTAAGTCTCTCTTTTTTTGCCGCGACAGGCGTTTACCGTCGTTGTCCTGCTCTAAGGTAGTCATCTTTTTCCGATAAACCAACTGAAGGACGGGGTGAGCAATCTTTCTCTTGTCGACCCTAATACGCATGAGGTAGCCTTCTTCGAGCTGACAATAAGACATGTCCCAGTCAGCTCCCTCAGGAAGGTCAGAAGTATCCCCAATAGCCGGTAACTCCCATCCAAAACATAGCTCTTTGGGAGATGCTAGCTCTAATGGTTTGGCCTGGTAAACCTTCAACTTTTGATTCAGTTGGCTAAGAGAGGGAGGGCCTGAGGCTCCTATGATCCGATAACGGCTCAACGACAAACTTCCGCTGAAAATGCTCACAGATAACTTCCTCCAGTGAAATTGGCAGATCAGTATAACAACTTGGCTTCCTTTTACAATCTCTTTATCTTTACCATTTTACCAGTGAAGTCGTTTTGGAACGTTCTTAAGTTTGCTACTAAGTCACCGAAACCCACTTTATTAGGATTGACTTTAATCGCAGGATGCGAGGTGATCTCCATGGGAGATTTTGGCTCTACGGATTTTGAAACTTACCGCGAGATCATGGGTGAGCTTCTCAAACCCATTAATGAGCAGGGCTTAGACCCTGATACTCTAAAAAGGCTTTACGAAAGTAAGGCAGTGTATTTGGAGAATCTTAGAACTAAATGCTTTATGGAATTAAATAGCGGCAAAGAAACCTTTTTTTCTTGGGATGATTATCTGCTGATATTACGTGCCATTAAGGAAAATAGGAAGCATGTCAGGGCATTAATCCTATTGGTGTTTAATGAAAAGCTTTCGAGTTCTCGCCTAGGATAACCGTATGCGATTAGCTGTTGGTTACCAACCTTGATCTAACTCCGATCTGGGTCCACTATTTCATTATGACCACCTTCTGTTATCATAGAATAGGAAGAGGAGGATGTGGTGGAAAAATTTCTTGTCATTGATGATTCATCGACAATTCAAAAAGTAGTACAGTTAGCTTTTGCTCCCTACGCTGTAGATATCGCTGTTGCTAATAGTTACATTGAGGCTATTAACGCTGGAAGTCAAAACCCTCCTCACCTTGTCATTGCTGATGCAAGCCTTCCGGGAATCAAAGGTGCTCAAGACTACTTTAACCTTCAGAAAAGACTCCGTAACATTCCCTTTGTTATCTTGGTAGGTTCTTATGACAGTGTTGATCAGGCAAGTTTCCACCAACTTGGATTCCACTCCTTTCTAGCGAAACCCTTTGAAGCTGCAGACTTAGTAGCAACCGCATGGAATAGCCTGGGACATGAAGTAGGACCACGTCATACTCCTGTGGGCGCGCCGCCACCACCTCCAACCTTTGCTGGTTCAGGAACCCATAGCAAGGCAAAGATTCCCTTACCGCCGCTGCCGTCGCCACCTGTGCCATCTTCGGCTCCGGGTCAGCCGGAGCCGGCGGAACCTATACCAGATCCACCTAGCTCAATGGTCAATCGGATAGATATTAGCAATGTGTCTTATGAAAAGGGTTCCTTGAAACAGAGTAGCCCTGTTCCCATAAGTTTGGAAGACACCCAGCCACCCCAAGACTCTGCAGGACATGCTGAAACAACCGAGTTAGAAGATGCAGCTCCCTTTAGTATGCCAGATCAACCACTGTCAGAAGTGCCGCAAGACTTGTTTAAGGAAAGCGCTGAAGACGATCATTTTGGTTTTGACCAAAACCAAGAATCTGAGCTGCTAGCAAATAATAATTATGAACCTGAAGAAGGTGACTATGATGAACATGGGGATTATGAACCAGACAATGCCGAATATCGCTCTCCTGATATGATCAAATTTGAGACAGAAATGGCGCGTAGTGAGACCACCGAACTACATACGGAAACTCGCTCGCCAACTGATGATATGCCTAACTTTAGTAGTATCGATCAAGAAGGTAGTTTTACTCCCCCTCCTCCTCCCCCCGATGAGAGCAGTGAGGGCTTAAAGAGTCGCTACTTAGGAGATGACCACGAGGAATTTACCTCAGAAGAAGAGGGAACCTCTCTGTCTTTGGGAGATATGGAGCGTGTCCAAGGACTTTTGGAGCCCTTTTTACGGGATGAAATGGTGAAGATTGTTGAAAAAACAGTTCTGGACTATTGTGAGCGGCATTTTGCCAAAATTGCCCGTGAGATTATAACTAAAGAAATCAAAACTTTAAGTTCTGAAAAGGCCCGACTCCTCTCCGAAAAGTGATCAGAGCTAGCCCAGACCCAAAGCTTCGCATGGTCAGCGCCGATTGTTTAGGCATGGGAGCACTGGGCTTATCCCGACTTTAGTCGTACGGGAACCGTCCTTAGGTAGACAGATCTACAGCTATCATTTATTTTTAGGTACCGACAAAGGATGTTGGAATTCGATATGGTTAATTCTTCCGGAGGGGGGCTCAGATGCATGAACTTCATGAAATTCAATTAGAACCTATTATTTCAAGAGCCTTGGAGGAAGACTGGGGATACGGTGACTGGACTACAGACATATGTATCGAGAAAGATACCAATTCTTCGGCTAAAATCATTGCCAAGGAAAGCTGTATTGCTTGTGGCATGGATGTGGCAAAAGCTGTTTTTAAAAAGGTTGATCCCACTTTAGACGTTGTCGTCAAGGTTAGCAATGGTACCAAAGTAGCTGATCGAGCTGTACTATTAGAGATCAATGGACGCGCTCGCTCCATTTTGAAGGGTGAGCGGGTTGCCTTGAATCTGATGGGGCGCATGTGTGGTATAGCTACAACAACTCGCCAATTTGTGGATGAGCTAAAAGGTACTAGGACTCAGCTTTTGGATACCCGCAAGACTACGCCTGGTTTGCGCATATTGGAGAAATCCGCAACGGTTGTAGGAGGCGCTAGGAATCATCGATTTGGCCTTTGCGATGGTGTGATTGTCAAAGAGAACCACATAAGAGCGGCAGGAGGAATCAGCCAAGCCATTTCAAAATTGTTAGAAAGTCTGCCTCCCACTCTCAAAATAGAGGTGGAAACAACAAATCTCGATGAAGTGCGCGAAGCTTTAGAGTCAGGTGCAGATATCATCATGTTGGATAACATGACCATTGACGTGATGAAAGAAGCGGTGGCCTTAGTAAACGGAAGGGCTCTGTTAGAGGCCTCGGGGAATGTGCGCATGCACAACATAAGACAGATTAGCCAGACGGGTGTGGATTTTATTTCTACAAGCTCTGTGATCCACAGCGCACATTGGTCTGATCTTAGCTTGTTGTTCGATATTTAATTCATGAAAATTTTTACAAAAAAAGAGCTAACCTCAACATCAATCGAAGCACGAAAGATGCTAGAGGCCGGTGAAAAGTTGCCTTTCTTGGTTACAGCCTTGACCCAGACGGGAGGGCGGGGCAGAACCGGACGCCAATGGTCAAGTCCCAAAGGTAATGCCTACTTTACCCTTGCTGTACCCATGTATCGTGTGGCCCCGGAGCTTATCAGTACAATACCACTACGTGTAGGATATCTCATTGCATCGTTTTTTCAACGATCCTTTAATTTATGTCTAACCCTAAAGTGGCCTAATGACCTGTTATTTGGAGGTGCAAAGGTTGGTGGGATTCTTTGCGAAACCCAAGCTAGTGGAGATTCCTTTGGGCCATGCTTGATTGGTGTGGGGCTCAACTTTAATCTAGCCCCAAAGGTAAACGACCAGCAGACAATTAGTATCGGAGCCATCCTGGGGAGATGGTTTACAGAAGAAGAAATTGCTACCAGCATAAAAGCAATCAGCTTATGGCTTTTGGAGCACTGGCAGCAGCCCCTAGATCATCGCTTGGATGAGTTCTTTTTGGATAAGGGGCAACCATGGACGGATGGTCATGAAGTCTTATTTCAGGGGGATTTAAACAAACAGTCGGGCACTCTAAAGTTGATGAACTTAGAATCTCAGAAAGAAACCTCTCTCAGTTCGAGTCACCATAACTACAAATGGCTATATCAAAATCCTGAGAGCCCCCTTTTTGTTGCGGATGTAGGAAACTCGTCGCTGAAGCTGGGTTTTTTTTCTAGCCGTACTGCGTTGCCTCATGTTTGGTATATCAACCTTGCCGAAAGTATAGAGCAATCTAAGGTCGACGCCATTAGGGCTTTGGTTCCCAGCGGTGATTGGCCGCTTCATGTCGGTTCGGTGAACAGAAGTTTTACAGCAGCGCTTTGGAATCTGGCTCAGACCTTAGGTTTGACCGTGGTTCCCATAAAAAAACGACCGATTGTAGTAGACTTTAGTGGCTACGAATTTTCAGAAATTGGTATTGACCGAGTAGCTTTAGTTGAAGCGCTAGCAACCATAGATCCCTCCCACCATAAAATTGGGGTTAGCTGTGGAACAGCGTTGACCGTGGAGGTTTTAACGGTTGATAGGATCTATCGCGGAGGCTGGATTATTCCAGGTTTTAATACCGCTTTAAAAGCACTGCATGATAGCACGGATCAATTACCTTTATTGGCACTTCCCAAGCAAATTCCGCAAACCCTGAGCTTAGGCGAAAATACTAAAACCGCCATTGCTGGTGGGATTGTCCAAGGGGCAGCGCTGATGCTGAAACAGCTGCGCACTGATCTTTTAAAAAAGTATGGGGGAACGTGGCGCATATATGTAACCGGAGGCACGGGACAGGTCCTGGCAAAAAGTCTGGACGTCGGTTTCTACGAGTCGTTGATACTAGAAGGCTTTAAAAGGCTGGTACTCAGGGGCTAGCCACTTCCGGGGGGAAAGGTAAAAAAACTGCTGCGTCATGAAAGTCGGCAGCTTCCCGGGAGTGTTGAGCTGCAAAGTAGAGTGCCTTCCCTTCATCGGGCTTCAGGATAGTGGCTGGCTGAAATGTGTGTCCCGCCTTAGGCTCGAGCGCTGTAAAGATGGGTAAGCTAACAGCAAATTCAAGTTGATGGCCGGCGATGCCATGCTGGATTGATGGCGGGAATTGGGTTTTATTCCCAATTTTTTGGCGGTATCTACTGAACTGGTAGCAAGCCCATTGGCCACTACAGCTAAGATTCCATTCGATATAAGAGTTTTCGTGGCCCCGTAAGAAAAACTCAAAGCACGTCGTTTGCCATAGGTTGTCGCAAAAGTGACTATCCTTTTTGGGGACGATTCCCTCTAGGGAAGAGACATCACCCTGTAGCTGGTACGTGATTTCCATGGTATTCCGCCCATGGTGTATAGAGCAGTGCAAAATGTAGTTGCGGTTACCACCAAATTCATGAAGGGGGCCTTGCCAAATTAATTTTTTATCGGAAATCATTAAAATGCCTCCAAGGAAACCACTTATAGTTTCTTGCGGAACTTCCGTCGTCTAAGCAAAAATCTTAAGGAGTTTTAATATATTTAGCAGGTAGAATGCTATCCCATGATAGTGATTTATGTAATAAACTGTAATAATTGAAAAAAATTAAAAAAGTGTCTTTGTTTTCCCCTTCAAATATGCATCATAATGTGGCATATTGCCCCCTTCTTAATTCGTTTAAGGGTCTTGGCCATGCAAGTTTTAGTTCGTGTCGCTCCTGAGATTAACCTAAAATCCCCCAGGGTGAAGTCTAGGTTTCTAAATATACTGATTAAAAATATGAGGGCGGCTTTAGCCCAGGCGGGAGTGGCGTATACAATTGAAAACCGATGGAGTCGACTCTACGTAACTATAGACACGAAAGCAGGAATCGCAGCGTTATCACGTGTTTTTGGTATAGCTTCTCTTTCACCTATCGAGCACTTCTGTGAACCGCGCCTTGAGGTTATGAAGGCGATCATTGTTGACAAATATAAGGATGAAGTAGCTGGGAAATCCCTTTGTATTCGCGTGAAGCGGTCTCAGGTCTCAGGCTTTAGTTCGCTGGATGCCGAAGTGGCTCTGGGTTCTGAGCTAGGAGCCTTTGCTAGAAAAATCGATTTAACGAATCCTGACTTTAAGCTTGAAGTTGATGTGAATCCGCGGGGCGCTCACTTCTTCAGTGCCAGGATACCTGGACCACAAGGTTTGCCTTTAGGCTCTCAGGGAAAAGCTCTCTGTTTGATTTCGGGTGGCTTCGACTCAGCAGTTGCAGCCTGGCGTATGATGAAGCGTGGTGTGGCCCTCGATTTTGCCTTCTGCAATCTTGCGGGTGCCGCCTATGAGCGCTCTGTTTTAGCTGTAGTTAAAGGACTTTGTCAGCAATGGGCCTATGGCTTTGCGCCTGATATTTATGTGCTCGATTATCAAGACATTGCGACAGCCATTAACAAAAATGTGCGGCCGAGCTATGCACAAGTTGTCTTAAAAAGGACATTTTACAGGACTTGCGGCGCCTTAGCCCAGAAAATAGGAGCTAAAGGCTTAGTTACGGGAGAGGCCGTTGGTCAAGTTTCCTCCCAGACATTGGCTAACTTACAGGTTATTGATGTTATCTCCCCTGTCCTGATTATGCGTCCCCTAGTCAGCTTTGATAAGGACGAAATTTTAGCGATAGCAAGGAAGATTGGTACTTATCTCCTCTGTGAACATATCCAGGAATACTGCGCACTTAACCCTAAGAAGCCAGTAACGGAAGCTAAAGTGGCAGCAGTTGATGATCAGGAGCAGCAACTACCTCAGGAGTTACGGGAATCTTGTTTATCTACAGTGAAAAAGCTTGCTGTTTCCAGCCTATCAGATCGCGATTTGATGACATCCTACCTCTTTACGGACAGTATTCCCGAAGCAGCTGTGGTGATCGATAGTCGGAGTCGGGAAGAGTTTGATGCTTGGCACTATCCTGGGGCTTTGCATCTAACTATGAAAATGTTAAGCCTAGCTTATAAGAAGTTTGACAAGAGCCAAGTCTATATACTTGTCTGCCCTTTTGGTTTGCAAACTGCTGTTATTGCTGAGAAAATGCAGGCTTTGGGCTATGAAAGCTACAGTTATCTGGGCGGAGCCCAAAAGCTGAGAAAGAATGAGGCGCGCGATCATACTGAAGGGATTTCAAGAACAAAGTATTAAGCCTGAGCCTTGGATTGTCTTCTTTGATGGCTACTGCCATATATGTAGCACTGCTGTTTGGTTTATTACAGCGGTGGGAGATCCTCAAAAGATAAAAGTCAGTTCCCTGCAAGGTGAGACCGCGAAGCGCTTTATCGGGGAAGCAGTGCTCCCAGACTCCCTGGTTGTCTTAGGTGATGGTCAGATTGTAACAGAATCAGCAGCTGTTTTAGCCATCGGATCGCGATTAGGGGGGATATGGAGTTTGGCAGTAAGGCTCATCCAGTACCTACCCCAACCCTGGTTAGATAGCCTTTACCGGGTTATTGCTGGTAATCGCTACCGTTTTTTTAGCAAGCGCGCAAGCTGCCGCTTACCCAGCCCTCGGGAACGAGAGTTTTTCTTGCCTTAACTGCAGCTGTCTGGGATTCCTAGCATGCGGCCCTTTTCTACAAATCCTTTGATCTTTACTTTGCTTAGGCTGTTAACTTCCACAGCGGCGCTGCTGGGAGCGACGACTTCAAGGTAATTGTTGCTGCGACCGACTTGTCTGCCTAAATGGTCCCTATCGTTCTCCCAAAGTACTACCACCTTCTCCTGGTTGATAAAAGAGCTGCAGTAATCGTGCTTAAGCTGTTGGGATAAGTCGCGCAGTTCCTTGGCGCGGTTGCGGATAATTGCAGGCGGCAAATGATGGGGCATTTTTGCTGCTGAAGTATTGGGGCGTTTCGAATATGGGAATACATGAAGATAGTTAAGACCCACAGACTTGATAAAATCAATGGTAGCTTGCGCTTCTTCGGCAGTTTCTCCCGGAAAGCCAGGAATAACATCAGCACCAAAGTTTGCGCGGGGAAAATAGGATTTTGCTAAGGCGATAGTTTCTTGGTATTGCTGGGTTCCATAGGTGCGGCGCATCATTTTTAGAATTCTATCATGACCTGATTGGAGGGGTAAGTGGAAGTGGTCACAAAAAAGCTCTGGCCGCTGTGATAGAGCTTTTAGCAGCTTTTCCGGTAACTCTTGTGGCTCCAAAGAAGAAATGCGCACCCTGATCATATCATCCCAGCTAAACAGTGTTTTAATGAGTTCTGTAAAGCTCAAGGCCTGGGACCCTAAGTCGTGGCCATAATCCCCTAGGTGGATTCCAGCAAAGACGACTTCCTTAATACCGGTATCTATCAAGCGCCGGACTTCAGTCAGCACTTGGTCGGCTGCCACGCTTCGCGAAGCGCCTCTAGCATAGGGAATAAGGCAGTAACTACAAAAGCCATTACAGCCATCCTGTATTTTTAAAAAGGCACGGGTTTGGGAGGGGTCTGCCGCTGTCATCTGCAAAACCGACTTGAAGTGTTCTTGCCTGTTGTTCTTGACAGGTTTAAGGTCTTCAGGAAATTTTGGAATGCTAATGGGCTGTCCCGCTTTTTTAAGTCGATGCTGTTCGTCGGATATCGCTACAATTCGCTCTTTTGCTTGATTGGGAAAAATAAGGTCGATATCTTCCATGCCAATCAAGCTTGCAGAGTCAGTTTGTACGTAACATCCTGTGGCGACCACTAAAGCATTTGGATTACTACGACGAAATTTCCTAAGCAGATAACGTGCTTCCTTATTTGCGTTCTCTGTGACGCTGCAAGTATTCAGTACAGTGATGTCAGCCAGCTCTGGATTTTCAACAACCTGATAACCTTTGGCTTTAAATTCTGTTTCGAGGGCATGAGAGTCATAGGTATTAACCTTGCATCCCAATGTCTTTACATAAACACTATGCATCCTAGGGGACCTTTGGATTGAAATATATGATAACCAATTGCGACCAATAAACGAACTGTACAACTGGAATAGAGGCCCTTTTTACGGAAAATTGGCTTGTTTTGCAAGATAAGTCTTTTACAAAGTAAATCAATTAGTTAAATCTGGTAGCAGCAAGTAGGTTGTTGGTAATCCAATACTCCTCATGTAAAATATACTGCAACCATTCCCACAGTTAAACGGGATCAGGAGAATAATCTATGATGGCAAACTATGGCTTTTTTCTCATATTAATGTGCTGTCTCGTAAGTATTTACGGTGTGTTAGCAGCCTTAGTCGCTGCTAAGTGGCGTCACCGCAAGCTGTATCTGTCGTCGAAAATGGCATTAACGGCGACAGCCGTAATGGTATCTATAGCTGGTATGATACTGTTTTCTGCCTTTTTAGAAAGAGATTACAGTCTGGTATATGTAGCTAAAAACTCATCCAACGATCTGCCTACGATATTTACAATCACTGCTTTCTGGTCATCTTTGGAGGGCTCTCATACTCTTTGGACCTGGCTTTTAGCCCTTGTTGGAGTGACCGCTATCTGGTCTCATTCGGAAGAGAATGAACATATAATGCCTTATGTTGCGGCATCAATTCAAGCTGTTTTGGCATGGATGTTTTACTTAGCGCTGTCGCATTCTGACCCATTTGCCTTTCAACTACCCGCACCTACCAATGGACGGGGAATGAATGAACTCTTACAAAACGTATATATGGCAATTCACCCGCCCATGCTTTTCGGTGGGTATGTCAGCCTTGCCGTTCCCTTTGCTTACTCTTTGGCTGCCCTAGCCTATGGGGACATAACCCAAGGCTGGGTCAAGTCAGTACGACGATGGACATTGTTTTCTTGGGTTTTGCTCACTGCTGCCATTACCCTCGGAGGTCGGTGGGCTTATGTAGAGCTGGGTTGGGCTGGCTACTGGGCTTGGGACCCGGTAGAGAATTCTAGCTTCTTGCCCTGGCTCATGGCAACAGCCTTGCTCCACTCCCTGCTGGTTCAAGACAAACTTGGTCATTTGAAACGTCTTAGTATTATCCTGTCTATTTTAGGCTTTTTTATGAGTTTTTTTGGAACCTTTATAACCCGATCTGGCATTATCTCCTCAGTGCATTCTTTTGCTGAATCACCCGTTGGCGAGAATTACTTATTTTATCTTATTGGTGTTCTTGGGGTCTCCATAATTGTTTACGTGTGGCGAGCCCCCTCTATCTTACCTTCAGAAACAGATAAAGTTTGGGGGATTTCAAAAGAGTCAGCACTGGTAGTGACTCAATTCTTAGTGCTTTCATTTGCGGCAATAATTTTTATTGGCACCATGTTTCCCATTGTTTCCGAATGGGCTACAGATCAAAGAATCAGCGTGCAAGCTCCCTATTTTAATGCATTTGCACCGTGGATTGGTTTAGGTTTTACAGTTGTTATCGCTTTTGGTAACCTCATGCGTTACCAATCTAGTGAGATACCTCACGGTAAAAAAATTATTTTCTCAGCTATTGTTGTGGCGATTCCTATAACCGTCTTTCTGGTGATTATGGGCGATGTTATGAGAACTAAAGAGACCAAGGGGCTCATCGCTCAACTTGTGGGTATGTATCTCAGTTCTTGGGCTATTGGCTGCCTTTTCGGAGATCTGTACTTCCGATTGAAAAGCCTTAAGTTTAACTACGGACTCTTCTTTAAAAGGAACCTCGCTTACTTTGGTGCTTTTATAGCTCACGTAGGGGTGTTGATAGCTATTATAGGTTTTCTAGGTAATTATCGTGGTTTAGAAAAAAAGGTTACCCTGGACGCGGGTGAGTCCGCTAAGCTGTTTGGCTATGAGTTTACCCTGAACAAGGGAATCCAAGTTTTAAAAGATAAAAATGCGAAGCTGTTCGCTGCCCCCATAAGCGTCCGAAAAGATGGCAAAGCTATAGGGGACTTACTCCCAGCGCAGAGCCAGTATCCTACGAAGATGGGGCAGACCTTCCACGAGATTGGCATTCAGGGTGATCTTTGGAACGATGTATATGTGGTTTTGGTGGATTTTGATAAAGCAACGGGCAATTCTGCCACATTTAAAATAAATATCAACCCTACTGTACGGATGGTTTGGTTAGCTGTGTTTATTATGTGTGTTGGAGGGCTGATATCTCTATTTGACTTGTATCGAGGGGATAAAAGTCGCGATGTGGTTGCTGGCAATTGGGAGGTTAAGGTTTGAAGTTCATTGTAGTTTATATATTGCTACTTGGGGTAGCTGGTTCGGCAACAGCTGTGAATGATGACTTTGAGGAAAATAAACAGTTTTTCAAGGATGTTGCTGGCGAATTAAGATGCCCCACCTGCACTGGACTTAGTGTGTTGGAGTCCGATGCGGGGTTTTCAATACAAATCAAGGATCAGGTTAAAGAGCAAATTGAAGCAGGTAAAAGTAAAGATGACATTTTAGAGTTTTTTGTGGAACGTTACGGCCCATGGATTCTTAGGGAACCCCCAAAACAGGGCTTTAATGCCATAGCTTGGATAGTTCCTATCCTCCTGCTTGTCGTGGGTCCCATCGCTGTTTGGGCATTCGTTTGGCGACGAAGGGTTCAAATCACAACTTTTGGGGTGAGATCTAACGAGGAGATTATAGAAGAAATGCAATTCGCACTGGGACGGTTGAAGGGAGGTAAAAAGTGATCTTTGCTATTATTGTCGTACTTTTTGTTGTGGCAGCATTAACACTTCCCTTTTTTCTAGCCAAGCAAGATCTTCTCCAGGAAGCTTCTTCTATTAACTCTATTGAGCAGCTGGAAAAGGTTAAAGAATCTTTGCTGAAGAGATATTTAGAAGATGAGTCTGCCTTTGCAGACAAGCGTATCAGTGAAGGAATCTGGAATAAACGTAAGCATTTTTTAACCACAAGATATTTGGATGCAGCACGTCGCGAGGATTATCTGAAATACATTATGGATCACAATAAGTAAGGAATGACTGTGAAATTGACACTAATGATACTGGCTTTTTTGTCTATGAGTGGACCAGTAATGGGTGCTGTGAATATGGTACCTCGCTACATTTATGTTTTACATGGAGGGGTCGATGCTATTTGGGGCCAGTACATGTTTATGGTTCAAAATAATAGCGAAGTGGAAGAAAATGCTACATTTAAAGTTGTCCTTCCCCAAGAAACTGTAGATTGGCAAGTCCAAGATGGTTTTAATGGTGTCCAGTTTAGTTTGGGAAAAGATGGCGGCCTTTCGTTTGCTAAAAGCTTTAAACCTGGTGATAATGTTCACACCATTGGATTTAAAGCTTTAGCAGAAAATGGCCAAGCTGAACTCACCTTGAATTTACCGACAGATGTCAATGAAATATCAATCATGACTGCCAGTGATCTTATGATTGAAGGAGATAATCTTCAGTCTTCGAAAAAAGGAGACGGACAAAAGTATGACAAGTATTTTTTATTTGATTCTAAAAAGGGTGATGTTATTAGGCTAACAATAAAAGGAATCGCCGAAGGTCGTGCAGAGTTTTGGCGTTATGGTTTGATAGCTGCTGGAATCATTCTTATTTCCTGCTTTGGATTAGCATATTGGTCACGACCAACAAAGGCAGAATGAAAGACTGTAATGAAAAATTGGAAAATTTTACTAGGGGTATTAGTACTGATTTTAATCGCCTCAAGAGGAGGGATGCCTGTAATCTTTACTTTAGGAAAGTTAGCACTGCCCGTTGTTCTCTTCTATTTTGCAGTAAAACATATAACCCTAGCTTTGTTTCCCGACCGTAAAGACAAGGATAAACTCAAAAGTAAAAAGTCTGCCGATCACGTGATTCGCATATGCGCCGATTGTGGAAAGGAAGAGCATTCTTGTCTGAAATGTAGGCTAGGCTTTAAAAGCTAGGGTAAAGCTTTATTATGCTTGTGACGACAGGAATGGTGGTCATCATCGTCAATAACAATGATCTTACCTTTTTGAGCGGTTTTTTCTTCCATTAGCTCATAAAGCCGAACCGATCTTTTGACATTGTTTTCAAAAGGCCTGTATATAATGGGATCGTATGCTGTATCAGCGTTTGCTTTCATGATTGCAAGAGCTTTCTGTGGAGAAAATGCTTCTTTGTAGACTCTTTTCATTAGTAAGGCTGAATATACGTCGGCAACTGTCACTATTCTAGAATACTCATGGATGCCATGGTCGCACTCTTCTTTTCTACCTTCCTTACCGTGGGGGTAGCCGCCACCTTTGAACTTTTCATGATGTTCCAGAGCCACAAGTGCGACATCGTTCTCAATGGGAGCTCCTAAATCAATGGCCTTCATCAACTCATCAAAACCTAATGTCGTATGGGTTTTCATGACTTCAAATTCTTCTGAGGTGAAAATTCCAGGCTTGTTTAGAATGTTATAGGGGACACATGTCTTTCCAACATCATGATAGAGACCTCCAAGAGCTATTCTTTCCGACTCTTGTTTTGATTTCCTCAGCAACTTTCTAGAAATAACTCCCGCTATCATTGCGACAGAGGCAGAGTGATCATAAAGCGTTGGGTCAGCTAGAACCATGCGACTCAGAGTACCGACGGCTATTTCACTTTCCATCATATTATCAATTAGTTGGCTGGCAATGGCTTTAGCCTGCTGGGCAACTTTGATATCGATGCCGCCTTTCACCACCATCTGGCTGGCTTTTGAAAGATTAGAGAACATTTTCAGCGTATTTGCGTCGAGGTGGGGATCTTTTTGTATCAGAGCTCTAATTTTTCGATTCCGTATTTCATCAATAATTGCATTAAACTTCTCAATATCTTCGTTATGAACACAAATATCAAGATTATCAAAATCTTTATTACGAGCTACTAAGATATTCTCTACAAGTTCAGTCGTGAATTCTTTTGGAGTTATATATTCGATCATGGTGCGATCTACCTTAAAGAATATACTGAAATCTATGATTTTTATTTCTTTAAGATAGTGGAATAATTCCAAACTCACTGGGGTAAATTTTCCAACAGTCTTCTCACTAAGCTCAAAAATGTCACAGCGTTTACGCGTGCTGTCAGAAATTTTATAGGGCTTCGCCGAACTCATTAATGCTCCAAAAAGGGGGGTGACTTATGGCTTCACTTCGGACGACTTTCTCCAGTGCTAAAACAAAAAAAAACACTGTTCTAACACAGTGTTTTTATTGGACTTAACTTAAGAGAAATATTCCATTAATATCTTTCGGTGTCCTTTTCAAGGGATCGAGCAAGCGTGATTTCTGGAAAGCACTAGTACCTTTGGGCAGTGAGGAATTAAAATTCCTTGGTCATCTAGCACTGGTGGGAACTGTCATTTTGTCCAGCATCATCGCAATCGGTGTTATCATCTTCGTTTTTCCCATCTTCATCTTCATCTTCATTAGGCTTTTCATCTTCATCTTCATTAGGCTTTTCATCTTCATCATTCCCGCCTTCACTAGGTTCACACTTGGACGGTCCTTCTTCATTATTTTTAGATCCGGCAATACCAGGAAACTTGTCTAAAGAGGTATCTTCTGTAGGACATATACAATCGTCACCGGCGTTCTCTTTTGTACAGTCCTCCACAGGTTCTTTGGTATCAACAGATTCACCGGGATTAATGATATCTACGGTTGGTGGGTTATTGGACCCATTGTCTTTTGACTTTGTACCAACAAACGACGCCGAGCCACAGCCGACGAGGTTAAGTAATGAAATCGCTATTAGGAATTGGTTCAACATTGTATTTTCCTCAATCTACGGCAGTTTTCCTAGAAAGTCGAGAATCCCACTTGGGATACGCCAAAACTACCATAATATGCCAGTATGTCAATAGACAATTTGTAGTGTCGTGAAATTAATTATATAATGTATAAATAACAGCTAGTTAAACGAAGAGACGCGGTGAGTTATTTTGAAAATGTAGTAGGATAATTACCTAAATTTCGGTATTCTGCTCGCTTTCAAGGCCAGATATTTATCTTATTTGGAGCTTCTCCTAATGATATCATTGGAATTCCGCCAAAAAGTTGTTCAATCTCTGAGCCGTATTGTACCAGCTGAATATCTTGATACTGCCTTTTTACGGATATTCAGCTTCTTGAAAATTCCCTTGTTAGGCTACGTAAAGCCGAAAGTCAAAGAATTAACCGATGAAATGGTACGCGTCGAAATTCCTTTGCGACGACGTTCCAAGAATCACCTTCAATCCATGTATTTTGGTGCTATTATGATAGGGGCAGATTGCGCAGCCGGTTACTATGCTGCAAAATTAGTTTTCTCTAAGGGCTATCGGATTGATTTGGTTTTTAAGAGCACGCAGGCTCAATTTTTAAAGCTCCCCTGTGGTGATGTAGAGTTCCTTTGCCATCAGGGAAAGCAGATTAGTGAATTAGTTGAAAAGGCGGAAATTACCGGGGAGCATCAAGAACTTACCATAGATGTGGAGTGCCGCTGCCCTGAAACTTCAGATGAGATTGTTGCTTTGGTCAGTCTGGTCCTATCAATTAAAAAGCGTTAGGAGGAGCTAATGAAGAAAATCGTACTTGTTGGTGTTTTAGCATTAAGTTTGGTAGCAATTATTGCCATGGTCGCCGCCATGAATTTTGGCAAGGCTTCCCCGGCCTATGCTGAGGGTAATATTAGTTTATCGCCAGCTATAGAAAGTAAGGCGGAGTTTGCCAAAACCTTGTTTTTGGTGGTTTTTGAAGATGGCGTACCGATGCCCTATGGAGCTATGAAAATATACCTCGACGAACCTATGATCAGCGCCAATAGTCACAGTTTTCGCATAACGAAAGAGCGTCTCAGGGTCATGAATGAGAATCGTCCAACTCCCAAAAAACTCAGAATAAAAGCTCGTTTAGATTTAGATGGGATCGCCGGTGCAGATCAGCCAGGGGATTTAGTGGGTGAGGTTAGGGGAGTTCCCCTTGGTGCCCATGATGTGGAGATCATAATCGATACTTATAGGGAACCCCATTAGCCTATGAATTCTCGTGTAGCAAAAAATTTGATCATAGCCATGGATAAAGAGCTAAAAAGGTCGATGCAAGGTCTGCGAGCACCTCGGCACCCAAAGCCTTACTTTATCAGTTACCTCTATCGTGATATTGAAAGCTATAATGTTTGGGGTCGTTATGGATCTTTAGGTTTACGAAAGCGGGATCACAACCGTAATTGCTTTGTCGATGTACGCGTGGGAGATTATCGCTTCGACCAGGTTACAAAAGGTGGACTTGCCGATAACTCCGAGGATGCTGAATCGGTTGAGCTAGTCGAAATGCCTATAGATAATAATGAAGATGGATTGCGCTTTGCCCTATGGCGCTTAACCGATGCAAAATATAGGGAGGCAGTCAGTCAGTATCATGGTAGAAAATCACGAGATATCAGTTATTTAGATGAAAATCGCACCTTACCTTCTTTCTCTAAGGAACGCATACAACAGCAGCCCCCTATCCGATTGAAGGAGCCTGATTTTGCTGAAGATTTTTTTTGTGACTTTGTTCTTAAGGCCAGCCGTGTCTTCAAAAAATACGACAAAATCAAGAATTCCTACTGTGATTACTCCTGTGAATTGGTAACCAAGATTTATATCAATGCAGAAGGAGTCCGGAAGGTGTGGCAGACAAAAATCTATAGCCTTAGCGCTTACATGTGGTATCACTCCAAAAAGGTAAACCAGGATTACCACCTCGTTTATCATACCACTGATAAAGCTGAACTCCCTCGTCTATCCACTTTTATAAAGGCTATCCATGAAAAAGTAGCCATGCTGTACCAGCTAGAAACAGCTGACCAAATGAAATCTTTTGCAGGTCCTGTGCTTTTAGCACCTAGGCCGGCTGGATTATTTATTCATGAAGTGGTTGGGCATAGGCTCGAAGGTTCCCGCTTGTTATCCGATAGTGAGGGACGTACCTTCAAGGATCGTGTAGGTCAGAAAATCATGAGTGAATCCCTCAGTATCTCTGACGATCCTAGTAAAACTCATTTTCAAGGACGATCCCTTGTAGGGCACTTTCCCTTTGATGATGAGGGCGTGGAGAGTCAAAAAACATGTTTGGTCGATAAGGGAATTCTAAAAGGTTTTTTATCGACCCGCTCCCCATTAAAGAAGCGTCTTCATCATAGCAATGGCCATGCTCGGAATCAAAGCTATGAAAGGCCAATAAGCCGTATGGGGAACCTTATTGTCGAATCCCATAATGGTCTGAGTTGGTCAGAGCTTAAAGAAGCTCTGGTCCAGGAAGTCAAACGACAAAACTTAAAATTCGGGATTATTTTAATTGAGGTTGAGGGCGGGGAAACCGAGACAGAAGCCTATGATTTTCAAGCGTTCCTCGGTCAAGTGACTAAGGCTGTTAAAGTTTATGCTAATGGTAAAGAACATTTGGTGCGAGGTGTTGATTTTGTGGGCACTCCCTTGAGTTCTTTAGCTAACATCATTGCTGTAGGGTCGGAAACTGAGCTAGATAATGGATATTGTGGAGCAGAGTCTGGGACTGTTCCCGTAAGTACCGTGGCACCAGCTTTACTGCTTTCTAATCTGGAATTACAGCTTAAAAATCCTGCAAAAGTTACCGAGTATGCCCTCAGTCTTCCTTGGATTAAAAACTGACTTTATGAGGTGGTTTTAGCATCTGGCAATAATTCCCAAAACTTTAAAAGATTCTGTTTCGGGATGCATATGTAGCAATTGAGTTTTTCGCCGTAATCAATGTCTTTGACGTGACCTGCACACAACTTGATAGAGTAGTCGAGCTGTTTTTTTTGACTGTAAGCTAGGAAAAACTGGAGGTGTGTGTATTCGATGTAATTTTCGAGTTTCCCTTGAGCCAAACACTCTTTAGCAGCATTACCATAGGCGCGGACGAGTCCTCCTGCCCCGAGTTTTGTTCCACCAAAGTAGCGCACAACAAAAATTACCCCATTGATCAGATCTACGCCTTCCATATGGTTTAAAATCGGCTTACCTGCTGTTCCAGATGGTTCGCCATCATCCGATAACTTTATGCGTAGGGTTCCATTATCGTACATCTTATATGCATAGGTTATATGGGTGGCATCGGCAAATCTTTGCTGTAATTGCCGAAGATATTGCTTAAATTCATCGATGCTTTGGCAAGGCAAACCTACAGCGATAAAGCGCGAATTTTTCTCCACGCTTTCAATCTCAACAGGCTTTGAAAATATTAGCATATGGCTAGACTTAATGAGATTTTTAAGACATTTTCCTTAGCTGCTTCATGAGACGCTTTCTAGCTGCCGCCTCTTTCTTTTTTCGCCGAATGGATGGCTTTTCATAGTGCTGACGCTTTTTGAGTTCGGAAATCGTTCCAGCCTTTTCCACCTGTTTTTTCAGGGCCTTAAGAGCTCTTTCCACATTGTCTCCGTCACGTAATCTTACTCCGGGCATACTCTCCTCAGTATTTTTTTGAAAACAAACGCTATGTTAATGTAATCATGACACTTTCACCAGATAAAACCTTTCATACCGTTAAAATGACGGCATGACTTTCTTTATTTTAAACAAAAAACCTATACTCCATATCCAAAATTTTCAACCAGACTCTGAGCTAGTTTAGAAAAAAACTCCTACTAAAGCTGGAATCCAAAAATTTCATCGTTTGCTATGATATGTCAACCTTAACAGGGTACTCATGGATATAAAGGCGATGAACCCGCACCCCTATTGTGAGAGCCGTTAGGTTTCTGCTTGATATGGTTTTTCCATTTTTTTCAGTTGTCGTCCCAGAAGCAAGTTAAAATGAAAGCGGGAATGCTGGTGGGTCATAGGAAATGTCGAGGCTTGGCAAGTTTAATATATAAGCAATTTCGCTCTGTTGTGAAGTATTCCCTATAGCAGTCACAGGATGCGCAAAGTTTCTTTGCTGAGATACATGTCTCCTTGGAGAGCGTCAGCCAGAATTTGCATATAGTTTCTGTTGGGGATGGCAATAGCCCCTAAAGACTTCAGATGTTGTGTCAAAAATTGAACTTCAAGAAGACGGGCGCCTTGCTCCTTCAGTTTGGTGACGAGGGCACAAAGAGCTACTTTAGATGCGTCGGTTTCTCGGTGAAACATAGATTCTGCAAAGAAAGCAGATCCCAGGGATACACCATAGAGTCCGCCGACCAGCTGTGGACCATGCCAAACTTCAATAGAGTGGGCCATGCCCTCAGCAAATAACTCGTTGTAAGCCTTATAAATTTCCCCATTGATCCAGGTCTCTTTTCTATCGGCGCAACCTTCCATCACACCTTTGAAATCATAATCCATGGTGGCTTTGAAGATTCCCTTGTTGATATGTTTTTTCAACGACCTGGAAACATGAAATTTTTCCAATGGTAATATAGCTCTTGGGTCGGGATTAAACCAACAAATTTCATCCGTTTCGGGATGAGGCATTGGGAAGAATCCATTGCTATAAGCTAGTTTAAGAATATCGCTGTTAAGTCCCGTCATCGGCCCAATTTCGCTGGAAAAACCTACGCTTCATTAGTAGAGTTTTTTCTTTTTACTCGCAAGAGCAAATTCATAGACCTTTGACTCTAGAAATATATCGAATAGAGCTTGATCAAGTTTACCCGCGCGTACTTCCATATTTAATATATCCAAGGCGCGATCAATGGGAACTGCTTTTTTGTAAGGTCTATCGGAAGCTGTGAGGGCATCGTATATATCAGAAATCGTCATGATTCTCGTTTGTACTGGTATTTCTTGTCCTCTCGCTGATGTGGGGTACCCAGAACCATCAAGCTTTTCATGGTGCTTTGCGGCTATTTGAGGAACATTAGAAAGGTCACGTCCCCAGGGGATCTTGCGGAGAAATTCATATGTGTGATTGACATGACTTTGAATCTCAGCAAACTCTTCACGGGTTAAGGACCCGCGTGAGACACTGAGGGCTTCCAGCTCTTTATTTTTCAAAAATGGGCGATCTTTAGAGTAAAAGTCAGTAAATATCAAATTTGCAATATCTTTTAACTTTTCAAAGCCACCTTGTTCGAGGACAGTAGGCTCGTTAGATTTAAGGATAAAGTGCAGATATTCATCGACCTCATTTAACTTGTGTTCAAATGTTTTGCGAAAGGTCTCGGGGCCAAACCCTGGAGGAAACTTACCTTGATCTTGCAAATATCGAACCATTTCTTCCAGGTGTTCCACCTGCATGCGGGAGCGAATATGATCGAATCTTTCCAGGACTAATTCTAATTCCCAAGGAAACAACTTTTTAGCTTTGGTTAAAACCTGTTCCCTTACCCCAAGCTTGCCAAAATCATGTAGTAGAGATGCATATTCGATTTCTTTAAATTGGTTTTTTGTGAAGTTGATATTGGCAAATTTACCATGGGAAATACCGTTGATAATATCGGCCATGGCCAGAGTAAGTTGCGCCACTCTGTGGGAGTGACCACTAGTAGTGGGATCCCTTTGCTCAATAGCAGTAACTGCAGCATGGACAAAACCTTCGAATAAGTTCTCTCGTTCTTCTGTTAGCATAGCGTTTTCCAAAGCTATACCTGCTTGCTGAGCCACAATTTCAGCATATTCAATAGAAGCCAGATCAAATGATTCAACATGGTTGGTAAAGCTATCTATATTCTTTAAAT
>JBNKNM010000002.1:82143-102602 GCA_050293845.1 Pseudobacteriovorax sp. | reverse complement strand
CCCCAGCCCCGTAGCTATCTTTAACAGGGATTGTCACAAAGTATCGAAAAAAATACCTAAGTGGAGATATAGAAAAACGCTTGAAAGAAATATTCTTGGAAGTCTCAGAAGAGCTGAACTTTAAAATTAAAGAAATGGAGTGTGAACGGGATCATATCCACCTTCTGATTGATGTAGACCCTCAATTTAAAGGGAGTATATAGCTTAATACTAGGTTGTATTTGCTCACATTTATCAGAGGCACTGAAAATACTAGTGCTCATAGAAACTAGATTAAAGCTATTATTTGACTATAACCACCTTTGTCTCTTGTCATTGGCTCTCCGCTAAGCGATAAGCAAATCCCAATTTATACCAGCTACTCGTAACCACAATATGAGACCCTCCTCCTTCATTAAGACCAATTATACCGACCTCAGCCTGACTGTATCCATAGTTCATAAATATCTCCCACTTCTGAGCAATATTATAACTGACAGAAAGCTCAGGAGCCCACTGTGCTGCGAATCGCAACTTGAATAAGTAATTCTCGTCAAGAACCATGGGATATTTGAGTACCACTGTACGACCGGTAATATAGCTCAGAGACAATGCACCATTCCATGCCCCCCATACATAACGGGCCCCTACTCCTAAAGAATTATGAAAGTATTCATGATTTATAACAGCAGCCTGACCTTCGGCTAGTAAATGGTCAAAATCACGTATTTCCCATGAGCCCAGAACCATTTCGGCAAAGGCAAAAGCCCAAGGCAAAGGCCTGGTATGGATGGCAAGCCCTAGGCCTTGCCCCACGATATTCCCTACCCCTTGTGGCTTCGCTACTGCATAGCTAAAGCGTGCTACCCCCATACGCAAGGATAAGAGCCAGGGGTCATGACCCCATGGGGAGAAAAGGGAACCTGCACTTGATGGTCCTTCATGGAATATCTGAGATGGTTGATAGGAAATATCAGGTAAATCCATACCATGACTTAGCTTCCTGGCTCGTACTAAATCGGCAATGATCACTTTACCCTTGTTAAAAAGCCTCCGTTCCTGTTCCATCTGGTCTATCGCATCGAGCGTGAAACTTTTCTTTAGCTCAAGTAATTCACTCTCACTAATGGGCTCCCGATACTCTATTTTTTCCCCGCTCCCCATAGCTGTCCTTTGCAAATGGTTTGCATTTCCATCCCCATTGCCACGCCATACATGCCACTCTTCTTTTTCTATGGGGCTTGCAAAAATCTTACCCGTAAATACTATAAGTTCGCTCTTTTTTTCCAAATGTCGCAACATGAAGTCTGCATACTCAGTTACCAGATGTAACGAGCGACTTCGCAAAGTCAGAGGTGCCGCTGTCTTTTCCTGAAAGTAAACACGGATAGAACCTTGCACGAGGTTGAGAGTAGATGAACTCTGAGGAGTTTCATTATTGCCATCAAGAATTCTACTAAAACTCAGCTTTGTATTGTTATCGAGGATAACCAGATTGCTATCTCCCCAACTGACCAAAGCCTTAGAGTTTACTGCAGTGCTCAAGATATCATTCCCAGATATTGTATCTCCCTCAACAACCTGGTATTTCTTCCAGTATGCGCCGGCATACAATTGAATCGTGTAATCCGACCTATCGTCTCCTACTTTGACATCTGAAGAAAGTTCCAAATCAGGGTCCTTAAGAACTTCAACTACCCCCTGAAGTCGCTTTATAGTGATTGCACCTAGGGACATTTCAGTAAAGAATATTACCGTCCACAGTAGTGAAATCAACCATGCCCTCAGAAAAATTTTAACCACTAAACTTCCTCCTGCGTTTTAATCCTACGATAATAGTCGAACGTCCATAAAAAGAGCAGAAACCAATTGCTTGCAAAAAGTATTGATCCTTTCACGCATTTTAACCGATCATGCGACTAGGAGACGGTAATTTATGCAAAAAAAACCAGTTGTATTCGCCATTGATGACGAAGAAGATCAGTTAGAGTTGCTTGTCGAAGCTTTGGGGGATAAACTTGATATTCATACCTTTCAAGACCCCATTCAGGCTTTAGAAGCATTGGATTCTCAAGAAACAAATCTCATTGTAACTGATATCATGATGCCCCATATGGATGGAGTAACCATGATTTCTAAGATTCGTTCCAAACAACTTTCAACTCCCGTGTTAGTTGTCAGCGGATATTCGAATCGTCAGCAAATCTTTGAAATTTACAAGTTAGGATGCCTCGACTTCATAACAAAACCTTTTCGTTTTCAAGAGTTAACTCAAAAGATCTTTAACTTACTGTCTAATCATCAAAATGGCCAAGATAATTTCAGAGTCGAACTCGCCAAAGAATTGGTACAAGCCATTATAGAGAATGGGGAGCTAACCTTTTATTTTTCTTCTGATTCCCTCTCCGATAATGGTTTAAGCCCTTTAATAAGACAGCAACTCTATGCTCAGAAAAATCTCGATACGATACAAAAAATCACACTAGAGATGAACGCTATCAAAAAAATAAGTACTGACAATTTAGTCACGTTACGTTCGTTTATTCATTACCTCTCAACTAAGAATATTTGCTATTCCATAATTACAAAGTCTAAGTCCACAAAAATACTTCTCGAAGCAGAATTTAAAACATCTGGTGAGGCCATATAATGCCTAATACGACAAGACGATATTCAATTTATTGCGACCTCAAGCAGCTTGAAAAAAATCTAGATTGGCCCCCCAGTGATGTTATTGATGCCATTTTATCTTTAGGTGATATTGTCGACTGTAAGCTTAATATCGGTCGTCAAGAAATCATTGATGGAGTTGTGATCACCCATCCAGTTCTAGACTGTATTTTTGATAGCACCTATGGAATGGAGCCAATCTCAGAGATCCTGTTACCAGAGTATTTTGTTGTCGATCTGATTGAGGTCAAGGCTCCTTCTGATCAAATCAATAAGTCAATTCTTGAAAAATTGGAACTACTCATTGATGAATTTTTCCTAACGAGAAATTACCTAAATGATAACCTTTTCGAAAGTACAAAAAAAACTAAGGCTATGAAAGCTCAGATCGAGCATATAACTAGCAGACTGAATCGGCTTATCAAATCGGAAAAATTTTGCCCTTTTAGAAAAATAACCTTCGACCTGCAAAAATTTATTTTAGACAATAGTCAATCTAAAGACAAAAAAGTTCTGATTCAAATTGAAGGTGGAGAGATTAAACTCGAAGTAAAAGTTCTAGAGCAACTGCTTCCTGCTATCAAAGAAGTTGTCAGTAATCTACTTCAATTTAGTATCGAGACGACAACACAAAGAAATTTCCAAAAAGTGCCTGAGTCGGCTGAAATTACTATCCTTGCTAGTAAACATAATGATTTAGTGGAAGTCGCTTTCAGTGATGATGGAAAGGGGCTGTCACGTCATAAACTCAAGGATCTTGTCACCTCCCTAAAAGAATTATGCAAGACCAACGACATAATTATTCAACCATGTTCCACTCCTCCCAGTGTTAAGCTCCGCTGCTACAATAGTGCACAATATATCTCATGCTTTAGGACAGAAATAAATAGAATGCAGTTCGCTATTCCCCAAAGTCATCTGATTTCCATTCAAGAACTTAATTACGAAGAATTTCAACAGCATTTTGAAATTAGTAATCAGCGTTCGTATTATAAATACCAGGAGACTTTGCTTCCCTGCTTACTTCTTGAAGACGTTATCAACTATAACAGTCAATTTTGTCACAGTGATTTTCATCAATGGAATAGCGAAGAATCCTTTGCAAGGCAATCCTGGACAGCTCTACATTGCCAACTGGGCTCTCGTGAGATTGTTATTGTATGTAACAGTGGAACTGTAGATAGCATTAGGTGGAGTCGACAAACACCCTGCAGCCTTGAAATATTTATAGGAAGAGGTTTTGATAGTAAGGGAACTCCTACCTATATACTTGATACATTTATAGTAGGTGAAGCTATTTTTGCAAATAATCAACAGAATCTTAATAATCCATCAGTACGACCCGTGGCTTAGAGATTAATTATAGTCAAAATTTTTTGAGGAATTCAGACACATTGGATGGCAATTCGCTGAAGCAAAAAATCCTCGTTATATTCCTAATTAATTGATTGGATATAGCAATTTATGGAATTTTTATAAAAGCCTGATCTGCACTGTTCCGACATATATGTAAGCCATTACAAAATTTAATTAACTGGCTAGTCAGCTCTATGAAACAATTGATTTTCAATGGTATACCTAGTCTTCGGAAGCAACGCTTCCATAGGTGAAGGTGAGCATAATGATTACTTTCCCTGTTTCTGAACTCTTTATAGGAAGTTCTGTCTTATGACAGAACTTTTTTTTGCAAAAATCCGCTGTTCCGCGTTAAGGATCTGCCACCTATTTGATCCCCTAAGCTACCTTTTTATAGTGATTTAGGATAGTTGAAATTTTAGTACCATGGGTACTAGCCTGATCATTGGCGATGCGACTTTCCACAGTCACAGTTCCTCCATAAAGCTCGATAAAATACTTCGCTAAGGGCATTCCAAAACCTGTACCCGCCTCATTTCTCGTTCCTAGCCGTGAAGTTGATTTATTCTGAGAAAAAATATTTTCTAATAAGTCCTGAGGAACCCCCACTCCTTGATCTTGGACCTCGATAAAAGCCTTACCCCCTCTGGAGTAAGCTCGTACCTGGATGACCGAATCTTCAAAGGAAAACTTGATAGCATTGGATACGAAGTTACATAGAACATCATAGGTCAAGGATGTAGGTTCCGCTAATACAGAAAATTTCTCACCACCATTCTTTTCAATTTGAAAATCCAAGGTTAGATTTTTTATTTTCGCTTTCTCTTCAAAGTTAAACTGAACCTCCGAAAAAACTTTCTCTAGATCGACTTCCTCTAATTTAATATGAAATTTTCCTGCTCTTATCGCTTGCATACGCCTCACTTGACGAATGATTCCCTCAATAGATTTACTAGCTCGATCCACACGATTAAATATTTTTTCTAGTTTCTCGTGCCCTGCTATATGTTTGGAAGCCATCCTTTTTGCAATAGTAATAATACTTAACGGATTAGCTATATCGTGACAAACTACCTGCACCAGAGTTCTTAAGCTATTAGCTTCGGCTTCTGTCATTTCTTTACTGAATTGAATCTCTTGATACTCTTTAAACTGCCAGGATAACGCGATTGCTGAAAGTAGCATCTCCAGAGCGCTACCATACAAAGGAATAAAGGCAATGAAATAATTTTTCTCAATGATGCCTTGATTCCCCATGGTCCAAACAATGACCGCTACAATAAAGATAAACATACCGGCTGCATAATATGTTGCAGCAAGGCTCCTTCCTTTTATCACGACATAGCAAGCCGCTATGAAAGATGATAGAATGGAACCTGTTTGTGCTACCACAATCAAATTCCCTGTAAATGCACTACTGTCAATAAAAGTTGCTACAAACAGAGCGGTACAAAGTACAGTCAGCGACGAATAAAAATAAAATAAAAGCTTCGAAAATGATTTCAATTTCAAAAAACATATACAATAGGTCAGGGTAAGAATTGGTGTGGCTGCAAAAATACTACGTGCATATTGATTTGATCCTATTCCTAGTATCTTAATATCTAAGTATTCCAAAAATCCTGAGTAGACAAATGCACTCATAGCTATGCTGGTTCCAAATAAGCCATAGAGTAAAAAGGAAATATTTTTTAGGGCAAGAAATAGGAAAAGTGTGTAGACAATTAAACTAAAAATGGTTCCAAAATAGAAAAAGTGGGTCAGATCCAACCTACTCTGCTGCTTTAAGAGTTCATTATGGTTAAAAACCCACAGATCAAGAGTCATATCCAATCCCGTTTTGATCTTAAAGAAAATACGTCTTTTAGTCTGGGGCATGAGGATTAACTTGAAAAAGTGCATACGCATATATCTAGGACGCTCGCTGATAGGGACTGAGGTTCCGCCACGCCGTTCCACAATCTTCTGCCCTTGTTTTTCGTACATGTTAAATATCAGAGGATCTGGTCGTAGGGTTCCCACATATTTTTCAACGGTACCCGCAGTAGGATTATCTATATCAACATATATCCAAAAGGATGAATCTGAATACCCATAACTGAGCTGCTGATGTTCTCCCAACTGAGAGAACTCTGGTATAAATTGTTCACTCATTATTTGACTTGGTAAAAGAGAGTTACTAGCATCTTCAAATATATATGCGTGAGAAAGAATATTTTTCTGGGTATCGGAAATGGGGAATGCATAGATACGAAGGGATAAAACCAGGCACGTGATCACAAGAACTATTTTCCGAATTTTTGATGAATTGCAATACATCTAGGACAAACCTTAACTTCTTACAGATGTTTATTCGGCATATCTCTGCTGAAACTTAGCTACAACTATTTGTTTTTTAAAAGTTTCCTCAGCCTGAGACATTACAAATGAAATTTATTTCTGGTAGCTTAATAGAATCGAGTCACAAAGAGGAGGTTTTTATGCACACAGCACTAATCATCGGTGCTTCTGGCTTAGTAGGGAAACATTTATGTCATATTTGCATAGAACACCCCAGCTTCACCCAGGTAGTAGCCCTTGCTAGGCGCACCCTCCCCATAATAGATAAAGATTTTAGATTGATTGAGCTTGCTGATTTTTCCCAACTGGCAGACATATCTCTATCTGAGTTAGGGGAGGTTTCTGGATTTTGTTGCCTCGGTTCGACTAAAGCCAAAGCTCAAACTAAAACAAACTTTCGGCAGGTAGATTTTGAGTATGTCCTGGAATTTGCAAAGCTATGTGCAAAGTTCAACTGCGAGCACTTTAGTGTAATCAGCTCCATGGGCGCATCCTTACGGTCGCCATTCTTTTACACCCGCACTAAGGGTGAAATGGAGCAAGCCATCAAAAGTCTAAATCTTAAATCGGCTAGCATTGTACGGCCCTCGTTGCTGCAGGGAAAAAGAAACGAATCCCGAACCCTAGAATCTCTAGCAGCCCCTTTTATGAAAAATCTCCCTTTAAGCATGCGCGCTATCGATGGCTTTGCCGTCGCTAAAGCCATGGTGGAGCTTACTATACAAAAAACTCCAGGAACCCATATATACTCTTCCCAAGACCTCCATGCCCTTGCTACTGGTTCTTGATTCGCTTTTATGGTGGTGGATTTGTTGGAGTGCAAATCTTGATACTCTTTACCTTGGCAGGATGAGAATCATCCAGCTCCAAGTTCGAAAACCGAAACGCCTTGCCATAGATTTTTTCAGCAAAGTCCAGTTTTGCCTGAATAAAACATCGTTGTTTGTTATTATGATAGTTTCTCGCACACAGAGAAACCCAGCCCTTTTCAACTAAATCAATATGGTCTGGTTCTGGTACCAGATACCATTCGCATTTCTGATGGCGATTGGGGTCGCATCCCATCAATAATATAATTCCCAATATGGCTAACCTAGTCATCAAACTCCACCCTGATTTCCACGCGACGGTTCAAGCGCCTCCCTTCGGGAGAGCTATTAGCAGTGAGAGGTTTCGTATCCGCATAACCAGATGCTTTGACCCTATCAGGAGCAAAATCCAGCTCGTTAATAAATATTTTTGCAATATAGGAGGCTCGTAACGCAGACAGTTCCCAATTACTAAAACTCCCCTGTTGGGGAATGTCGTCTGTGTGACCTTCTATGGAAACCTTGCGCCCTTGCTCTTTAATCACTTGTCCTAACTCCTTTATCTTCCAAAGATCTTTACGACTTACGCGATACTGACCCGGTTCGTAAAAATACGAGGATAAGAGCCTCACCACATACCCATTGGTGTCGCGGTGAACAGAAACGCCTTGATTTTGCCCCCGATCCTGACCTCTCCGTCCGGACTTGGTCGTTTCATCTTGTAGCTTGAGATCGATAAGTCGGCGAATTTGTAGCATATCTTTGTTAATTATATTTAAGGCATTTTCGTGCCGTCTATATTTTTTAATGATCGGCTTGACCATCCGATCGCCTTTAAAATACTCAAATACTGTCTTTCCTTGCTGGGTAGGTCCCGTGCGGCGATCTTCTGGAATTTTATCAGGGGTATCATTGAATGTTTGACGGATGGCTGCCGTAGCTGTGATGACTTTCACGGCATCACCTACCCCTTCAGGCTTCAAGCCGTAGAGAACCACAAAGGCTGCAAAAAGCAAGGTCATGAGATCGGCAAAGCTGACAAGCCAGCCCTCACCTTTCTTTTCCTCTTGCTGTTTCTTTTTTGCCACGAAATAAGGTCCCTCGCGCTTGGAATGAGAAGGCTTTATCCTTTAAGAATAGTTCAATTCTATCAAAAAGCAAAACCACACAAGTTTAAAAATCCCATAGAATTGGGTAATCTATAAGATAGACATATACTTCATGGGAGGCATTCGTGGATTTAGGTACCCTCATTGGCTTTATTGGGGGATTCGGGCTTATTGTGGTCGCGATGATCTTGGCCGGTTCCCTAGGCTTGTTTTGGGACCTTCTCTCCATCCTCATTGTTTTTGGAGGTGCGTTTTTTTCCGTAATGGTCCGTTTTCCCCTGGATACCTTCATCGGCTCCCTGAGCGCTGCCATGAAAATTCTCTCTCAGCCCTCAACAAAACCCTCAGACATTATTCCAATGGTAGTGGACTGTGCAAACACGGCGAGAAAAGGGTCTATCTTAGCCCTAGAAAAGGTTCAAATAGATCATGAGTTCTTTGCTAAAGCTGTGCGCTTACTTGTCGATGGTTTTGAGCCCGAAGTTATCAACGGGATGATTGATCTCGAAATCGATAATTTAATGGAACGCCACAAAACTTCCCGCACTATCATAGAGAACTTCGGAGAAGCCGCACCTGCCTTTGGTATGATCGGAACCGTTATCGGCCTCATTGTAATTATGGCGAATCTCTCAGACCCTAATGCCATAGGACCTGGCTTAGCGGTAGCTTTGATCACAACACTTTATGGAGCCCTCATTGCCAACATGATATTTATTCCTATCGCCGGTAAGCTAAAGTTTAGATCAGATGAAGAGGTTGTTATCATGGAGATTGTACGGGAGGGGATAAATTCGATTTCAAAGGGAGAAAACCCACGGGCTATCCAACAAAAACTAGAGTCTTTTGTGGCTCCTAAACACAGAAGCTCTACTGACTAGAGAATTTTGGAAAGACAGCTGGAGAGAATAGTATCAGCCCATCTATGGCGGCTGATACTGGATATTTAGTTCTTTTTGTATTTACGACGGAATTTCTCAATACGACCCGCAGTATCCACAAGCTTTTGCTTGCCGGTATAAAAAGGATGAGAAGCAGAAGAAATTTCAACGTTTATAAGGGGATAGTCGTTACCATCCTCCCACTTGACCGTTTCATTTGACTTCTTAGTGGAACGCGTCAGAAAAGAAAAATCAGATGCAATATCCTTAAAAACTACAAATCCGTATTCTGGATGGATATCTTTTTTCATTGATCTACAACTCCTAGATTCAGACAATCTGAAAGATTGCCCTTTTACAGTAATGGCTTGAACCTGTCAAGAGACCTATCTCAGATCCACAATTTTCACCTGATGCGGTGTTGCTTCGGAAAAGTCCCTTATTAACAAGAGTTAACTGCGGGAACTTTTTTCCTTGCGCCGGAAAATAGCGGATTTTCATATGTAAACCGCTTATGCCCTCGTTAAAACTGAGGGCTCTCCCCTTTTATGACAGCTTTTAGCCCTTTTACAAGGTAATTCTCTGAAAGAAACGGTACAAAATCAGTGTTTAGATTCTTTAGAAAATAATCTACAGCAGGCTTCATGGCAACTTTTGATGATTTGAGGGTCATACTCAAGACCTCACGATCAATACGACATAGCCTTCCCACCAAGTCATTCCAGCAAGTATCCCGATCTTTATCTGAATGGTATAAGTTGCTTACAATACCATTTTTCTCAAGATCCCGCCCTTTCATGTTCCTGCCAGTTAGCAGCATCTCGCGTACTAAAGACTCTGAGCACCGGCGTCGCAGCAACTCAAATATGGGGGGAGGCACGGGAAGACCGACTTTCACCTCGGAGAAGCAGACTTTTGCATGGTCGTCGTTGGCAATGGAAAAATCCCCCAACAAAGCCAAAACAGCACCCCCAGCTAAGGCTGCGCCATTGATGTCAGTGATGAGGGGAACTTCCAATTCATCGGCAGCTTGGATCAACGACATCAGCGTCATAAATACTTGGCAGCGCCCCTCTATATCTTGTTCCAACATAAAAGCCGGATCTAGGCCAAAGGAGAACACCTCGGGCTTGCTACTTTGTAAAAATGCTACCCTAACCTGTTTATTTTGGGATATCCCCTGGAAAATATCGATCAACTTTGTCATTACATGGGTTGTGAGAGTGTTCTGAGCATTCGTATCTAAGAAGATATGAGCCACACTTTTGTCTATCTGTACATTAAAACTCATTACGACTCCTTACTTTCTAAACAATCGTCTTCATTTAAAGGGCGGAAGGACTGCTCGATGACCATCCAAATCCCTTGACTTATGGGGAAAAAAGCGATGCAAAATACCAGTACGAACACGCTGGTAATGACAGCGACCAGCATAGCTTTAAGATCGGTCCTTAGAATCAATAACATGGCAATTAAAAATCCTAGAACTCCTGTAACAGGAAAGTTTACCATCCAGGAGGCGCCAGTAAAATAGCCTATTTCCCGTTCATACCGATAACCGCACTGGGGGCAGCCTTCGCGGAACACAAACCAATTTCTCGTTTTATTCAGCTTCTCTCGCTGACAGTATGGACAATAAAGCCGTATGGCGGCCCACAGGCTTGGTTTTGTGCTTGGTAGATTCAATTTACCCATTTTTGTACCTCGAAATATCAACCCAAAGAAACCCCGCCTCCACCTTACTGGGGATGCTTAACAAAGGGTCCTTCGCAGGTTCGCAAAGCTCTTTTCCCGTTAGGGGGCAAAACCGTGCACCATGGGCATAGCAAACTATACCATTATCTATGATGGCACCAAAGTCTGAAAGCTTGACATCCTGGTGAGAACATCGGTCGTAGTAACACCTCACCCCATCCTGAATAACGACAAGGATGGGTATCGATTGAATTTCCAAGCCCTTTATCTCTCCAGGTCTAAGCTCATCTACCGGGCACAGTTTTGAATACATATCTTAAGTCCTTGAAACCTATCCATTTTCATCGTATGACCCCCTCCTGAGAAACTCATGCTTGAGAGAACAGGGAAGGGAGAATGTCAAAAAAACAAATCTTCTGCCTTTTTAAGGGCTTTGATAAATTTTTCCACATCTTTCTCATTATTATATATGTACGGGGAAACCCTAGCTGTTGCAGGTACGCCTAAATATTTCATTAGGGGCTGAGCACAGTGGTGCCCCGCACGGATGCACACATTTTCATCAGCGCATATCGAAGCGAGATCATGGGGATGGATGGCTTCGTGATAGAATGTAACCACTCCTACCCAATCGGAGCCAGGCTTCGGAAAAATCTTCACTTTGGGATGTTCTAATAGCGCGTGATAAACTAACTTCCCTAAGGCAACATCATGCTCTAGGGCCATAGCCTTGTCAATCTTCCCCAAGTACTCGATGGCTGCTCCCAAACCTATAGCCCCTGCAATATTAGGGGTACCAGCCTCATACTTGTTAGGTAATTGTGCCCAGGTTGACCCTTCTAGAGTCACCTCCTCGATCATGTCACCCCCCCCTTGGTAGGGGGGAAGAGAATCCAACAATTCCGCACGACCGTACAACATGCCAATCCCCGTAGGTCCTAGCATTTTATGACCACTCAAAGCATAAAAGTCACACCCTATGTCTTTGACATCGATAGTAAGGTGAGGGGCAGCTTGAGCACCATCAATGACAGACACTGCCCCCCTCTGCTTAGCCAGAGAGCATAATTCTTTAACGGGATGGACGATCCCTAACACATTTGAAACATGAGCTACGGCAAGAACCTTAGTACGGTCTGTGAAAAGCGTCTTAGCTTGTTCCAAGTCTATCCGTAAGTTTTCATCAAGAGTCATATATTTGATGGTAGCACCAACTCTCTGTGCTACGATTTGCCAGGGCACAATGTTGGAATGATGCTCAGCAACAGATAAAATAATTTCATCCCCGGGCTGCAAACGCCCCTCTCCCAGGACGTGAGCGACTAGGTTGATACTATCCGTTGTCCCCTTAGTAAATATGACTTCATGGGGTTCAACTCCTCCTAAAAAAGCAGCTCCCAAATTTCGTGCATGCTCAAATTGAGACGTTGCCACCTCACTCAGATTGTAAATACCCCGATGAACATTAGCATGCTCCTGAGCATAATACTTTTGAATACGCTCTAGCACTGGCTGAGGCTTTTGACTGCTAGCAGCTGAGTCCAGATAAGCTATACCGGGATGATTAGTAATAACTGGGAAGTGTCCCCGTACTTCTTCAAGAGAAAAATAAACCATATCAACCTTCTAGTTCATAAAATTTGCAGAGGAAGACCTAGAGCTAATTGTTTACCACTTCGCTCAACAATTAACACCTTTTCCATCACATACGACTTTTTAACTTAAAATACAAACAAAACAATCTTTCTAAAGCCACATCTGCATATTTGGAGCTTCAATCGATCAGAGAAAATACTTGCGTATTTTCTACAAGCTCCTCTGTCGTAAGCACTACGAAGCAGATTTGCTATCTTTCACCTGAATCGAAGTACACGAAAAAAATACCAGAGTTCATCCCCATTTATGAGGACATTTTTTTCTGAAGGCACGAAGAGTCAGGTGAAAGATAGCAAATCTGGGTTTTAAGTTGACGCTTGGAAGGTGAAGTGTCAGTTTCGCGGCTTAACTCTGACTTCCTGCAAAATTTTTTCATAGTGGCTGCGTAGGACTTGAAACTGGTCGGGGCTACCCAGAGTAGCGTCAGGATGATACTGTTTAGCCATCTCAAAGTAACGTTTTTTTAGCTCTTTAATAGTGGGGGGAGCATCAAATTTCATAAAAGCTAAGGAAGTTCGCAAAGCTCCCGAGCGAATCTGCCTCCTGTGAGGTTTGTTATGGTTACTCTTTGTATCAAAACTGTTGCGTGTAGGTTTTTGGTAGTAGTTTAGAAGAAAGGCCTCGGTCACACGAAAAAATTTTTGAAAACAAGTATCGAGGTCTTGCCTTGCCAACTTGATGAGCTGATTTACCTTTTCGAGATAAAAACAGAGGCTGTGGCTGGCTATATAGTCTGGCAGACCTTCTGGCAATTCATCAAGACGCAGATCTTGGTAAGGTTCCTCCATGCGACAAATGCGGTCCCAGGAACCATTCAACTCTAATAAATCCGACCAAAGGTAATCGCCCCGGGGCAAGAGTTCTCCTTGGATTTCGCGACTCCCCCATAGCTGGACCAGTTCGTTTCGAACTTTCCGCGATTGCTCAGGATTGATTTTGGGTAACAAGGATGAAAAATTAATCCTAGCGGGAAAGGGACCCAACTCTGCAGCGGAGCAAGGGCGAAACCAGGCTTGGGCCCGATTTTTCTGTAACATTCCCAAGCGAAAATCTAAGGTTTTACTCAAGTCACCAACTTGCCAGCGCAGGGCTGAAATAGCATCAGATATCCGTTGATCTGGTGACTGCAAAGCGGACTTGAGAGCTTTAACAAAATAGAGACGGGCCTCTTCTCTTTGCAAAACGACATTAAGGCTCTCCTCCACAGAAAGTTGCCCCTGGGTTGCTGGTAAAAACCAATCGTCCGTGTGTAGCACCACTGAAAAACCATCCTAAATTTGAGAATTCTTGCTTGCCGCACGAGTCTCTAATGTAGCCGCAAGCTCGTTAAGTTCCTCAGCAATATGGGAAAAAGCATCCGACTTCCTCAGTGAAACACGAGATTTATAATTCCCCTTCACAAGTTCACGAATATGGCGGCGAAACGCGTAGGTTGGTCCTACCAAACGATGGGTGTAGAATATCGACATTGTAACCATTAGGACAAAATATACCAGCGTTCCTAAAACTGTCCATACAATCATATCCTCCAAATAGGAGTTCAGTATCTGTGTTACCTCCTCCCGGAGGTCGGTAAGTTCCAACACAAGATCGTAGAATTTATAAAAATTACTGTAGAAAGCCCCTACCATAATACTACAAAAAGCTAGGGCCAAGACAATGGCGTAAAGGCCAAGTTTTACTTGTAGTAAAGGGTCCAAGAGGTAGTTTCGTAGCCTTCGTTTTTGATGCTTTCTGGACAAAGCAATCTCCTATCACCGTCTTGTTCTTACCATTTTATCATGTTCCTCTGATGGGAAGAAGGCTAGAAAAATCAAAAAATATGCAAGAATTATAAACTCAGCTAGTGAATTTACTAATGGTTCACTATAGTTTACCTAGCAAAATGACAAAGTCTGATTAGTTTAATGTCACGGTGGATTTATGAAACAAAATTTTTGGGAAGAGCTGTTACCAAATAATTTGTGGCGCAGCCTTCCGCAAAATAATCATACCATCCTCGACCTATTTCGTGAAACCATTGCGAAATCACCGCAGTTACCTGCCTTTAGTATGGAAGATCTCAGCATCACCTTTCATGAACTCGACATTTACAGTGACCGTCTCGCCCAGTACCTGCTCTCCCAGGCCGATGTCCAAAAGGGTGATCGCATTTTAGTGCAATTACCAAATATCATAGCTTTCCCTATTGCAGTCTTCGCCGCATTTAAGGCGGGTCTGATCGTTGTTCCCTGCAACCCTCTCTATACACCGCGAGAGACTCTACATATAATTAGGGATTGTTCGCCTAAAATTGCTGTTGGTCTTTGCTTTAAGTTGGATGTGTATCGCCAAGCTAAGATCCCCCATATTATTGGCTCAACCATTTTCGATACCGGAGCTCGGTTGCGTGCTTTTAAAATTAAACTTTATAGTTTATGGGAAGGCCAGTTCATGGCTTTCAAGCAACCACAGGCTATCAGCCTTAGAAAAATTATACTGAAACCCACCAAATTAAATCTAAGCCAACATCCCCCTGCACCTTCGAGTACAGCTCTACTGAAATATACTGGCGGTAGTACAGGCGTCATAAAAGGAGCTCAATTAACCCACGCAAATATCGTTAGCAATGTAGAGCAGTTAAGTTTGTACCTTGGTAGTCATATTAAACAGGGTCAGGAAATAGCCATTACCATCCTGCCCTTATATCATATTTTTTCCTTCACCGTGCACTGTATGATGGGGGTGTTCACATCTAACCATATCATTCTGATCCCCAATCCTACTAAGCTGGGTAGAGTTATCAAACAGATGGAACAATGGCCATTTACAACTTTAAGCGGTCTCAATACGCTGTTTTGTTCATTTCTGACAAACAAGGCGTTTAAACAACTCGACTTTTCTCACTTGAAACTTACTATTTCAGGAGGCATGCGGCTAGATCCGGAAGTAGCCCAAAAATGGCAAGACTTAACAAAATGTCCTATCATTGAAGGCTTTGGTATGAGTGAAACCTCACCTGTTATCAGCCTAAATCACCCTAAATACAATGAGTTGGAAACGGTAGGCTACCCTCTACCCCAAACCCAAATAAAAATTGTACTCCCCAATGGTCTCGAAGCAGAAAGCTTTCAGGAGGAAGGAGAGATCTATGTCAGGGGCCCTCAGGTCAGCTCTGGGTATTGGCATCAAGAGGATGAAAATAAAGTGCATTTCACCTCAGATCATTGGCTACGCACCGGGGACATTGGAATGTTTCTAGCCAGCGGTCATTTAAAGATTACAGGACGTAAAAAAAATATGATCATTGTTTCTGTGTTTAATGTATATCCTAGAGAGGTTGGCGAAGTGCTACAACTTCATCCGCGAGTTATGAAAGCGGATGTTTTTGGAGTGGCACACAAAATATCGGGAGAAGCTGTTCATGCAAGGCTCTATGTGGATAGTGATCATCACCTTCAGACTTCAGATATTAAAAAATTTTGTCGTCTTTATCTCGCATCGTATAAAGTACCACGGAAAATTGAACTCATTAGTCAAAATTAGATAGAAGGAGCTGGAGTGACCTCAAAACAGAGTATCGCCATTTTAGGTAGTGGGATTGCTGGACTAAGCGCCGCTTGGTTGCTTTCTCGAAACTTCGAAATCACCTTATTCGAAAAAAGCAGCAGCCTTGGGATGGGGCAAAAAGGTATTGATATCCTTTCTGCTGGAACTTTAAAACACATTGATGTTCCTATTAGAGTATTTAGCACACAATATTACCCAAGCCTTTATCAACTATGCCAAAACCTAGGTATAGGTCTCCGCTTTCTCAACAATGATAGCTCCTTCTCCAACAGTGATGGTGAAACCTATTTTCGCTATAAAAATCTGGTAAAGGGAAATTTTTCCCTGAGCTACATCTCACCAAAGTTAGCAAAGCTGCCTTGGCTGGCTCAGTTTCTTCCAGACTACGGGAAACTAATGTGGGACTTACGCTATTCTGAGAATATGGCTCGCTATCACCAGCATACAATCCAACAATATCTTGCTGAAAGGAAATTTAGTCGAGAATTTACACAAGAGTTTTTTATTCCACTTTTTTCTGCCATAGCTACGTGTAAGAATGCAAGTGTACTGGAATATCCCGCTATTGTCATATTAAACCTGTTCCGTAAGTTTTCAGGAACCAAGCCGATGAGACGCTGGATTGGAGGTACCCGAATTTTAGAGCAACGCCTAGCAAAAGCTGTTCAGCATCGCCTATTGAATAATGAAGTGCAGAGAATATGGCAAGAAAACAACAAAATAATAGTCTTAGATTCACACAATCGCTCTAAAAAATTTGACTATGGGATCATCGCGTTACAAGCAAACCAAGCTGCGGAGATTATAGACCCCTCACAAATGCAGGAAGACATAGAGGACCTCAAACGCATTCCCTATGAGAGAACAACTATGTCAGTCCACACTAATGCTTCTTTCATGCCCCGCCATAGAAAAGACTGGGCTGCGGTCAATTACCTCGTAAACCCTCAAGAGGACTTACCTGTCGCTACCCTGTGGGTGAATAAGAGTGAACCTGAATTTTTTCAAGATGAAGTAGACTACTTTCAAACATTAAATCCACCGCATAATATGGAAAATGAGATCGGCAGAGCTGCATTCGAACGGCCTGTAGTAAACTTGAATTCACAGCAATCTATGGAACGAATTCGTTCTCGACAATATAGGGCTCAAGATCGTAGAATATTCTTCACCGGCTCTTATCTCGGGGAGAAACTTCCCCTCTTGGAAAATGGGGTGGTATCTTCAATGATTATCGCTGAAAACCTTGGGATTGATCTACCGTTTCCAAGTGAACTACCAACCTAAAATCCAGCCGGTTTTCAGGACACCCCTAAAGGGGCGTGGCTTCCAACTACAGGCAAACCCATAGTTTTCTTTTTTGACGTTTCGCAGTCCTTTGCCTAGATTGCTTTCGCTAGCTAGGTCTTACTTGAGACTCCACGTCCGATACTTGACATTAGCCAAGCAACCCCGTTCCAGGGTAAAAGTGTTTTTGTGTATTAAGATTGCGCACGATTATTTTTTCTCCGTTAGGAGGTGAGTTTAGCCATACACAGTAAACTCGGCGCTACCTTTAGGTTTTTACCCACTATAGGAATTGATAGTGGAACCCATACCTAATTTGTCAAAGAACTAGCTCATATGTAACATCTAAGCGGCGTATTCGCCTTGACTCGGCCCTAAAGAACCGAGATTGCGGCGAACTTTTGTTCAATTGCACTTCCGAAGTGCAAAGCATACCCCCCGGTTAAAAGATAGGACGTTTTACTCTTAAATCCACCAACATATTCTGAGGCCATACCAAAGTTTTCAAAGTCGATAAGCTTGGAGTTCGAGGATAGCTACGCCTGCCATAACCCTGCGAAACTCCGTTGACAAACAATTCGACCTGTAAAGCACTGGAAATCACATTGACATTTTTTGTGGTTCCCGAACGGTAATTCCAATGCCCGACAATGTAGATATCCTTTCCACACTTCTCTGCCAAACCGCTCCATCGTCCGGTCCTGGGGGCGAAGTAGAATCCTCTCCTCCATAAACATTAATTTCATTTATGCTAAACCAGCCGCTTCCGTCACTGTTGTTGCCTGTCATTTCAATACGCATACTGTCGGCGCTTATGGCTGAAAAAGTATGATTAAAGCTGGGGCCCATGGTGGTGCGGCCTGAAAATACGGTGGTACCCCCGACAGTTATTCTAATGGGATAGGTACGAGAACTCCCCTTATAGAAGATGATATCCAATTCATCAACCGTCTGCGTAGTACCGAAATTGTATTCGACCCATGCGTTAGAGACATTACCGTCATTAGCCCAACGGGTTCCCTCATCATTATCATATGAGCCAGTCACGGGGTTGCCATTCTCTTCAGCCCCTGCTGTGGCACTGCGAATTAATATTTCATCCGGTCCTGGGGGCAAATTAGGCTCAGGTGAAGGATCGTCGGGAGCTTTGCTTAATACATAAGGTAGGCCGTCATTGGGCAACTCAGTGGTCAATCCGCCTGACAGGCTCACGGCATGTGAAGTGATGGCAACGCTAGCGGGAGTGAGTCCTTCTGAAAAGGCATTCACTGTTATTGTCCCGGCTTTCTGGGTAGAACGGACGATGATACGGGTGATTCCGCAATGACCGGGCAGACTGGGTGATAAGATGTAATTGTTTGGTCCTAGTCCGATGCCACCCCGGTATTCAGCCGGTCCGGAAATACTAAAATCAATCATGTTATTAGCCGAGGGACAGCGGTTGCCATTTGAATCAACTATTTCAGCGTCTACCAAGGCCACATCACCGCCGGTTGCCCGCAAACCATTCGGACCCGTGTGAACCGTTAAGCGGATCCGGTTGGCTTCACCTGCCGTCGATTTGGAAGTCTCACAAGTTTGTTCCCCTAATATGTCATACCCTACCGCACGGATCGTACCGGATTGGTAGTCGATATTCGGGAAGGTAAAGAGGAAGGTCTGGGTACGCTTGCCATAACCCTGCGAAACTCCGTTGACAAACAATTCGACCTGTGGAGCACTGGAAATCACATAGACATTTTTTGTGGTTCCCGAACGGTAATTCCAATGCCCGACAATGTAGATATCCTTTCCACTCTTCTCTGCCAAACCGCTCCACATCACCCTGTGGGCATGCCAGGCTTCTTTAATCAAACGCATGGCATCTACTTCGCCGCTTCGCCGGTAGTTTTCAACACCCCGGTAGTGTGTATTGGTATCGGCAAATATGATATTCCAACCGCCGGAGTTCACTTCTGTACCAGTACCTGGACGCAAATTATAATAGGGGAGTCCGCTTGAAATAGCCTGTAATGCATGTGAATCCTGGTTGCGGTTCCAGTTAGGATCGTCGGTGTGATAATAGGGAGGAGAATACGTATCCCACCAAGCGCGATTCCCTTCGTCTCGCATGTATTCTGTGCCGAAGGCCAGCTTGGTTGAACTGGTCTGTGAGCCTAACATATCACCACCCCATTCTGCGATGGCATTGTAAGCCATGTCGCGGCCGCCGATGAATCGTCCGCCATGAGGATCCCATTGGTTTCTAAGAACCAGCATCTCCTGCATATGGCTAGAAGAAATTTCCGAATTTCCGGTTTCATAAAGCAGCACACTGGGATTATTACGATTGTAAATCATGATGTCGCGCATCAGCTCCACTCTCTGCTCCCACCAGCGACCCCCAGTATCGGATTCTTTATCACCTGCAGGGACTGCTTGAAACAAACCCAGTCGGTCACAGGCTTCAATGTCCTGTTTAGAAGGCGTAACATGCATCCAGCGGACTAATTTTGCATTGCCCTCCACCATCAGTTTATTGCTAAAATAGCTCATCCAGTTGGGGATCCCGTTGCCGATTGCCGGCCATTCATTTTGAGACCGCTGTGCGTAGCCATTAAGCTGGATCGTACGGTCATTAATCTGTAAAGAACCGCCGATCCTTTGGGTTTTTCTAAAACCCGTGCGGAGTTTTTGCACATCCAATACGGTAGAATCATCTTTGAGAATGACATAAACATCATATAGATAAGCGTAGCGCCATTCATAAAAATTGAGGCCGCTGACATTGGATGAAGCTGTAAGAACCGATCTGCCTCCTGAATCAATCCAATTGTCATCAGAAGCAAAAGAGGCCACTTGATTTCCATCCAAATCAACCAGATCCACCTGGATACTGAGATGCCGCCTTTTGGAATAGCTATTTTGAACTTGGCATTCGACATTGATAGTTGCCGAACCTCCACTGATATCAAAATTGTTAGCATAGACATAAGTACCGATTGTTCCCATACTGGAATAGAGTGGAAAAGTTTGATAAGTGGGATTGGTTACATGGAGGTAGACATTTCGTGGTATACCACCGTAGTTGGCATTAAATCCAAAGGTCTGTCCCCATTGATCGGAAGACTGCCATTGAAAGGTGGAAC
>JBNKNM010000002.1:0-82044 GCA_050293845.1 Pseudobacteriovorax sp. | reverse complement strand
TTGTTGCGACTTCTCTATAAAGTCGGCTGCTATCTACTTTTACCGCTAAAACATTCTCTGTGGATCCGAAATTAAGGTGACTGGTAATATCAAAACCAAAGGCAGAGACACCGTTTTCGTGTCTACCGACCCATGTTCCATTGACATAAATCTCGGCTGCCTGGCGGGCGCCCTCAAACTCAATAAAAACTTTACGTCCCGATAGATCGGATGGCAGAGTAAAGTGTTTTCGATACCAGGCGATACTGCCGGAGTAAAAGGGTTCGTCATCGTGACCGATTTTAAAAGCATAGTCCTCAACAAAGGTATGGGGTGTTGTCACATTTTCCCATCCTGAATCATTGTAGCTTGGGGATTGTGCATTAAGCGGGTTGCTTTCGCTGAATTTCCAACCGATGTTGAAGCTGTACTTAATACGATGATTAGTTGGTGGTGTATAAGCCATCAGCAAGGGATTAACAATTAATATTAGAATGACGGATAGATAGAATTGTTTCCTTTTAAAAAGAGCCATGTGTTTCTCCTAGTGCTACGGTAAAAGGCCTACGCTAAACCTCCCAACGGCTAAAGCCTACGGGAATAGGAATCATCTCTTCACGGCCCTCCCGAACAAGTCGGTACTATCCGTAAGCAATAAAGGTACCAAAATTCTAACCAAATGGAATTGCTCAAGATGGATATTTTTTAATCATTCTTTAAATCTGCTTTGTAATAAATCCTGCTCACAAAAGCAGGATTTGAACAAAAGCGAATTGTTTTTTTTGCAGCGCAATTTAGTACATACTCTGGCACCACTATGTACTCTGCAGATTGGCTGCAGGATTCCCTTCATAGCAAGCAAAAAATCCATCAACTACCCCTCAAGGAATCATCTAACCATTGATCCAGGCCTAACCAAAACACTTGAATTTACGAGCGTTCCCCTTCCTTTTGAATGTAAAGAATGAATTAATCTGGTCTAGTTGCCACGCTGGTGTTCTCTCTCATACCAATCTGTCGAGAAAAGATCGCCGCCTCTAATTCGCGCCAAGGTTCATCTCCAGGCTCGAGATCTATATCATCGTCAAGTACCCCCTCCTTCAGGTGGGGGTTCTTGACAGATGTTTCCAAAGGCAGAATTTTGGCACGTTTTAGCACCATGATCAGGGTACTCGCATGATATAAACAGTAATGGTCTAGATTGAGGTGTCCTACATTTTGGTACAAGCTCATAGTCAACACATAAAGTTCTCCATATGTATTTCTTTGAACGGAGCGCTTCCACATACGAAGCTCTATCCAAATAAGTCATCAGCAACCAATTAATGTCACTGGAAACTAGTCCTAAAAACTGTTAATTTTACAATCATGTATCCAAGAAAGCAGATATTGCCAAACTCATATTCCCATGTATACTTCAGATGTCACAACAGGCAGTTTTTACTGAAACCTAGGCATGTTAAAAATTAACTTTTGCTACTCTGGGTGAAATATAAGAAAAATATAATATTAAGATCTTTGATTTTTGCTTATGGATAATCATGCTCATTTATTGGTTAAAGCTGCTTCAACCGAAGCTTTGGGCCATTTTATGAGAACGGTAAATTCGCTTTTGGCACGGTATATCAATAAAAGCTTTAACAGAGATAGTCAAGACGTTCGCGAGAGGTATAAATCACCGCTAATTTCTAATATGACCTATGCTCATAAGACAATGCAGAATATCCTCTTTTAAGGAAATTAACTTAAATAAATTGTATTGGGAATTTAAGTAGTTTTTTTGGGAACTTCTTTGTTTGATTTCATGGCTTTGACGCTCCGTCCTTCGGCGTTAGTAGAGTACAATCATTATTAGCAGGGTAAGTAAAACTGACTAATGACAATGATCATGATAATCAAACAAATTACATCTTTACCGACGAACTTTACGGCCATGAGCGACGAAGCACTTCAGGACGGCCACCGGTTCTTACAGAAAATGCAGAATGAGTGGTCCTCAGGTATAAATCGTTTTACAAAAACAGGTGAAATACTGCTGGCAGTCTACAAAGAAAACGATTTATCCACAGCGATCGCCATAGGAGGAGTTAATATTGACCCCTATCTAGATGATCCTAAGGTCGGACGGGTTAGGCATCTCTATATTGCAAAACCTTTCAGGAGAATGGGGATAGCAAAGCAAATCGTGCAAAAGCTGGTGGATCATTCCACGAAACACTTTGATAAATTGAGGTTAAGGACTCATAACCCAGAGTCTGTGCCGTTTTATCAAGCGATGGGTTTTACTGTGTTGCCATGTGAAGAAGACAAAGAGCATGTGCACTTCGAGAAGGTGTTGCGAAATTGAGAAAAATTGAAACTAATGATAACTCCCTGAGACTAACTCAGCATGAATCGAATTGTAGTTTGTATTTGTAGTGAAATTCTTATTGGGAGTTGCATTCACTACCGGATTCGAAACTGGCTCACTGGCTGTCGCACCTACAGATTAATTTATCTTTGGAAAAGCTGAAGCATGATTTACGTTTAGAATACCTCCAAAATCAAAAAAAGGCGCATCTATCTAGATGCACCCTAGACAAAAATTAAACTACCAGCTAACTATTCGCTTTTTCCGACGACCATTTTGCAGCTCTCATCTTCATCAACCGTGATGACTGAGTTATATTTGAATGATTCCTTTTCATCAACATGAGTTTCGTATTCTACGACAATCTCATGATCACCTGTTTTGATTAGCTTGAAAGATTCCTCAACATAAGGGGTTTCTTCAGTTTCATTACTCTCACCAGTTGCGATTATTTGGCTCTTTCTTAGGAATTTAAGGTAAGGCGCTCCTTCTCCTTTTCCGACTTCAACGGAAAATTCCACATCTATATCTGTAGCATACTTTTCACCATCTGCTTCTGCTGTGGTTGTTGAATTCAATTTGATTTCTTTTTTAAAAACCTGACCTACAGCATCGGCATTAAACATACTATGCAAGCTATCTGTTATGTTCACAGAAGGGCCCACCCCTTTCAAACTATAGGTTCCCATAGAAAAGGCTATGCTCACACTACTTGTGTTAGCAATTTCTGCATAGATACCATTGTCGTTATTTCCCGCTTTAATGTTTAGACTCATGTCGAACGCACCATATACACTATCTTCCTTGAGAGTACCCGCTAGCTCCAATGACGACGATTCGCTGGCTAAACTTTTGACTTTAAGAATATCTTCTAGGTTTGGAACAAAATCTCCAGAATTGATATCACCTTCAGAATCGACATCACCTTCATCAACTTCAACTTCCTCACTATCGGCTTCTAAGTAGGCAAGCGCTTTTTCGAAGATCTTCTCTTCATTATCCGCTTTCGAGCCTTCCGCAAGAAGCTCTTGTACTTTTTCTAGAGAGCCCTTTTCCAAACTGTTAAATACATGATCGATGAGACCGGATGCATCAGAACAGTCATGTACGCCCTCTTCGCCGAAGTGCCATCCTTCAGCATCACCTGTCTCATCATCAGAGTCAGTATTTACAGCAAAAACTTGCGCGTCATGTAAAAATTTCATCTTAGAATATTTACTGGGGGTTTTGCGAGCCTGGACAGTTTTCGGTAAGATCTCAAACTCGCTTTTTAAATCATTGATGGATTTAGCGATCGTTTCACTTCGATCGATCGGATGAAGCGGCAGAACTTCGCCACTTGGGGTCAACTTAGGTTGATCATCACCGCCGGACTTGGATGATTTTCCACCGCAGGCAGCAAGGGTAAGTGTTGACATTAAGGCTAGGCAAACAGGCAGTTTTTTCTTCATGCATAACTCCATGGATCGGGAAGGGATAAAGTTTTCTTTTCAATGTTCACAAAGCATGACGGTTGCTCAAGTAGTTTTATTGCGCTTTGCTAGAAAAATTTTATTGTTTTTGCCATGTTGGCTGTATATGTTGGCAAATCTACCTACATACACCGCGGAGATTCTGCACTGCATCCAGAATGGTTAAAAAGATTAAGTAAAGGTGACTATCCAGCCTGCTAAAACCGTCGACGGCACGATTATACCCTGCCTGCTTTGTCGAATGATTTATTCAGAATACTTAAAAGGGGAATATGGTGCTAACCGATTTTTCTGAGAGGCCCTTCCCTTTACAGATTAAGGAAGTCATTGACCTCTTTTAGAAACAAACTCATCGCCTGAGCCGGCGGCGAGGTTCTTAGCCTTTCGGCTTAGGATGATGGCTGTTAAAAGTAGTAGCCAAAGTTGATGTTAAAGCGTTTCAGCCAATCATTATCGGCATTGGCACCTAAACGGTCGCCATAGGATGTGTCACCACCGACAAACTCGTTACCATTGGAGAACACCAAATCAGTATATATATACCATCCTCCGTGCCCCCAAGCCGCTCCGAGCGTTGCCAGCTCGCTGTCATTGAAATCGCTTTCGCTCTTGATAACAGAGCTGTATTCCAGATAGGGAATCACATAGTCCAGCCAAGGAACGCTGGTAACCTTCTGGTAGTGACTCAATGAAATGGCAGGTATCAAACCCTCTGCCGCGGCTGTACTGGGGAAGTCGTAGGCACCCATTTGCACGAGGGTATCGACGCCCAGCGCTTGACTCCCATCTACATTGAATGCGAAGTATGTGAACTGGCTGGCTAGGGTAAAACTCTGCCACTTATTGATCATATGCAGTGAATAGGCCATATGGTCGCCATCTTTCTGGGTTCCCTGGCTTTCTAGCTCGCCGTATTGTAATGAGATACCAAGATCACTAGCTATGCTGCCATCAAAGTGACTTATTGCACGGAAGTTAAACTGATTGCGCTCTTCATATCCCTTACCGGACTCATTGACCACATCGTAGGAATAGCGGGCACTCTTTCTTGTCGCACCGGTATGTGTGCCTTCATCTGAATAGTAGTAGGCGATGTCATAGCTCAGGCTTCCTGATTTTCCCGAGTATTTGACGCCGAGATCCATGTCATCGGAGAGTCCTAGATAATAGTGTTGGTCGAAAAACCAGCTCTGAGACACACCGTAAGGCCCTGGGCCAAAGGGTACCCGATTCACACCGACCTGCAACTTTCCTTGCTCGGAAAAATTATAGCCCAGCCAAGCAGTATGCAAAAAATTGTAGCCATTATACCAGCGATATTCTAGCTTACCGAGCATATTGCCGTTGCTGTAGTCAAGGTTAATGCGATAGGTATCGAGTGTAAAATTACCACCGTCCTCCGCTGCTCGCGACGCTCCTGCACTTTCAGGATAGTCCCCCAAGGCAAAGTTAGCCCGTATTGCACCGCCAACTTTTAATTGCCCCCCAGCCAAGGGTAGCAAAATATCGTTGCTGACAGGGGTTTCCTCGGCATGCACTGTTGCAGATAACCCACTCCATAAAATTCCGCAATATACAACGTACCGATAAACCTCTGCGCTATGCGATTGAAAGTATCTCATATCCTTACCTCAACAGTATTATACAACTTAATAATTAGAGTCTTGCGAACTTTTAAAAGGTAGCCTGTGGAAAATGAATCCAGCTCTCTTGAATATAGCCAACTCCGGTAGATTCATCGTACCTATGTATGAGTCAAGCCCTTCACTGAAGAATACCTAGCATGTAAATTCACTTTTTGCTAGGCTGCTGTTGTTTACAAGGGCACGTCAATTACGAATTTCAGCCGAATTTGCAACGTGAGATTGGAACGATGTATATATGATTTGTGCACTGGTGTGTGATGGTGTACTGTCAGCTCTCACACAATACTTCGCATTTATTTATCGCGGAACCCATTAATCAATGCTCGCGAATATACTGTCTATGAGCGGTATTTATAGGCTGAAGCTCTTTTAAAATAAACTGCAGATTATTTTTGAAACTTTGCAGAAGTTGCTCGGAACGGCACAACAGTTTTTTATTAATTTGTATTGAACCAATAGTATGGACGGTATCAGTCAAATTTTTTGATTATATTTTTTTACTTTGTCAGTTTAAAAAAAACTAGTAATGGATATAACCTGTGTGTTTTTCCACCATCAAAGAAACTCGTATTTAGTCAATGCATCAAGCATTTGTCTCGTATACCAATGTTAGTTTGAGGCTTCAAACGATTTGCCGGAATTCTAGAACGGTTTTTTGAACGAAGCCCCCCAATTAAAGGAGTGACAATCGTGCCAGAACTTTATGAAACCGATTATACCATTGGACAGGATAATATCCGCCGCTGGGGAATGGATATTCACAATCCCGTATTTATTATTTCCAGTTTTCTGGTATTGTTTTTTGTTGTCTCTACCCTATTATTTCCTAGCGATGCCAAGAGTGTTTTCGATAGCGCAAAAAGCTGGTCTATTAGTAACTTTGACTGGTTTTTTATTGTAGGAGGCAATATTTTTGTTCTTTTCTGCCTCGCACTGATCATCATGCCCGTAGGCAGCATTCGTTTAGGTGGAAAGGATGCCAAACCTGAATATTCGGTTTTTTCCTGGTTCGCCATGCTATTTGCAGCAGGTATGGGTATCGGGTTGATGTTCTGGAGTGTGGCTGAGCCTACAGCTTACTACACGGGATGGTACGGCACACCCTTGAATGTGGAAGCTCACACTGCAGAAGCAGCACGCAAAGCCATGGGTGCAACCATGTTCCATTGGGGGCTCCACCCTTGGGCCATCTATGCGGTGGTTGGTTTATCGCTTGCCTTTTTTACTTACAATAAGGATCTGCCCCTAACCATTCGTTCCGCATTCTATCCTATTCTTAAAGATCGCTGCTGGGGCTGGTTTGGTCATTTCATCGACGTGATTGCCGTACTCGCTACCATTTTTGGATTGGCTACATCCCTAGGCTTTGGTGCTAAGCAAGCCGCCAGTGGCCTGCACTTCCTATTTGGTTTTACTGCTGATATCAATTTACAGATTATCATTATCGTTTGTGTGACGTCGGTGGCATTGGCCTCCGTAATCCGAGGCCTCGATGGTGGTGTCAAGATCCTAAGCAATATCAATATGGCTATAGCTTTCTTGCTCTTAATGTTCGTGATTGTGCTCGGGCAAGGCCTGGGATTTTTTGGCAGCTTCATGACAACCACGACAGACTATCTCACTAACCTGATTCCCCTCAGCAACTGGATCGGACGCGAAGACGAGACTTTCTACCATGGCTGGACTGTGTTTTATTGGGCCTGGTGGATCTCCTGGTCTCCGTTTGTGGGGATGTTTATCGCCAGAATTTCCAAAGGACGCACCATTCGTCAGTTTATCACCGCAGTGCTGCTAGTCCCTACCTTTGTTACCCTCGTTTGGATGACAGCATTTGGAGGCTCCGCGTTAAATCAGGTTGAAGCCGGTGTGGGTCAGCTTGCTGGTGGTATTACCGAAGTATCGTTAGCGCTGTTTCATATGCTCGAAAATCTCCCCCTATCGTCGGTGACCTCATTTATCGGTATCGTGTTGGTGCTAGTATTTTTTGTCACTTCTTCCGATTCTGGGTCCTTGGTGATCGACAGTATCACAGCAGGTGGGAAACTGGATGCTCCTGTCCCCCAAAGGATCTTCTGGGCGACTATGGAGGGGATTATTGCCATTGCTCTATTAGTCGGTGGTGGGTCAGATGCACTAGGGGCTTTGCAAGCTGCTGCTATCTCAGTGGGCTTGCCTTTTACTTTGGTATTGCTGATTATGTGCTTTACCCTTTATGTGGGGCTTCAACATGAAAAAAAATATCCAACGGACACAGTCGAGCCGCATCAGCAAACACCATCTTCATGATTAAATCTCAAGGGTAAGTCCATGGAATCAGTTGCTTGTGTTAAGCAAGCAACTCCACAAGACTTGGACTTGCCCTCACTCCTTAATCAGGTCTTCACTCTAGAAATTATAGATCTTGTCATGGCTCATAGTCCCTAAAAATATTGGTACCAGACCAGCTGCTCCTGCCAGCTATCAACTTCTCTTTTTGCCATCATACCTACTGAGCTGGTTTTACTCAGGTAATAGCGCCATTCTAATGAGGTCGTCCTCTCCCAGCGATTCCTAAAATGTAAGAATTGGTCTTCTGCGAGCAATGCCCATGTCTGGGGTGATACCCAGCGCCAGCCCAAAAGCACGCCCGGCTGGGCTGCGAAGCTACCGGAGTCATCATTTTGCAACTGAGCTACGGCCATGGGAAAAAAGAGTCCTATTTGTGGAGATTCCCATGATACTCCCACCCCCATATAGCCTAAGGGGGTGCCATGACTTGTTCCCTGTTGATACCGGCTTTCATAAGCAAAGCGTACTTTGTAGCTGAGTTTCAAATCATTATAGCGCCATGGCTGTAGATAAGAAAGGTTGAGAAGATCAAGGGAGTCCAGTTCTAATCTTTGCTGTCCAGGATATACCCGAAGCTTAGCCTTTAAAAACTCGATCTCAGCCGAACTAAAGTAACCATATGCCGGATCAGACAGGTCGTGCCCCAGGCGAAAATCGAAGCCCCAATATCGCAAGCCATACTCCTGTCCCATAGACATTCCCGTGCGAGCGGTAGGATGGCTGCGATGAGGTTGCTCCGCCTCCTTTAATGGGGAGGCCTTAAATCCTGAAGGAATATCAAGACGACTACGCCTCGATAGCAATTTATGCTTCCAGGCTACAACCTTCTCAGTTCCTTTGACGATATCATCCTTATAGCTATAGTCCAGATACTTGCTTATGGTCTCCAGAACTCTAGCTTCCTCCAGCGCTGCTAGCTGTGGCCATTTTTTATTCTCTTCTGGCTGCGTTGCCAGCTGCCAGAAAACTTCTAATTCTCGCTCCGATAGTTCATTTATTTGACCATCAAGTTGCGTGCGCAGGCTCGGGCGATATTGTATATCTCCTACTAAATTTGGTTCATTCAGTACAACACGCACTGAATCAATAGGGACCACATAGGGCTTTAAATTTGATGCTAGCTGCCAGTCAGGATTAATAGCATCTAATAATGCAAGAAGCTGAAAACTGCAGTTTTCATCGATATAATAATAACTGAAGTCAACATGAAGTAATTCCCAAATATGATCGATCAGCTGTTCTATTTGTTCCGACGTTAGAAGCAATTGATAAGACCATAAATCGCGCGATTCGTAATCAGCATATTCACGAATTTTATAAAAATATGGCATAATAGAAAATTTGGCTTTAAATCCACCAAACAATCCTTTGAGGGCATAGCTAAGTGGATTTGATGTATCAACTTCTGCAGCAAAATTAATCCCCATATCCATCAGCTCACTGGATGTCTCATTCACAGTGTTATTGCTCATACGTAACAGCGTGTGGCCAAAGGTCGAAGAGGCTGATTCGAGATGATAGGATGAAAAAACCAGGTACACAGTCCTACGCGGCATTTTTGTAAGGTAGTAACTATAAGCCGTACAGTGACTCCAATCGACTAGCTTGCTATCAATAAAGTTTTCCCTTATGAGCCATTTAGTACGTGCTGGAAAGCGACAATAAACAGGGGAACCATCCAGGTTAAGTCCTTGCTTAATCTGGGTTTGCAATGCATGTCTCTCCATAATAGGGTCGGAGCTCCCCATTTTACTCAAAAAAAATCGCGCATCATATACATGGCTATGATTTGCATTGCGATAATGCAGCAGACCCCGCCACTGGACATCAGGTGTAGCAGCTGGAGCAACAGTGCCTGTAAGATACAGGCACCCCAATACTAAAAGGACTAGCTTTCTAAGTGGCAATTGATGTCACCCAAAGTCAGAACAGCCATAATTTTTCGGCGAATTTCCTTAGGATTATTATCTTCAAAAATTTCACCATAGTTGGCTTTAATGATGTGATTAAACGCCTTATGGTCTTCACAACGGAAAATCTGACCTAAACTTACAAGAGTTTCTCCATCACCTTTCGCTGCATCTAGCTGTAAGGAAGCATTATTGATGTTAATAAATTCATCAGCTTCCTTCGCCATACCTTGGCAGTTCAAGGTTCCTGTGGTAATACCAAAAGTTTGATTACCTGAAGATCCATTTGTGGTAGCAGCAAAAATTTGTACGAAACCAGCCTCACTACCAAACACCAAAGAACCCAAACCACACCCAGCATCACCATAGCCAGCAGCAAAAGAGATACCTGGTATTAAACTAAAAACGCAAACAATCAACTTCTTGAGCATCCTATCTCCTTAGATTGTAGAGTTATAAAAAACTAATAAGTAAAAAGCTAGCATGGAAGAATCTTCTTGACTAGATATTATTATTTAGTTTGAGATCTTCCGCAATTTTTTGCGATAAAACGCGAAGTATATGGTTTTTTGTGCCCGAGTCAGCAAACACTGTACCAAAACCCTGATAATGATAAATATCCTGAATGAATATGCGCTCCAATTGATAAGGCGAAGAACAGCCATACAGTTTAAAGTCTGTAGATATTTCATCATGTCCCTTTCCACTTTCCACATGCCATATTTCATGCAACAAGGTACTTAACCGTAGGATTGCAGGTTGGCGAAAAAACAGCTGGTTTAAGTATATGGTTGGGTCATCTGGATAGACGCAAGCCAACTGATAGGGAGTGCAATTATACTGCGATACGTCTATAGTCTCCGCTCGTTTGATCACATCAAGGTAGTGTATTCTCAGATGCGGTAATAAAGGTGAATTAAAAAGGGCTTCCAGTTGCTCCAGATCCTTTTCTAAAATAATCCTATAATTATGGTTAGAATACTGTAGCACGATACTATTAAGCAATTGAGCTGATTTTCTGCTTTGAAAATGTTGGCAAGATACATTAGAAATAATAAGCATCAAAAAGATCCTGTAATGCCTCATAATTGTGCAGCCTATGTTCTTACGTGATTCGTTATGTTAAACACAGAAAGTTCAGAAAGGAAAGCATGGGGAAACGCTTGTTTATAATTCTAATATCCATATATATAAATAGCTGTAACAGTTTTTTCTTCTATCCCAGCACAAAAACATACTTTATCCCCAATCATGACTTGCTTTCCTTTGAGGAACTGACCATTCCAGGAGCTGACGGCAACCCCCTTGATGCTTGGTTATTTTATCCCAGCACAAAACCCAAAAATGCCCTGATCATTCATTTTCATGGCAATGCACAAAATAAGTCAGCTCATATACTTTCTACCCTGTGGCTGACTCACCATGGATTTCATGTCCTGTCATTTGATTATCGCGGGTATGGACGTTCTCCTGGCAGCCCCAGTCGTGAAGCCCTGGTTTACGATGGAGTAGAACTCATCAAATTTGCTCAAAAACTACCGGCAACCCAAAATCTTAAAAAAATTGTGCTTGGACAAAGCCTGGGAGGAGCCATTGGTTTTGTTAGTTCAAACCTTAGTGACGTTGATATGGATCTCATAGTACTAGACTCTACCTTTGCATCATACCGGGACGTTGCCGTAAAAGCCTTACAGGGCAGCCCCGTAACATGGGCTCTGCAGTGGCTGCCCTATATATGTATTTCTGATGACCTATCTCCCCTTGATTATACAGACTTTACACCTTCCCCCTATTGGCTTGTCATTCACAGCAGAGAAGACCCTATGGTACCCCAAGCCGCCATCCATCCCCTCCTGTTGCAGCTCCCCAAGGAGAAGCTTACATATTGGGAGCTTGAAGAAGCAGGCCATATCCGCGCTTTCTTACCAAATAGCGCAACCGGTATGCGCTTTATCCGCTATGCCTGCGACCAGCTAAAACTTAAAAATTGTCCAAAGGAGTAAAGTGATCGGCGAGGAAATCAGCGACCTTATCGGCCGCACGATTTATGGATCTCGGCTAACTATCGCTGCTCTAAACAACGATACCACCTAGTTTATGATACTCTTAAAATTCATTTAGGAATCACGCGAATTTCCGAGCGACGCCGCTCACTATCGATCCATTTGGTAGTCTGATCGACAATCTGAGCCTGACGCAGTCGTTGTTCTAGCTGCGGCTTTAGCTTACGAAACTCCTCATTACCACTAAATTCTTTCTTGTCCAGATAAAATACATAGTACCCGCCTCCAATTTTGAGAGGTTTGGTAAATTGTTTTTCAGACAAGCCTTTAACTTCTTTGCGAATCGTTGCCGAAAGATCTTTCAGTAGCACAGGAGGCATCATCCCCCCCTTATCACGATTTGATTCATTGTCTGAGTATATTTTTACCGCTTTTTCAAAATCCAGCCCATCTTTAAGCTCTTTATAGGCGCGCTGAACAATAGCCTCCTTGCCTTTCTTGACAGACTCTGGGCTCTTCGGAACAGCGATAAAGAGTTGTCTCAAGGTAAGCTTGAGATTTTCCCCAGTGGCACCTGTTTCCTGCAAATAAAAGATCTCAACATCTTTATCGGTTATTTTTACAGAAGGCATAATTTCACGCCCTTGAAATTGGCTGATGATCATCTGCTTACGCCAATCCCGGCGATAGTCATCGTAGCTCATTCCTTCCTGCTTTAAAGCTGTCAGTAGAGAGTCTTTCGTGAGACCACGACGGCTAATGAACTTCTCAATTTCGCCTTCAAGCTGCTCATCTTCGATCGCTATTTCCAGTTCCTCAGCTCTTTGTAAAATCAGCTTCAGGTTGATACTGTCTTGAAGAGCCACTTCAAAGGCAGAATCTTGTTCTGTAGCGGGATAAGCAGACACCTCCACCAACACCTTCTTGTTAACCTTTTGCTGAACTTCACTGTAGGTAATGGGGTCCCCATTGACCTCAGCCACCAGCCTATCCACAAGCTGTTCAGCGCCCCACGCATAACCACACACTAGCTGGAAAGCTACATAGATTTTGGTGATTTTACCTGCACTGCACTTAGCGCCAATTCGACCCATTTTTGATATTCCTCTTCCTGCTTGTTCTTCTTCAATATAGCTACGATCTTGTCCTTAGCTTCATTTAGGCTCAGTTTGGACTTCGGGAATTTTTTTTCAAGCTTTATTATATGAAAGCCATAGGTAGACTTTAAAATGCCTCGGATTTCACCTCGGTACATGCTGAAAGCCACGTCGAATACACGCGGCATTTCACCTTTCGCAAAGGGGCCGATCAAACCCCCATCGGCAGCCTCTGGCGAAATGGACACCTCCCGCGCCAAGTCTTCGAAGTTATGCCTATTGATCCGGTGCCGGGTGCGCTTAGCCTCGGACTCAGAAGCTAGGACTATTTGACGTATTAAAGCCTTTGGAGGCGATACGAACTGCGCCTGGTTCTCTCGATAGTAAGCCTCAATTTTCTCAGGGGAGATTTTTATCTTCGCAAAAATCTTCTCCTGCAGATACTGCAGAATAATTTGACGCTCGCACAGTCGATTTTTTAGTCGCTCTTTGTCTTGCTTGGTTGGAAACAGCTCACTTCCTGCAGCGATCGTTTTTTGCCATTCTTGTAAACAAACTGTATAACGAGATACATCGTTGATCGTGAAGTCTTGATCCTGTTGGATAAATTTATAAAGCAGTTTACGTTCAATAAGATAGGCGATCAGCTTTTCTTTTAGAGAATTCAGCTGTGTTTCCACATCGATAATTTCGGGAATCGAAGTGAGTTCCTCATCATTGATTAAACCGTGAGTCAATAGCTTATATTCCCATTCGATATCATCTCTTGTAATGGCCTGATCACCCACAATCACTAGCTCTGCCGATGTTGCTATATCAGGAGAGTACTCGGTCTCCAGTTCATCCGAAAGATAAACTCCCGTGTTGACTATTTTCCAAATATAAGCTCCAAAGCCAAAAAATATAATTGCAATGGAAGCCAGCAGGTAATTTTTAAGCATTTGTGGGAGTTCCTTTTATTTTTCTCAGGTATACGGTCAATTTTTCCAGACGATCTAAATCATTTTGACATTGTTCCTCTGGTACAGCAATCATCATACTGTAGTCAGCATTGAGAAAGAAGCGATTTGGATACTCCTCGGGAAGTTCTAACAAGCGGGCAATTTCTTGAGGTTTTAAGGAACTAAACTTTAGTTCAAAAAATCCTCCTGATTTTTGCAGCAAGGTATAGCAACGGATTGCTTTGAGTATTACTTTCGTCAATGCCACAGTAATAATCGTTCGAGCTTCCATTGGCATACTCCCAAAGCGGTCCTCCAACTCAGCTGCCAATGCTTCCACTTCGTCTTCATCTTTGGCTGAAAATAGTCTCTTATAGAATGAAAGCCTCTGCGACTCCTTGTTAATATACGACTTAGGTAAATAGGCACTCACATTAATACAAATCTCTGGTTCAGGAAGATCCTCTTCATCCATTTTGCCTTGAAGCTTCAAGATTTCCTGCTCCAATAGCTCCATATAAAGATCGATACCGATATCGTTAACCCGTCCCGATTGATCAGCCCCCAGCAGGTCACCAGCACCCCTTAACTCTAAATCGTAACTCGCCACCTGGAATCCTGCCCCCAAATCCTGGTGGGCTGCCAAGACCTCTAAGCGCTGCTGAGCCGTTACATTGCGGACGACACTACCCGTCGTTAAAAAGTAGGCAAAGGACTGCCTGCTGGAGCGTCCTACTCGGCCCCGCATCTGATAGAGTTGGGCCAATCCAAATCGTTCAGCCTGGTTAATTAAGATGGTATTAACATTAGGCATATCAATTCCAGATTCAATAATAGTGGTGCAGATCAATACCGAAAAATTATGATCCAAAAAAGCCAGAATTACTTTTTCAAGCTCTCTTTCAGCCATTTGACCATGAGCAACCTGAAAGGATACATCTGGTAGCAAATTGCTAAGAGCAGCGGCAATTTCTAAAATATTATCTACGCGGTTATGTACAAAAAACACCTGCCCTCCCCGCTTGACTTCAAATTCAATTGATTTTTTAATAATGGTTTCGTTCCATGGTGAAATAAAAGTTTTTATAGGCAATCGAGCGCGCGGCGGAGTCATAAGCACAGAAATATCTTTAAGTCCTAACATCGCCATATGCAGCGACCGGGGAATGGGTGTAGCAGATAGAGAAAGTATATCAACCTTTGCTCTAAGGGTTTTTAATGTTTCCTTATGACCAACACCAAATCTTTGTTCTTCATCGATGATAACTAATCCCAATTTTTTAGGGTTCACATCACGACTAAGCACCCTATGGGTGCCTATCAGAATATCAATCTTTCCATTAGCAAAATTTTCTAGAGTTGCTCGGATACTTTTGGAACTAACGAAACGATTTAAAAGCCCGGTTTTCACCGCATAATTATCAAATCTTTTTTTAAAGGTTTGAAAGTGCTGAAAACTTAGCACCGTAGTTGGTGCCATCAGTATAACCTGTAAGCCGTCCATGACTACCCGCATAGCAGCGCGCAGTGCAATTTCAGTCTTACCAAATCCAACGTCACCACAGATGAGACGGTCCATAGGATGGGGGGACGATAAATCTTTTTGAACATCAGAAATACAGGTTTCCTGATCCACAGTTTCTTCATACGGAAAATCGGCTTCAAATTGGTAGTAAAGTTCATTGGCTGCGGAATAAGAGTGCCTTTGCGCCAACTTTCTTTTAGCATGAATCTCCAGAAGATTAATAGCTAGCTGCTTTATAGAAGATTTAGCTTTTGACTTGCGCTTTAGCCAGCCTTGACTTTTGAGACGATCTAGCTTCGGTTCTTTATCTAGTCCACTAGAATATTTTTGTACCAAGGATAGTTTATCGATAGGTAAGTAAATTTTATCCCCGGCTCCATATTCAATCTCTAAAAACTCAGATGTAATACCACCTACAGACATCGAATTCATTCCCATGAATCTTCCGATACCGTGTTCTATGTGAACGATCAAAGATCCAGGACTGAGATCCTTAAAAGAATCCAGAATGGCTTTGAGTTGAGAAGATTTTTTTTGCGATATCTTTTTTCTTGGCTCACCAAATAAGAGGTGAGCAGGTATAAATAGAAGCTGCTGATGTTTTATCAGTAAATCTCGGGCTAGAGTGCCTTGTGTCAAGGCTATCTCCCTTTCTTTGAGATTTTTATAACCATCCTTATAAAAAAGCGATGATGTTACATAGCGACAGGATATATCATATCCATTTAAGATTTTTTCTACCTTGTTTAACTGGGACTGCAGAGGGGCCAGAATAACAGTTTTTAAACGAGGTTGGGCCTTTATGATTTTACTTAAATCTGGTAATTTCAAAGGAGTATGAGAAATATTCTCCAATCCAACAGCCACTCCTTTACGCATAGGGTCACCATATTGGACAACCACTGATGACCGCATTTTGTCTTCAGTAAAGGGCATGAAGTGGTACTGGGGTGGAATACTTAATTTACCAGCATCAGAATCATGTTGAAAATCTTTCTCCTGCGCTTCATCAAAACTACGATATAACTCAACAGCACTATCTAAGGAACCAGGGAAGTAAAATAGGCTACCTTTAAGCATATCTAGGGCAGAACTATTCAGTTTTCTAAATAGGGGCAAAAATAAACCTAAACTCGGTATTTTGTAGCCTTTTAAAAGACTATCAATAAAGCCTTTTTGCTCTATTTTATCGATCTCTCGAGTTTGCTGAAGAATATAGTCATAGAGCATTTGAGCCCTTTCTTTACTGGCCTGCTGTTCATAAAGGGATTCTTGAGCCAGGATAATAGTGACCCTATCGCATTTTTCCTGAGACCTTTGTTCTATAGAATTGAACCACCTGATACTACTAATCTCATCCCCTAAAAACTCTATGCGTGTCGGCCGTTCATCATAACAGGAGAAGACATCGATAATACCACCGCGAATGGCAAAGTAGCCTGGTTCGCTTACTAAATCCGTTCTTTGGTAACCGCGCTGCAATAATGCTTCGACAAATTCATCCAAATCCCACGTGGCTCCGACCGTCAACTGCAGGCTTTGTGACCGCAGGGTTGGTAAATCGCAAGTAGTTTGCAGAAGTCCCGCTAAGCTTGTAAATATGACTAAAGGTCCTTCATGGTGTGCGATTTGACCTAGGCAACGCAGCCGCTCGTTCTCCTCCCTCACCTGATTTGCAAAGCGATAACTTCCCCAGTATTTGGTGTGCGGAAGAACGGCAGTCTGCAATTCATTACTAAGGTTATGGGATAACACGGCAACCCAATCGTTTATTTGCTTTTCATGTTGTAATACAACAACGACCTTTTCCGTACCCACCGTCTGCTGACTTATAAGAAGCTCTCCAAGCTTTATGAGAAAAGCTTCCCTATAGGCACTATGGGTACCAAGTAAATTGACTACATTTCCGTTTTCAAATAATTTAGTTTCCTTAGCGCTAAAGTACCGAAACACTTCCCTTACAGCTTCCTTGAAATGCATCATCAATCTTCCCAAAATATTCTTCTGTACCGGTGAATTTTTTACGCTGTCTCTTGAGACAAGCTCAGTTTTCCTATAAAAGAAAGCTTACATCATAAAGGGTGCATGTCTTCCCAATATTTTCCCAGCGAAAATACTGAGAACTAAAGCGGAACTATACTGAATTGTCTCGGATCCGACCTAGAGCGGTCTAAGGGGGTAAAATGGAAATAATATCAAGAGTTATAGCCAACAAACGGATTTTGGTTGCTAATCGTGGAGAAATAGCCATAAGAATCTTCCGCGCGGCAACAGAGCTAAACATGCGGACTGTTGGTATTTACAGCCATGAAGATCGTTTTTCTGTCCACCGCTTTAAAGCTGATGAGGCCTACTTAGTAGGCCAAAAAGGAGATCCCTTAGGCGCTTACCTTCATTGGCAAAACATCATCGCCATCGCCAAAGAGAAGAAGGTAGATGCCATTCACCCAGGATACGGCTTTTTGTCAGAAAATGCCGCATTTGCTGCAGCATGCGAGCAGGAGGGAATTCTGTTTTGTGGACCCAATTCTCGCCTACTGGATCTATTTGGCGATAAGCTCAAGGCTAAAAAAGTAGCACAAGATGCCGGAATACCCATTATCCCTGGTGATGATAAACCCTGTGATACCCTAGAAGATGCGAAATTGCTGGCGCAAAAGATTGGCTATCCTGTTACTCTCAAAGCCCTTTCGGGTGGTGGTGGCAAGGGTATTCGTGTCGTTCAAGATGAAGAGGAGCTGGTCGCTGCTTTTAGTCGTGCGCGATCCGAAGCCAAAAGCTCCTTTGGAAAAGCTGATGTATACTTGGAAAAGAACATCCCCAAACCACGTCATATTGAAGTGCAAATAGCCGGTGACTGTACCGGACACGTCATCCACCTTTACGAACGAGACTGTTCCATTCAGCGACGCCATCAAAAAGTTGTTGAAATTGCTCCGGCCCTGGGAATTTCTGAAGAAACCCGGAACAATATACTTGCCTACTCCCTCAAGATTGCAAAAAGCACCTCGTATGTCGGCATCGGTACTGTGGAATACCTTGTGGACAGCGAAGGGGAAGCATACTTTCTTGAAGTCAATCCCCGCATACAAGTCGAGCATACCGTGACCGAGGTTATCACCGGTCTTGACCTTGTTCATATGTCTATTATGCTTGCTGCCGGACGTGAGATGAGTCACCCTTCCATCGGCGTCCATAGCCAGTCCGATGTAAAACCACGAGGTGTTGCCATCCAGTGTCGGATTACAACGGAAAATCCGCAGCAGGATTTTGCTCCCGATACCGGGGTCATACTTGCCTACCGACCGGCACAAGGGTTTGGCATCCGGCTCGATGAAGGTCTGGGAACTTCAGGAGGCCTGGTCACACCATACTACGATTCCCTTCTTGTAAAGGTTACCGCCCATAGTCTCGACTTGTATGGTGCCTCTCGAAAAATGGCCCGCGCACTCAAAGAGTTTCGCATCCGTGGTGTTAAGCATAATATTCCATTACTGATCAACATTCTGTCCCATAAAAAATTTCTTGAAGCCGACATTGATACTAGTTTTTTAGCTTCGGAACCCGAGCTGTTTAAATTTCCCCAACCCCAGGACCGGGCAACCCGGCTGTTAAAATACATTGCCAACGTAACTGTGAACAATCCTCATAATCTCAGCGATAAGAACATTAAACGGGATAATATTGGATATGACCTTCCTCAGCAGCCCCCGACAGCGCCTACCAATCATTCCGCCAAAAAAGTTTTCGAAGCAAGCGGTGTTGAAGGACTTAAGCAGTGGATCTTAAACCAAAGGCAGCTTTTACTAACAGACACCACCATGAGGGATGCCCATCAATCCCTTTTTGCAACTAGGTTAAGAAACTATGATATTTTTCAGTCCACCAGCTATTACCGCAACCATTTAGATCAATTTTTTTCCTTGGAAATGTGGGGCGGTGCCACCTTCGATACCTGCCTGCGCTTCCTCAAAGAAGATCCTTGGGAGAGATTAGCAAGGATTCGGGAAGAAATTCCTAATACTTTACTGCAGATGTTGCTTCGTGGTAACAATGCAGTCGGATACACCAATTATCCCAAGTGGGTCATCCAGGAGTTTATACGCCTCACCTGTGAGACAGGTCTGGATCTCTTTCGCATATTCGACTGTCTTAATAATCCCAGCCAGATGGCTTTAGCCATCGAAGAGGTTAAAAAACACGGCAAAATTGCTGAAGCCTGTGTTTGTTACACTGGCAATATTCTCGATCCTCAAAAAAGTAAATACGATCTTCAATACTACATCAAGCTCGCTAAACAACTAGAATCCATGGGCAGCGATATTTTATGCATCAAGGATATGGCTGGACTTCTCCGACCCCAAGCAGCAAAAAAGCTAATTAAAGAACTTAAACAGCACATTGCCATACCTATTCACTTACATACCCATGCTACATCAGGGTCTTCGGAGGCGACACTTCTTGCCGCTAGTGAGGTGGGATGCGACATCGTTGATGGAGCGGTGAGCTCCATGTCTGGCCTCACCTCTCAGCCCAGTTTGAACGCCGTTATCGCTTCTCTGGAAGGACAAGAGCGGAGTCCCGATGTACCTTTGGAAAAGCTTGATGAAGTTAGTCGCTATTGGGCTAATATTAGAAAAAAATATATCTGTTTCGATCCCGGACTGAAAGCCACATCAACAGACGTCTACCGTCATGAGATCCCTGGTGGTCAGTACTCCAATCTTTACGATCAAGCGCGTAAAGTCGGAGTTTCCGAAGGGGAATTCTATGAGCTTACCAAACGCTACCGTGAAGTAAATGAAATTTTTGGTGATATCATAAAAGTCACGCCATCTTCTAAGGTTGTAGGGGATATGGCTTTGCTGCTGCAAAAAAATGGACTAACAGGTGGCGAGTATCTGAAAACTAAGCCAAGACTAGACTACCCCGACTCGGTTACCAGCTTTTTCAAAGGGGAAATGGGTGTACCCTATGGTGGTTTTAACGAAGAGATCAGATCCCTAGTATTAGCATCTTATCAAAATACAGATAATGCTGTTACTAAAGCTGAAGATAGCCTGGCGGAAGTCAAGGAAATCCTGGAAAAAAAATTGGGCCATACCATCTCCGATCGTGATGCCATTTCCTACCGTCTGTACCCCAAGGTATGGTTGAATTATGTTAACCACCTTCAAGAATATGGCTCTATAGAACGTGTTCCTACAGACATTTTTTTCTATGGTATCGAGCCAAACAAAGAAATTGCCATAGAAATTGAACCTGGAAAGACTCTATATATAAGCCTTTCGGGAATGGCTCCCCCAGATAATCATGGTATCAGACGGTTATTTTTTCAATTGAATGGCTTCCCACGTGCTTTGGAAGTGGAAGACAGCTCCGTTGCAACAGAGAGTAAAAAACGCGAGAAGTGCGATCCCCATAATTCCCTCCATATTGCAGCACCGATGCCGGGTAAAATCTTAGATATCAAAAAAAGCTCAACCGATAAGGTTGCTAAGGGAGAAGCTGTTATTGTAATGGAGGCTATGAAAATGGAATATGTGATTACAGCTCGCGAATCCGGGGAAATCAGTCGGTTATTGGTACAGCAAGGAGATCAGGTTGAAGAAGGGGATCTTCTAGCAGAAATTCAATAGCCAATGTGAAAAAGACTGCTCTATCAAGAGCAGTCTTAGATTCGCAGCAAAGTTTTGTACCATCTAGAACTTCATGAGTTCGGGAGATCATTAAGCGGGTATATCTTAATGAGACTCAGGAAACGAGCTGATCACCTCCTCAGCTACATAGATCCCCATGGTCGCTCCAGGTATAGTCGTATTGGTACCAACTCCATCCGGGAAAATACTACAGTCAGCGAGGTATAGGTCTTTGACATTGTGGAGTTCACCCTTTTCATCCACGACACCATCTTTAGGATTTAAGCTCATTTTACAGCTACCCTGGGCATGCACTGTTTCGAGATGGGCATCATTGGGACCCAGGGGAATATCATCCAGTTTTGCCAAGTCTTTTACCGAGTTTAAATGCAAGGGGATACGGTGAGATAAGTAGACGGCTTTAGCCCCAGCAGCAAAAAGGATTTCCCCCATCTTTTTTAAGGCTACACGCATGCGCTGTTTGTCGTTTTCGCTAAGTTCGTATTGAACTTCAGGATTACCATCACCGTCAATACCAATAGTACCGCCAGTACCATCGTCATTTAGTAAAACCTGACCACCAGCCATGTATTTGTAGCGAGACATGATGGATTCATGTTCTGCTCCCATAAACGGGATGGATTCACCATATATAGAAGGCTCCAATAACCCTGGCTCACAAAAAAAGCCACCTTTTTCAAGAGGAGCCCACTCGTCGATATGAAGCGGGTTTGTGATACCACGCCAACCGTGAATTTCATCATTGAACTCACCTAAAATATTGATAGCTGGCTGAGCATGAAGGCTAGCTCCGATAGTACCAAACTTATTTTGCAGATCTGAGCGCAACAATAAGGCAGGCGTTTGGATGGTCCCTGCAGCGACGACAATCTTTTTAGCCTTCAAGGTTAAAGTTCCCACGACTTTGCCGTCAGTACGGTTCCTAAAAGTACCTGCAACTCCGGTAGCCTTTCCATCGCTGGTGATGATGCGATCCACTTTACAATCGGTGTATAATTTCAAGCCATGATTTAAGGCATTAGGGATAATAGCGGTATCCATGCTTAGCTTACCACCAAAAGGACAGCCCGTGTGGCACTTTCCTGCCTCGATACAATTACCGGCGTTGCGCTCATTGGCTTTCCAGTAAACGCCAAGCTTTTCACAACCAGCTATCCATCGCTTAGCATTATCATTAATGCGTTCGGCAGGGATTTCCTTGATATTCATTTTTTTACGCAATTGCGATTCAATGGGAGTAAGTCGCTGGCGATTCAATTTGGTCAATCCGTATTTTTTCTGCCAGCGCCCTAAGACATCATCCGGGATAGCAGTCATAGTCAGCATATGAAGCAAGGTGCTACCACCTACACACTTACCATGGACCATCCTGAGGGAGCCATCTTTACTTCCAGCATTTCCCATTTGCCAACTCAGCAAGGACATCATGTCCAAGAGATTTTGATTCAAATACTTAAGGGGGTAATAACCACCGGCTTCCACAGCAATGACTTTCAAACCAGATGCTACCAGTGCATCAGCACAAGCGGCACCACCAGCACCGGTACCGATGACGACGACATCGGCTTCATCTTCAATGGGACCATTGACATCCTTAAACTGTACCACATGTTTGCTATAGTCCATGGCTGCAACCTGTGATAGGTTGAAATCAATTGGATTCATATTCCCTGCCTCGCTCCCTGTACCCTGTCTCGCAATACCCATGGTTTATCGAATCCAATGAGCTGTCTCACCTGGGGGTGCTCGTAATATAGTAATGTGAATAGACCTTTAAGCCCATAAGAGACGTCTCGCAAAGGCTTTAACGAAGAGTCGAGCCAATCTTGCAAGACTTGCTGTTGTTGGGACAAGCTCAAAGACCCGAAGGTTTTACCGTACCAACCAAGTATGATCGGTCCGTAGTCGATCAGTTTGAGAGCCAGTAAGAAATCATCAGTAAGATAGGGCGCATCCATCTTAAACGACTCTAACATGCCGTCCAAGGAGCTGGTGCATTCCTGAAAAATCTTTTTCAGCCCCTTCTCACCATATCGCGCCACAGCGGCTTCACCGCCCACATAAGCACGCCAGATATTCTCAAGTAACGCTGTGTCCTGGGAATCAAAGTTCTTTAAATGATTTCCTATTGCTGCCTGCCTGGTGCAACCTGAAAGGCTCCAAAGTTGGCTTAAAGCTAAAGCACTGCTAGAAATTCGTAAGAAGTCTTTACGAGAAAATTTTTCCATAATTATGACCGTATCGAGTTGAATTGCCCCCTACTGATAGCACCTCTTGCTGCGAAAACAAACAGTTTGTTTTCTGACATTGGGTACAATTGTGAAGCAAAATGGCCCCTATTTGAGGGGCGTAGTGACGCCATCACTGCAGCTAACCTCTGCGAATAAGGACATTTTTTTGGGCTGAAGCTTGCAGAGTAGGGACACTTTTTACACCTGGGATGTCATTGGTAATAAATTGCATTCCACTCAGGGAATGCGGTATAGTTGCCCAAATTTAACATTTTTTGGGTAAGCCATGTTTGACTGTCACTTCCATATAGACCCCCATTTAATAAGCCCTCAAGGATTGCTTCAAAGTATGGATCAATATGGCATCGATAAACTTGCATTAATTCCACGTGTCAATCCTGCATTTGAATTGCCTGGCCATGCCAAAGTATTACTCCCTCTCTATCGTAAACTAATACACTCCCATTCAAACTGCATGGCTCACGACATCGGCATGAAGTTTTATCGGGGAGGAGTTACAGAAGATGGTCATTTCGATATACTTGGAAAAAAGTATAAAGTCTACATGAAGCCAGATAATGATGAACTTGTAACATGGCTGGCATATTCTCCCGAACGTTTTGTTGGATTCTTATTCCTCAATCCAGAAAATGGCGAAGACCCGCGAGAAGTCATTGAAAAATATCGACATATTAAGGGTATCATCGGTATTAAGCTCCACCCCTACTGGCACCGGTATCCCTTAAGTATGGCCGAAGATATCGCAGCGCTCTGCGCCGAGCGAAATTGGGCCATCCTTGCCCACTTAGGTCCTGGTGAATATGGGGAGTACCGCTACCTGCCTAAGCGCTTTCCTAGTGTGCCTATCATTTATTGCCATGGGGGCATTCCCTATATGAACGATGTCTGCGCCTATGCCAGAGAGCAGGATAATGTCTTCGTTGATCTTTCTGGGACCTCAATGGTAGATCGTAAAGCCGCGTCCAAAGCTCTTAGCCTAGCTGGCCCCCGCAATTGCATATTTGGCAGTGATGGACCTCTTTTTAATGCCAAGAACGATCGTTACAAATTCCTGACGATTCAGGACAATCTATATCAAAATAATCTCTCAAAAGAAGCTTTTGAGGATGTTACCTACCGCAACTTTAGCCGGATCGTAGAAGCGGCAAAGGGGTAAAAGTATCGGATTCTGGGGGGAAGCAAACCCTTAATGGCGCGTAATGCTAAGCAAGTACTCGCTCTTAACCAGTTTATAAACCATCAAAATGTAGGCTATAAGCAAGAAAGTAAATACCGCACTATAGCGAGTGATAGTATCCCATGGGATCAGTTGCACAGGGAACAAGGGGGCTAAAGCCGAAAGCAAAAGTGTCGTAGCAGCTGCAGGATGGTAAAGCTTTCCGAAAAGGTCATCCCACCGATCGCTCCTTTGGGACGGTAAAAACTCTTCGAAAAGTTGCAGGATCAAACCCGCAAAAACTACCAACAATAGAGCTATTGATGGCCTGCCTATAAAGGCATAGCTTAGGGCCATAGCATGACAGGTACAAAGATAGTATCCTTGAAACCTTCTCAGATTAGACTGCATCAACAATAAACAGCTCGTCAGTAAGGCTAGTATGGAGCTGACTAAAGCCAGCCTTTCGTCTCCTACTGCGGGGAACCATGGCGACTGGATATACCAGCTAAAAACAGCATACCGGTAAAGGTGAAGGAGCCATGATGAAGCCCTGACGCCATTGGCATTTAAAACATCCACCCAAAATCGCTGCCATGGTAGGATGCCAACTTTAATCGCTATTAGGGCGGCGATAAGAAGAGTAGAGCCAGGAATGGAATCCATTGAAGAGATAAGGACGATACCCAGTAGGGGTAATAGTTGGCCAATGATAATCTTAATCTTTGCCTCATTCTGCCAGCTATTCGTATGCGACGTAAAAAAAGTCGCCAGCACGATGAAAAGATCCATGGCTATTAGTTTTTGAAGCGGCTCCATAGGTATAAACCAGAGCACCCCTAGGCAAGCCCCCCCCAAGACCTGATACCACCTTCTGGAAGCAACTCCCACTAATACTGTCAGGGAACCCCATAAAATAGGGGGAAGCAATGATTCAATCGGGTTCACAGAAAATAGCCCCCACAAAATACTGACAGTAATAGCAGTAAAAACCATAGTAAAGAGCGGTCGCATCGAGCACTTTGTTTGATCAATGCCACAGCTCCCAGCGTTTCTGCATAAGTCATAAGAGGTAGGTTTTGCAGTTTATTTTCCAATAGTTTATCCCCTCTCTTACCATGCACATTGGTATTTTTAAGACGTATACCCCAATAAAGCAAAGCCAGGATTAACAACCCAATGATCAAAATCATGTCTACCCTCTTAACAATTCAATTGCCTCAGTGTTCCAACCGTCCTTAGAGAGCAACTTTATCAGCTGGAACTGTCCGATTTTCCAAACCAGCAGTAATAAAACTGCGGCTATCCACTGCTGTTTTGCAACAAGTCCCAAATACCCTGCCGTCGCTAATAACTCTCCGGCGATAGCCCAACTAGACAGACCTTGATCCTTGAGGGGATACCAGAAAGCATATAAAAGGACTAGACTAAATGCGCCTGTGGTTGGTGGCATATAATAAATCACCCCAAAACCTATCAATAAAGGCATCACACCTTGCCGCCAACTCGTCAATTGTGGCTGTTGTGATTTAAACATCAAGCTGATATTACTAATGAAAATAAACAATGAAGGGATTGAAATGCTGCCGTTTTGCACGATCAGAAGGAGTAGCAGGCTCGATAATAGACCGTAAGCAGTTCTGAGAATATGACTGCGAGCAAACCATAGTAGGTTTAAAACCATTGAAAGGAGAATGTATATTGGATAAAGGTATTGTGCCGGCATTGCTCCCCCAAAAAATGGTCCGAATTCTTTATGACTTAGGACGATAAGAAGAGCAAGGGCCTTTCGAAAAGGAGATCATATGGCAAGTGAACTTGTCCTTGTGCTAGGAGCGGGAAACTTTGGAACAGCATTAGCCCATCACCTATCAGTAAAAGGGGTGCCCACCATACTTTGGGCCCGTGAGAGCCAAGTAGCAGATCATATCAACTCACATCATCGCAACCCCTGCTATTTAAAAGATGTCCCCCTTTCAACACAATTAAAGGCATTCACCAGCTTCGAAAAGCTACCTTGGCATGAAGTAACGGCCATTGTATTAGCAATTCCGACACAATATCTGCGGCATGTTCTGCAGTCAATAGCGGCCAACATCGCCCCCCATATCCCCTTAGTCTGTGCTTCCAAAGGTATCGAAGTCGGTAGCTTAAAAATGCCCATTACCATTGTTGGCGAAGAATGCCCTAACATTCCCAAGGAAATGATTACGGTGTTGTCAGGGCCTAGTTTTGCAATAGAGGTAGCTCAACACCAGCCCACAGCCGTTTCCATCGCTAGTTACAGTAAGAAAACAGCCATAAGAGTTCAGGAAATTTTTCATACGGAGCGCTTCCGAGCCTATACTTCTGACGACCCTATAGGCCTAGAGGTTGCTGGAGCCCTCAAAAATGTTGTAGCGCTAGCAGCAGGGGCTGCTGCAGGTCTAGGCTTGGCAAACAATGCTCAAGCAGCTCTCCTAACTCGTGGCCTTGCTGAGATCACCAGAATTGGGGTAGCCCTAGGAGCCAAAGCCATTACATTCAACGGACTAGGAGGCGTGGGAGATCTTTTCCTTACCTGTACCTCTGTAAAAAGTCGTAACTATCGTGTTGGATTTGAGCTTGGTCGAGGAAAGAAGCTTAATGATGTGATCGCTAACCTAGGCTCTATAGCCGAGGGTGTTACCACTACAAAAGCAGCCTATCAATTAACCCAAAATATTGGTGTCGATGCCCCTATTACCAATGTGGTCTACCAAGTTATTTATGAAGGATTGCCTATTAAAGGTGCCGTCTCTGCCCTTCTCGGCAGAGACATGAAACCAGAAATCACTTAGCCTTGGGAGTCGTCGTCTTCACTTTTAGCCAGATGGTTTTCGGTAAAGTTATCGACAAAAGAATCGCTAACGACAAAAACCTGATCGGAGGATTTGAGTCGCACCCATAGGCTGGCCGGCTCCTTCGGATGCTTATAGACCTCAAATTCTATTTGGGAGTTATTTTCCATCTCCAGTAGAACAGAGAATTGTAATCGATCCTTTGCAAGCTCCACTTCATGCAACGGTTTAATCTCCAGGGCATTGGCATACTCCACATCAAGAAGCATACTAGCAACAAATTCTTTGACAGAATCATCTGGAGCTACCCACTGATTATTTTTTTTCACATATAACAGATCATTGATTTTCACCTTCTGGACTTCTGTGCTGTTAAAGTCGGCAATCTTTTTATACTGAAAATCCCAAAGGGTTTTCTGCAACTGATCTTTGGCCGCACTGGAGATTTTATACAAAGCCTCCTGACCCACCATACGCCCGTAAAGAACATCATTGTTTTCAAGAAATTGCCAACTGATGTCTTGACCACTGCCATCAATCCAACGCAGAGCCGCAACCAATGAAGTTCCTGCTGTGTTCACCCTGATGGCTGCTGCCAGATCCGAAGACGGTTTATCGATAAACTCTTCGATAATGTTGTTACGCCAGTATCCCATAAATTGAGAAAAAGCATCTTCATCAATGGGGAGATTCTTCTCTCCTCCCAGTTTCCATTCACCGTCAACCCTTGTAAAAGGAACTTCTTCATTATTAATCAGAGTCAATTGTTTAAGGTTATTTTGGGAAGGCATTTGTATCGTTTTATCCCTAAATTCATGTATTTTCTTGTTCAAAGCGGTCCCGAGATATCCCCCAACCACTTTAACCGGACCAGACCCACCCACACGCATATAACGGTTATAACCAACAGGGGTTTTCAAACCCAGTGCTAGTGACAACTTTGCGTCCTTATTTAAAGTCACACTGATTTCTGGATTGTCTAAGCCAAAGTCTTTAAGACGATTAGCAGTATCAACAGGTAAAGATTTCTCAAATTTCAGATCCACAACTTGCTTCAGAAAGGCAGCGACAACCTCCTGGTCAGCTAGGTAAGACAGAGGACTAACTATAGTCCAGTTGCCACTCTGCTTTTCCAATGTCAGTTTGTAGTCTTCAATTTTTGACTCTATCTGAATACTGATTATGTCTTTTGCTGCTAGATCGATAAAGACTTTTGAGAGGTTTTCTTTCTCTTTTGTTTCCCGTTCAGTCTGCCACTCATCCCAGTAGGCAACGCCACCCAATATCCCCAGGACCAGCAGCAAACCGATGATTTTTGTCATCGCCTTCATGCTCTTCTCCTTACTATCCAATAAAAAACACCTCCGCCCAAAAACAATGTCGGGTAGAGATAGGAGAAAAACAAAAGCCATAACTGGCTACTAGCCGAAGATAAATCCAAGCTCGACTTGGTCTCATCCTTAGGGCGGATAGAAATAAATGATTCATCTTGGGTGAGATAGTTCACAACATTCAAGAACAGATCGACATTCTCACCCCTTTGAGCTCCTATATTGCTGACAATATCGGACGAACCCATAACTGCCAATCGGAGCTCCTTGGATGTTTTTGCTCCTTCAAGGGGAAGGTCTTTCTTGGCTTCTTCATCCTTAGAGGCTACTTCACTGCCTCCTATTTGACCTGTCGCTATTCCTAGGACAGCAAAAGGTCCCGAAAGCACCCTATCCTGGGTAATATTTTCGAGATCTGATGGCTTTCTAACATCACCCACACCGATGATGATTTTCGAGGTTTTAGCAACCAAACTAGGCTTCATTTTTTTCTCATTATCGGTAATCTCGTCGACGGACCGCGTATTGGAGATCACTAGAGCCATGGAACCATTTTGGGCAAAGTCTTTTGTAGCTGCTGAGAATTGATCAAAGTCTGTGACAATAGCATTATTCTGACCTAAAATTTGGGCGCGAGGATCATCAGGACTGAGCAGCAGAATATCGGGATTCACTTTGAGACCATAGTCCTGGATAAATTTTTCCAAATTAGGCAATGCTGTTAAAGCATCAAACAGTACAAAAATTGGTTTACCCCGATCTAGATAGTTCACCACCATGTTGATTTCGGTATCACGAAAGTCATATTTAGGGCCGGCTATAACCAGCAAATCCACATCTTCGGCCACCTGTTCTTGCTCCAGAAGATTTATGGTTGCCACCTCAAATCGCTCAGACTCCAACTCTTGCTTAGCCAATGCATAACCATTGGCTTCCCGGGAAGCTAGATCCTTTTCGCCATGACCTATCGTAAAAATGATCTTCTTAGTTTTACTTTTCAGCAAGCCAAGAAAGCTATTGGTCATTTTTTCCTCGGTAAAGCTTGTCAAACGGCTTTCGCTCTCACCCAGCTTCAGAATAACGGTATCAGCTGTTGTGACATTAGCAGCGATGGCCTTGGTTGGATCTTCCTGAGGATCGACATGCTCCACTAAAGCTTGGAGACCAGCAGCTTGATAAAGAGCTAATAAATCAACAAATTTTTGTTTCTTTAGCTCATCTTGAAAGAACGTTTGTATAGCAACCACGGCGTCCTTTTCAGCTAGGTTAGCAATAGCCTTCGCACTCTGATCGGAAAGAGTATTGATACCATCGCGGGTGACATCAAATGACTTATTAAAGCGCACACGGTTCGTGAGAAATCCAATACCAATGATAATGGCAATCCCTAGGACGACCGTAGCTCCAGAAGTTGCACCATATTTGGCTCCTTTGCGTGAAAAAACTTTCTGAAACCCTTCCTTATCCAGCACCAACCAAAGAAATACACTGCTACCGCCAAGACCCCAAAGAACATAGGAAACCATGGGCAGTTCTTTTAGAGATACTCCCGTAACTACGGCGATGGCTATAAATAGTAAAGCCAGGAATGGCAGAATAAAAAGACTCGATTTCATAGCCTACCTCCATCTTTTCGAATCTAGAGCAACATAGGTAAAAAATAAAAATAATGTAGTAAATAGCAAGAAGTAGGTGACATCCGCCACGGTTATCAAACCCTTAAAAAAATTGTCAAGATGGCTTGTTGAAGCAAGATACTTGACAAATTGCTCAGTAGATCCGGGTGAAGTAATATTAGGAGCAATCCAGTTTAAAATAAGCAGAAAAAACAAACCGAACATCGTAAACACAAAGGCAATAAACTGATTATCTGTCATGGAAGAGATCCAGACACCCAGCGCCACTTGTGAGCAAATGAGCAGAGCTACCCCTAAATAGGCGGAAGCTATGGCACCCACATCGGCATTGCCATAGATTACCGTAAATAAAGGAAACACAATCGAAGCTACCAAAGCTAGAATAAGCACCCCTGTACTGGCAAAAAATTTCCCTAACACAATCTGCAAAGTGGTAACCGGGGATGTTTGCAGCAATCTATCCACATGTGTTTTTTTCTCTTCTGCAAAAGAAGCCATGGTTACAGCCGGAACGATAAGGAGAAGAATAAAGTGAAGGTTATGGAATATCGCTGTCAAAAGCTGACTTAAGGTTGGTCCCTGTCCTCCGTACCCCATAGATTGGGACTGCATTTCCATAAATGACACCACAAAAGAATGGAAGAAAAAACCAATGAAAATCAAAAAGAACCAGAAAACAATCGACCCTTTTAGGGAATAGAAAAAAGAGAATAGATCACGCTTTGCGATCGTAAAAATTGAATTCACGACTAACTCCTAGCGGGTGAGTTTAAAGAAAACATCTTCTAAACTTGCTGATTTCCTGGCCAACTGAACCAAACCAAAGTCGCCATCAAGAACCTGTCTAGCAACTTTATCAACGACGGTGCTATCAGTACCAGTAGAAAACTCTATAACATTGCTATTGCTTTTCACTTTACCCTGTAAGCTCAAGCCTTCGATGCTGACCAGCTGCTCTACCAGTGTGCTAGCACCCTGGCGTACCTGAAGCTCGTAGGATGTCCCCCCATCATACTTATTCATGATTTCGCTATAGGAACCCTGTTCAACGATTCTGCCATTATCGATTATAATGAGTTCGTCACACAGCGATTGAACCTCGGAAAGAATGTGTGAGCTAAATAGAATAGTGTGTTCGCCCGCTAATGACTTAATCAGCTCGCGAATATGAACAATCTGCTTAGGGTCTAACCCTTCCGTTGGTTCGTCGAGAACCAGAACTTCGGGATTGTGAATCAGGGCTTGAGCCAGACCGACCCTCTGTTTATAACCTTTAGAAAGGTTGCCAATAATCCGACCAGCCATAGATCCTAGGGAGAGTTTCTCTAAGACCTCACTGACCCTTTGGGAAATTTTTGCTGCAGCGACGCCACGAATCTTGGCTACATAGCGAACGAATTCTTCTACTTTCATGTCATGATGAATTGGCGGTTCATCCGGTAAGTACCCAATTTTTTGCTTAGCCTCAATGGGACTATCTGTTATATCGAACCCACAAATCTTAACTGTACCCTGGTCAGACCCTAAGCATCCACAAATGATGTCCATGGTTGTCGTTTTCCCTGCACCATTGGCCCCCAGGAAGCCAATAATCTGTCCCCTCTCTACGGTAAAGGAGACTTGATTGAGAGCCGCAACCTCTCCAAAATTTTTACTTACACCCGAGACTTCGATCATCCCGATTATCTCCTGTCAATGGTTCAAATTTGTATAAACTCGTATTTTATAGCCCACTTCATACAAGTCAAGCTATGAACTGCCTGAAAATACTTGGAGTATATTGAATGATAAAATCATGAGATTTTGCATTTTCTGGTCTAATTTCTCACCCTAATTAAAAATATTTAAAATTTTTCGTCCGTTATCTTCTCGATTTGTAAAGAACCTGCTAATATACTTAGGTAAGTTCGGAAATCTCCGACTTGAACTGAGATTTCTAGGTCAAGGATTCCAGAACCAGGAGGAAACACTATGTCAACTTTAACCAAGGATGTACTAGTCGAATTAATACGCGACAAGGTGGGCTATCCTGTCAAAGAAGCGAAAGAAATCCTTGAGATTATTCTAGAAGAGATCAAGCTTAGACTGGAAGATGGAAAGGATGTAAAAATATCAGGGTTCGGTAAGTGGACGGTAAAGGAAAAGCGCTCCCGTCCCGGTCGCAATCCCCATACTGGTGATAAAATCGAAATTTCAGCAAGGCGAGTTGTAACCTTTCACCCATCAGATAAAATGCGTGATCAGGTCAATCGTAGCGCGGAATCCTAGTCTGGATCGGGATAAGATGAGATCTCAGAATAGAATGCCAATAAGACGTCTGTTCCTCACCGAAAAAGCAGAGTAATACAAAGACTCGGTAAATATCACTCGGAGGAACAAGTGCGACTTACTCGTATCTACACCCGTACTGGCGATAAAGGCTCTACGCGGTTAGCCGACGGAAGTAAAATAGCTAAAAATGACATTCGCATTGAAGCCTATGGGAATATTGATGAGCTCAATAGCTTTGTGGGGCTTTTGCGCGATGAGGCTAAAGCCCATGAGGCATTGCAGAGCCTTGACCCTCTTCTTTCCCAGGTCCAGCATGAGCTGTTTGATATAGGTGGTGAACTGGCAACTCCCGCAACTTCCCTTGATCCTTCAGCAGCATATTTGCTGCAGTCATCAGCTATTGCCAGGCTGGAGTCGGAGATTGATGATATGAACAAAGATTTAGCTCCACTCAAAAACTTTGTTCTTCCGGGAGGTCATAAGGCGAATTCACTAGCTCATATTTGCCGCACCGTTTGTCGCAGAGCAGAGCGATTGACAGTACAGTTAAAACAGGAATCTCCTGTCCGTGAAGAGCCCCTATCATACCTTAATAGACTTAGCGACTGGTTCTTTGTATTAAGTCGTTATATCAGCCACAAGGGGAGGGTTGCCGAAATTATATGGAATCAGAAGCAATAAGGTCACCACGAAAATTTCTAAATGCTGTTAATTCACGCGTTAAAAAAAAAGGATGGATGATCCTTTCGCTTATACCGATTTTAATTGCCATTTATAGTAGTTGTCGGCCGGCAATCATTGCCGTATCTGCATCCTATAATCTTCCTGATTTTTCAAGTGTAAGTAGCTTAAATTACTTGGATACCAAAAGAAAAGTGCAGAAGCATTATTTAGATTATGGCATTTATATCCCAATAGATGACATAATAATGAATCAGGACGAAAATAACGAGACCACTCATCTTTCGCTACTTGAGCAAGCTTGTGGTAAGGGAATCATGTACATTTGGGTACCCTTACGATTTAGAATACCTGTCCTTGGAGAAAAGGTTCTAGAATGGTGTCTACTGAAACAATAGAAGTTAACCAAAAAGTCTCAACCTACAAACTACTGGCTATCGATGATGCCGTAGGTGGTGACACAGACTCCCTTGTTGAAAAAGAAATCGAAAAGCTTCTACTATGGGCATATCAGACTTTTGGCTCTGAACAGCTGGTCAAAGCTAAAGAACAGTTCTATTGGAAAACTGGAAAAGTTTTTGTCGATGATTATTTTTTCCAAAGTCGCATCAGTTATTTCATTGATCATTTTCTTTTTGATAGACCCGTTGAATTACTATCTGATTACCAAGGAAAAACACCCTACACCTCCTATACTGACGGACTCAATAAGGTATCTATAGAGCCCATAGAGCATTCTGTTTTTTGCGTCACTAAAATTGGAAGCCAATCACTGAATATCAGAAGCCTTATCAAGGGCCATAAATATACTGTATCAGCAAGACCTGATGAGCGGCTTGACGGAATTTCTAAAAGTGACATATTTCAAAGCTATATTTATAAGCTAGAAGATCGCTATTATCTCAGTAAGGGAATCATTTTTCACCCTTACAAAGCCTACCGTACAATTCGACGTCAAGTCAAAAAAGCCATTACTCAGGAAGACTTTCAGCTAGATGCCTTCCTGCATAAGCTTGCGCGACAGCAGTTAAGGCAAAGTCGCCATGTTCATGTTGACCCCAAAAAGTTTTATCTGGAAGATACTATTTAGTCAAAATGTGAGATGCCCATCATAATCATATATTCAGATCTTGGATATAGTTAAAGCTTTAGTAGATTATCCCGATCACAGGGAGCAAGAACCTTAAACTTCGGTGATCGGTGAAAAGTTCATTTAAAGAGATTGTCATCAATCAGTTAAAAGTTCCTCCGCAAATTTTTGCCGAGGCGGAAGCCCTTGGGCAAAAGCAAGGAATTTTAGTAGTCCATGCCCTGAATCGTATGGGAGCTGCTGAAGAACGCCTGCTCCTAGGGGCCTACTCCCATAGTTTTAAGATAAAAATAGCCAATCTCGATGCCATGGACATCCCCAAGAGCATCATTGAGCTTGTACCCACTGATATTGCACGCAAATCACGTATTATTCCCCTGGACCGCGTGGGCAACAACATTATTGTAGCACTTGAAAACCCCCATAACCTGAAGCTTATCGACCTTATTCGCTTCAAAACAGGATTTGTTGCTAAGCCGGTACTTGCCAGCGAATCACAAGTTACTCGTGCCCTGGAAAGGTACTATCGGGTGCAAGGTATGGATATTGACAAACTTAGCAAGGACAATGCTTCCAGCCTTAGAACAGGAGTAAAACAAAAAGCCGACAAACGCACTACCATTAGCGAGGGTGTTTCTGAAGAATCGGGTCCTGTTATCCAAATTGTTGATCAGATTCTGCTACAATGTGTCTCTACAGGTGCTTCCGATATTCACCTTGAGCCCTATGAGAATTTCTTACGAGTGCGCTTACGAGTCGATGGAGCTTTGCTCGAAATAGCCCGTCCCCCAGCCCAATTTAAAGCCCCTATCACCAGTCGTTTTAAAATCATGGCTGGCCTCAACATTGCAGAAAAACGACTGCCTCAAGATGGAAACATTAGCGTCACCATCTCAGGCCGCCCTATTGACTTTCGGGTTAATACACTGCCGACCGTGTTTGGCGAAAAGATTGTGCTACGGATCTTAGACAAGTCAGCCCTCAATGTGGATCTGACTAAATTAGGGTTTGAATCTGATGATTTCGAAAGATTTAAAAAGGCTATTCACAAACCATTTGGTATGGTCTTGGTCACAGGACCCACTGGTTCAGGAAAAACTACAACCTTATACTCTGCTCTTTCAGATCTCAATAAGGTCTCAGAAAATATTATGACAGCGGAGGACCCCGTTGAGTTCACCATCGATGGTATCAATCAGGTGCATATCAACTCACAAATCGGCCTTTCTTTCGCCTCAGCATTGCGTGCTTTTCTCCGTCAAGACCCCGATATTATCATGGTTGGCGAGATTCGTGATCTTGAGACTGGTGAAATTGCTATCAAAGCAGCATTGACCGGACATCTGGTACTATCAACACTCCATACGAATTCTGCTGCTGATACTGTGATCCGCCTACAGAATATGGGACTAGAATCTTTTAATTTGATTTCCTCCCTAAATGCTATTGTCGCTCAGCGCTTATCTCGGAAAATCTGCACAAAATGCCGTGCATTAGATCACTCTTCCAAAACTGAATATTTATTGGAACTCGGTGTCCCCCCTCAACATGTCAGTAATTTCAAAACATATAAAGGCATGGGTTGTGAACAATGTAGTGGAACTGGTTACAAGGGGAGAGTAGCCATTCATGAAGTCATGGTGATATCCGATGAGATCCGTAGCGCCATTATGCGAGGAGAACCCGCCATGGTACTCAAGGAGATCGCTATCCGAGAAGGAATGAGAACCCTAAGACAGAACGCTCTCGTAAAACTGAGTCAAGGTGAAATCGATGTTTTGGAAGTGGTAAAAAACACAGCTTCAGATAGTGATAACAGGAATAAAGGAGCTGCATAGCAAGTGGAGTACACTCTACCCCAATTATTTAAAACATTGATAGACCAGAAAGCCAGCGATCTCCATATATCGGCTGGCTCGCCACCGCGTTTGCGCATTGATGGTCAGATTATCCCTTTAAATCTTCCTCCCTTGACCCCTGAAGAATCCCAGGAGCTTTGTTATAGTGTATTAACCGAAAGCCAAAAGAAAACTCTGGAGCAAAATAAGGAAATCGACCTGGCTTTTTCGGTAAAAAGCCTCTGCCGCTTTCGTGCTAATATTTATTGGGAATCGCGCACCATAGCCGGTGCCTTTCGCTCTATTCCCAGCAAGTTATACTCATTCCTCGAACTAGGGTTGCCACCAATCTTCGAAAAGATATGTTCCTTGCATCGCGGATTAATCTTAATTACAGGACCAACAGGATCAGGTAAGTCAACAACTTTAGCCGCTATTATTAATCATATCAACGAGACACGCTATAGTCATATTGTAACCATAGAAGACCCCATAGAGTTTGTTCACCATCACAAAAACTGCATCGTTAACCAGCGTGAAATCGGAGGAGACACCCACAGCTTTTCCCAAGCGCTTAGAAGCGTGTTGCGCCAAGACCCTGACATTATCATGGTTGGCGAAATGCGCGATCTCGAAACCATATCTTCTGCCTTAACCCTAGCAGAAACCGGACACCTTGTTTTTGGAACGCTTCATACGAATTCAGCTATCTCCAGTATCAATCGCCTTGTTGATGCCTTTCCTCCCCATCAGCAAGCGCAAATCAGAACCCAATTGGCAATGACCCTAGAAGCTGTGTTCAGTCAAATTTTGATCCCTTTAGATCAAGGGGGCCGGGCTCTAGGTATGGAAATTATGGTCAAAACGCCTGCTATAAGCGCCCTTATTACCGAAGGTAAAATCAATCAGATATACTCGTCTATGCAATCGGGACAGGCTAATAGTCAAATGCAAACAATGAACCAAGCTATTGCAAGAATGGTTTCCCAGCGTTACCTATCTCCCAGTCAGGCCCTTACCTTCGCCACAAATCCCGATGAGCTGAGCGAATTAATCCATAAGTCTCAAAAATCCACTATGAGGCGGGGCTAACATATGCCGAAATACTCCTATAAAGCCCGGAATATGCAAGGAAAAATAATCACTGGTGAAATGCATGCTCCCAATAAACCAAGGGCTATGAATATTCTTGCTAGCAAAAGAATGCGACCGATAAGGGTTGTTGTTTGCACTGACGACAGCAAACACAGTAGCAGCTCACGCAAAGGCATCCAACGTTTTATATACAAGGATAAACAAGGGCGCATCCAAATTCAGATTGGTGAAAATCTTCCTAACACCAAAGAATTAGCCTTATTTTCCAAGCAATTCTCTTTGATGATCGAAAATGGCATTCCTATGCTTCAAGCATTACAGCTTCTAAAGGATCAACAGAAGAATAAGCAGTTTGCAGATATTATTGCTAATATATCTAGCTCCATAGAGCAGGGTTCCAACTTGAGCGATGCATTGGATCAATATTCCAACGTATTTGATTCGCTTTATGTTGCTATGACTCGTGCAGGAGAAGCCTCAGGAAAACTTGACATAATACTCAAGCAGTTGGTCAAGTATATCGAAAAATCTGCAAAGCTTAAGTCTCAAGTCAAATCAGCTATGACTTACCCGATCATTATTTTGCTTGTTTCTGTGATTGTTATCACTGTCTTGCTAGTCTTTGTCGTACCATCCTTTGCGAAACAATTTGAAGAAAGTGGTAATGCCTTACCCGCTGTGACCCAATACGTTTTGGATGCTTCAAATTTCATTATGGGAAATTGGGACATGGGGATACTCAGCCTTTTAGGTTCCTTTATCACTTTTAAGTATTGGCACAGCACTGCAAAGGGTCGCAAAATTTTTGATACTTATATCTTGAAAGTTCCTATACTGGGTGAGGTGATACTGAAAATCTCTATAGGTCGATTTTGCGCAACCATGTCGACAATGCTTAGTTCTGGAGTGGCCATACTCGATGCCCTTGACATCTGCGCTTCATCTTCAGGCAACAAGCGTATTGAAGAATTTGTCATTCAAGTCAAAGAGGAAATTTCAAAGGGGCAAAACTTCTCTGACCCCTTGCAGGATTCCCCACTTTTCCCCAAAATAGTCAGTTCTATGGTCGCCGTGGGTGAGTCTACGGGGACCCTGGATGAAACCTTAGCAAAAGTAACGGAAATCTACGAAGATGAAGTAGATAATGCCATTGCAGCCATGATGTCAATGATAGAGCCGGTTATGATTATTGTCATTGGCAGTATTGTTGGTTTTATTCTCATTGCCATGTATCTACCCATCTTCGATATGGCTAACAATGTAGGCGGTGGGTAAACCCACCACTTCATCACTTCATCCCGAAAACTGATACTGACAATCACGACAAATGTAGTCGATCTCATCATCCCTATAACCAGATGGCTCACTGTTTCCTTTAGTCGAACAGCGCGGGCAAACCACGTGTTCATGATTAAAAGAACATAACGAATTACGACAAACTAGCCTTTCATCATCCCATTTCACAGGACCCTGGCATACGGGACATCTTTCGTTTCTACGCCTTTCCATCACACCCCTCACTTTGATCGCTGTGCACGTACTCGCCCCATCAATTTTTTCACAATCAAAGGGAAGAGTCCAAGAAGTATAAACGACCCTAAGAGTTCCGGGGAACCAATATCCTTTAGGGAATTCAGTTTTCCTAGCTGGGTCCCTGCATTAACATATACGATGGTGCCAGGTAACATCCCTGCTTGACTGACAAAGAAGAAGGTTATGAGTCTGATGGAGGTCATTCCCATCAGTAGGTTAATCATGAAAAAAGGAAATGCGGGGATCAGTCGCAAGGTAAACAAGTAGAAGGCTCCTTCTTCACGAATTCCCTTATTAATCGTTTCTAACTTATCGCCAAATTTATTTTGCACCGTGTCTTGAAAGAGGTAGCGGGCCACAAGAAAGGCGCAGCTGGCACCGATAGTACTGCTAAAAGAAACGATGACGGTCCCCATCCCCAACCCAAACACAGCACCACCAGCCAGGGTGAGAATAGCTGCCCCGGGTAAGGACAAGGCAGTGACAGCAACATAGATCGTAAAGTACAGGAACATGGTCAGTAAGCGATGCGATTGATAAAAACTATCGATAGCAATCTTCTGCTCTTTAAGAGCTTCCAGTGTCAAATAATGGTGGGTTCCTGTAGCAAAGAAAACTGTAATGAGTGCTAGTCCAACCAACACAATAGCCCATTTTTTTATCGTTTTATTCACCTATAATCCCTTTACTTGAAAATTGATCTACACTTGCCTAAGTATCAAGTTGTGAGCTGCTTGGCCAATTATATACGGCGATTAATAATATCTGGCGTACCAAGCAGCGATAATTTCCAATTTTTTCTTAAACAGCTATTGACTTAGAATTGATAAAGATTTAATTACTTAACTCCCTTTGGGAAGTGGCTCTTTAGCTCAGTCGGTAGAGCAGAGGACTGAAAATCCTCGTGTCCCCAGTTCGATTCTGGGAGGAGCCACCATTATCATGGTGGATGAATGGAAACCTTAATTACAGTAATACATATTTTAGCTGCTCTATTTATGATTTTAGTCATAATTATCCAAGGAGGTAACTCCGGAGGTGTCGGTGCAGCGTTCGGCGGTGGCAATTCTCAGGGTGTCTTTGGTGCCACAGGCGCTCAAAACTTCCTAGGAAAGATGACTTACGCTGTTGCTGCTGTTTTTATGGTGACTAGTGTTTCTCTGTCTGTCATTCAAGGTACATCGGGCAAAACTGGCCTGACTGAACGCCTCGAACAAGCAGCTCAGCAAGAGGAAAGCACTGAAACCAAAGATACTCAGGCAACTCCCGTAGAGAATACTGAGCCCAAGTAATTTTCTCTCCCTGCTCAGGTGGTGGAATTGGTAGACACGCTAGCTTGAGGGGCTAGTGGCCGTATGGCCGTGCTGGTTCAAGTCCAGTTCTGAGCACCATCCCAAAACACAGTTCGTTCCCTATCCCTATCAGAAATTTGAAAATGTCAGCATTTTCAAAATCAACGAGATTACTGTCTTGAGCGATACCACAAGTCGACTTGTTCAAGCGTTGCTATGACCGTAGGATGATTATCACGGCGCGCTCTCAGAGTCTTTAGTACAGCTGTTACATCAGGAGAGTCCGATACCACAAGGCTGATAAGAGCATTGCGCTGTAAGCCTTGCTTTTTGGCCCGCGTCAATGGGGTAGCAGCAAAAGTCTCCTCATAAAACGACTGATCCATAGTAGCTACTGCCGCCAAAGAGACATTTTTTAAATGAGACTTAAGTGGCAAAGCGTTGTCTTGCTCTTCAAGATTACGATTATATGGGCAGACATTCTGACATATATCACAACCAAACCAGTACTTACTTAAATATTTCCAGAATTTTAAGGGAATCGCTCCGCGATGTTCGATGGTCCAGTAAGCAAGACATAATCGTGCATCTAGACGATAATCTTGATCCAATGCGCCCGTGGGGCAAAAAACCTGGCACCTTTTGCAAGTTCCACAGCCACCCTCTGGACGTCGCATGGCTGGGTTCACATCATGCCGCTCTTCCTGTGGAAAGGAGACCGCTGTTAGCAGAATTTCTCCCAGCAATAAAAAGCTACCGTATTCGGGGTGTATGTAACAGGTATTTTTACCAATGAATCCACGCCTGGTTTTAGCGGCTAAGGAGCGTTCCAATAGGGGTGCTGAGTCAATGGTGATCCGCGTCGATTTTATTTGAGGTATCAGCTCCTTTAGAGTCGTGATAGCCCGCGCCGCTCGTCGGCGCATCAACTTATGATAATCGTCCATGACTGCATATCGCGCAATGTTTGCTCCTTCAGCGTTCTGACGATGATAGTAAGGCAGTCCCAGAATAATAGCCCCATCTAAACCAGGCTCGAGCTGCCCTGGGTCCAAGCGAAATTGGCTATTCTTTTCGAGGTAGCCCATCTCTCCATGACATCCCTGGGATATCCATTGCTGGAACCTTGCAAAGCTTTTATGATCAGCCTTAAGGGGTACGAACCCTAAATATCGCAACCCATGTTCGCTAAATAATTTTTTAAGTTCTGAGCGACTTAGCATACACCTCCCCAACTTTGGGGGCCTATACCATAGGGGGATAAAATGTCTAGAACTTTTTCCATAACAGGCCTTAATCACTTGGGCATCGTCGTAGAAGATATTTCCTTAGCTAGACACTGGTTTATCGAAACTCTCGGCTTAAAACTCATCGAAGATCGCGGCGAGCTGTTTTTTTTCTTGGCAGGGGCGGACGTGCTAGCTGTGAAAACTCCGCGCATGGCTGTAAACAAACCAGAACATGGTGCGGAAAGCTCCTACCAAAATAAAGCCGGATTTCAGCATCTAGATCACTATGGATTTTACGCCCAATCTCCAGAAGAGGTTGATGGTTTCACCGCATTCCTCGAAACCAATAACATTGAAATATTGAAAGGTCCCTATGATCGGCGTGATGGCCGGAGTGTGTACTTTAGGGACCCCCTGGGATTGATTGGTGAATATTTGTATTTTAAGCCGGACTAAGGGAATGCAGATGGCGGAGAAGACGATCATAAGAAACGGTTTTTCCCCACCACAGCAGTTGAGCTTCTCGGGCTTGCTCAATCAGCATCCCAAGACCATCCTGATGTGGTATTCCCAAACGCCTGGCTTCATCCAAAAGAGCTGATGGATAGCCGTAGCATAAGTCTGAATATCCTCCCTGCAGATGTTGCAAGGCAGGGACTAGTTCCTTTAAGTCATGACCATAGACGGGAGCACTTGTTCCCTGAATCAGTAAAGTATACTTACCGTTGACAGCTTCCTTAAGGGAATTTTCAGTAAAGGAACGAAAATCGATAGGAGAACTTATGGCTGTGGCAATCTGTTTATCCTTTTCTGGGCTTCTTCTTAAAATAGTAAAAGGTAACCGGGGGTAATCGTGGTGCAAAGCAGCGATTAACGATTGGACAGCACCACCGTTACCTAAGATAACAACCTGTTCTAGCTTTTCCCATGGGAGAATACGCGCAACGCTTCTGATGAAGCCAATGCCATCAGTGGATTGACACTGCCAATAATCTGCATCTCTCCGATAAAGGGTATTCACAGCATTCAGGGGAGTGGATAAAACCCCGGCAACAGCCTCTTTATACGGCAAAGTCACATTTACCCCAACAAAACCCAGTTGCCATAAGCTGCGGAGTAGCGATGACAGATCATCCCCTTGGTAATGAAGGGGGACATAGCAATGGTTCATGTTCAACTGCTGGATGGCAAAATTATGAATTTGTGGGGACTGGGAGTGGCTTACAGGATTCCCGAGCACACCCAGAAGCCGGGTCCTTCCATCGATCATTCTGGGACTCTTTTTGAATTTTTAAGATAATTGACAATAGCAGAGGAACTGAGTTCATTTTTTTCCAAAAACTGGATATTAATAAGCCAGTTTTCTGGTTCTCCTCCTAAGCTACGAGACTTCGTAACCTTTCCCCTGACGCTAACATGACCTAACCCAGCCTCTACTTCTGGGAGATTTAATTCTAATATAGTACCCTTCGGAACCGTTTCATGGGGTGCAATCAGGGTAGCATGGCCTGGTGTCACTGAGCGCAGATATCCTACGCGGGTCTCCCCTTGATGCCCTTTGACCAGCCTAAATTTAACATGTGATAGCCCATCCTTACCCCTGTTTTTAAGCTTCTTTTTAGCATGCCATAAAGACATCCATTGACTCAGTAAACTTACTAGTACAGTGGCTAAAGTAATGGCTACTAAAAAAGTAGCAAAATTCGAACCATCAAAAAAGGTCAGTCGCTGCAAATCTTCCACGGGCTCCCTATAAAGAACTACTTGTTATCAGTCTATCAAACTTTTATCACTTGCGCTGCTAATGAAGTCCGATCACTAGGAAGTCATTTTACAGAACCCTGTATGTGCCATTGCTTACGCGATAATCAGGTGCTACAAAATATCATCTTTTGTCCTAGCTACTTGATAGTCTAGTAAAACTTACTCTAAATAAAGGCTAGAATAGCTAAAATAGAATGATAACTCTATCGGGGAATATTACTTGAAATTATTTAACAGCATCCATTCAGCATCTATTGACACGTCAATACAGCGTGAAACTGCTTTGACCATAGGAGATTTTGATGGTTGCCACCTTGGACATCAGGCTCTCCTCAAAAAAGTTGTCGGTATATCCAAACAGCAATCATGTGCTGCCGGTGCCTTAACCTTTGAGCCAAGCCCAAAAGTTTTTTTCAGTCGCTACCAAGAAAACTCAAGAATTTTCAGATCTCAGGATAAAATTGCAGCATTCAGAATGGGGCATCTTAATTTTGCCATCATACAGGATTTTAATCAGGACTTTGCCTCTTTGGATTATAAAAGCTTCTTTACTGATATTCTCATGGAAAAACTCCATGTAAAGCATCTTGTCCTCGGCGATAATTTTCGTTTCGGCAAGGGACGCCTGGGTAACATCGATCTGTTAACTGAGCTTTGTGAGCAAAATAGTATGCAGCTCCACACCTTGAAAGCGGAGAAACTACAAGGGCAGAGGATCAGCAGCACCTCTATCCGCAATTCCATTATAGACGGTAATATGCAGCTAGCAGCAGCGTATTTAGGACGTCCCTATTTTGTAGCTGGTAAAGTGGCCCACGGCCGTAAAAAAGGAAGAACCATAGGATTTCCCACGGCAAATATTGTCAATCATGATCAAATCCTTCCAGCCCGAGGTGTCTATGCAGGACTTTGTGTCCTAGAACCAAGAGCCCATGCTAGGGATTTTTTGGATCAGGACTTGATTTCTTGCGTTATTAATGTGGGAACGCGTCCTACTTTCAATACCGATGGGAATACTGTAATAGAGGCCCATCTACTGGAATTTGACAGCCGCAGTGAACTTTATGGTAAAGAGCTACAGCTGTTCTTTCTTGAAAAAATACGCATGGAACAAAAGTTTGCATCACAGCAAGAATTAATGAGCCAAATCGGCAATGACTGTATTGACGCTTTGGCAAAAATTCAATCCTTCTTTAGGAATTGTTAGAAACCGCATGAAAGGACTTTAAGGTGAAACTTGTCTTAGCTTGTTCTGTGCTAGTAAAGTCGGCAGAGAATTGAAATTGATAGATTTCTGGGTCATCGCGGTCCCAAGACTCAAACGCTATCATGAACTCCCCATTAGCAGCCCTCTTTAAACTGACTGCTTCTATCCTCTGCTCGAATAGCTGCAAGGAATTAATTGCCGGCACAACCGTACTACAAGGGTCTAAATTGGGGCCTGTGGGAACGCGTTGATCATCGGTTCCAATCATAAAAGTCAATAAAGCCTTTGTGCTATGATTTATAAGGGTCAAAGTGGTTCCATAAAGGACACCCTTTTCACAGACATAGTAATCCCCACCTGCAACCAGGGTATAATCCTCAATAGCTGCCAAATCATGAGGTTTAACTGGTCGAAGAGGAGAATAAAACCCCTCATCCTCGAAACCCAAACTACCTGCAATTTCATTTCTCAGATCGCCGAGGCTTCCTACCATTAGCTTTTGCTCAATGAATACTTTACCCCGTCCTGAGCTTTCTTCACTTTGTTGAAAGTTACCGAGGCGGTCTTTTGTTGTAGCTTCGGCTAAGGGACTGAAATAAAGAAACCCTTGGGGACCCAGTCTGGAAGGCAGAGAAGAGTGTGCTAAATCTAAGGTACCCTCTACTGGAACTAGTTTTGTTCCACTTTCCTTATGTAGACTGATTACATCACTATAAATACCCTTCTCTGCGACCTTGACATAGTCTACCCCTTCTGTGCTGCTGACTTCGATGTTCTGCTTCTTTTCTAGCTTAAACTCTTCACCAATAGCGCCAGTTTCACTGTTTACGGGTAAATAGTAGCTATTGGGGCTAGCATCTGCCCATTTAGTATAGACAAGCGCACCCGAGTCGGGAGCAAAAGCCAGGCTATCAATCCAAGCATCTGATTCTACTCCGCTAACTTGAGTGATATTTTCTTTATCTAAGGAGATAATTGACAAGGATGACACATCTTCCCCCGTATCCTGTGGGGTTCTTGCAAAAATGGCCATCAGCAACCCATTAGGGCTGAGGGCAAAATTGAGTTCTCTTGCAGTTGAAAATTGGGGAATGTCCGCGGTAAACTGTGATAGCACAGACTGGGTATTGAAAAGGTAGACTTTTGAAACACTATCTGTGGCACCACTAGGGACCCGTCGGGAAATGAAGGCACTCAGGGCTAAGTCATTGGTTTTAGCCACTTGAGGATCAAAGTCGTATTCCTTTTCGAGGTCTGTTCCTGTAATGAGAGTCGAATTAGACGTTAAAACTTCATCCTTCCCTTGATCGCAGCCGATAATGATAGATAGAATGATGAACAATTTGCAGGTTCTTAGTGCCGGTTTCATAATAACTCCTTATAGGAACACAAGGGCAGAACATGTGCGGGCGGTTACATACCCTAGACGATAATATTAATTTACACTGCGAATGGAAAAGCCCATGAACTCAGATGTCACTCTGATCTCCCACAAGACCAATCAATATTTCAATCGCGAACTCAGTTGGCTTAACTTTAACAATCGCGTTCTCAAGGAGGCCCAATCACCTGATACACCTCTTCTTGAGAAAATGAAATTTATCGCGATAGCTTACAACAATCTAGACGAATTTTTCATGGTAAGGGTTGCTGGCAAAAAAAGAGCGGCAAAAGAGCATATATCTACCAGTGACAGTCCCGACTCAACCCCTTATCAAGAAATTCTCGCCAGAATAAAGCACAGCGCAAGCCTATTGCTCCACGAAATTTACGAGACTTATTATAGCATATTGGCTGAGCTTAAATCTTTTAATGTCCACATCCAGTCCTATTCGGACCTTTCGAAAGCAGAACAAAGTCAGCTGGAAGCCTACTTTTATTCCTCCATCCACCCTGTTTTAACACCTTTGGCTGTTGATCCCGCTCATCCTTTTCCATTTTTAACGAACCTCAGACAATATCTATTAGTTGAGTTTAGAACAGGGAAAGCCAGCTTCCAGGACAACCCAGCCATCGCCTTTGTGGAAATTCCCCATGTACTCAATAGGATTGTCAATATTGCCGACTCTAGGTTCATTTTATTAGAGGACATTATAGCCCAGCACATAGAGTCCTTATTTACAGGCTTTGAGATCAAGGATATTCGTCATGTTAGAGTGACACGTGACTTGGATATTACTCTTCTGGAAAATGACGTTGTGGACCTTCTGCAATCTGTGCAAAACCAAGTAAAAGCCCGGGATCAAGCCGAGGCCGTCAGATTGGAGATTTCCCATAACCTACCGGAAGAGTTATTGAGCTTCTTGCTACGCAGTATCGATATTGATAAAAATGACGTATATCATGCCCCCGGTCCTTTATGTTTAATGGACTTAACAGCCCTATGCAAACTTCCCCTCGATACGCTTAAGTTTGAACCATTTAACCCCCGTATCCCCTCCCAATTTCGTAAAAACACCAATATTTTCTCGCTCATTCGCGAATCAGATATCCTGCTCCATCATCCTTTCGAAAGCTTTTATACAGTGATCGAGTTTATCCGGATGGCTGCCAGAGATCCAAAGGTACTGGCCATTAAGCAAACCCTTTACCGCACCTCAGGTGATTCCCCCATTATCGATGCTCTCATCGAAGCAACAGAAAGTGGTAAGCAAGTAACAGCTGTTGTAGAGCTCAAGGCCCGATTTGATGAAAAGAACAATATTATCTGGGCGCGACGCCTGGAGCGCTCCGGTGTCAATGTAGTTTATGGCTTCATAGGCCTGAAAACCCATTGCAAAGCCACTCTTGTAGTACGACAAGAAAACAATTCAATTGGCCGTTACTGTCATCTCTCCACAGGAAACTACAATAGCTCAACGGCTAAACTTTATACCGACATTGGACTCATCACAGCGGACTCTGACTTTGGTCAAGATATGACTGACTTGTTCAACCTACTGACCGGCTTCAATGTTTTTACAGCCGAACAGGTCTATCGTGAACCCTATCAACCAAAATTCAGGGTAATCTATGCTGCTCCCCTGGAGCTGCGAGATCAAATCCTCAAGCTGCTCGATCAGGAAATAGAGCATGTCCAAGATGGGAAAGTTGGGTTATTTATCGGTAAGTTTAATGCTCTTGTCGATAAGCCCATCATCGATAAACTATATGAAGCTTCTTCAGCTGGGGTCAAAATACAACTGATGGTACGCGGCATTTGCTGCCTCAAACCAAGTATTCAAGGCTTGAGTGAGAATATCGAAGTACGCTCCTTGGTCGATCGCTTTTTGGAACACAGCCGTATCTACTACTTTCATAATGACGGTGATGCCAAGGCTTACCTTAGCTCCGCAGACCTAATGCCACGCAACATGGACCGTCGCATCGAAATTCTTTTCCCCATAAAAGATGAGAAGATTAAAGATCGGATTCTTAATGAAATTTTGTCCACATATTGGCAGGATAATACCAAGGCTCGCGTCCTACTTCCTGATGGGTCATATAAGCCCATTGAATCCGAGCCCCATCAAAAGCGACTAAGCGCTCAGCAGCGTCTCATTGAGATAGCCCGTGAACAGGGAATTAAGTCCCTACCCTACGAAAAAGCGATTTGGCATAATCCTAAGGAGAGGGGACGGCCAATTGCAAAGTGGGAGTCAAAATCTGTTCTGAACGTGAAAGGTACAAAAAAATAGCTAACGATACAACCCCACTAAATACTAAAAAAAGTATGAATGTTGCTGCCATCGATATTGGTACCAACTCATTTCATCTATTGGTTGCCCGCATCGATAGCAGTGGCCACATAGATATACTCGATACCCACAAGGAATCTGTACGCTTTGGCGAGGCGCTCAATGATGACCGGATTATGCCACAATCAAAAATCAACCAGGCTGTGGATGCTATCAATCTCATGCGGGATATTGCCGACCCTCATCAGCCCGTATATCGTGTTATTGCTACACAGGCCACTCGTGCGACGAAGAACTATGCTGAGATTATTGAAAAAATATACAAAGGCACAGGACTTAGGGTTGAAATCATTGATGGCCTGGAGGAAGCGCGACTTACCTATCTAGGTATGCGATATTGCCATGAAGTTAAGTCCGATGTCACCCTGGGCTTGGATATCGGCGGTGGTTCTACTGAGGTGATTATTGGCAAAAAAGAGCAGATACTCTTCATGTGTTCCATAAAGCTAGGGGCTCTCACAGCTACCAAGCGGTTTTTTAATATGGATAGCCCTACTGACAAGACTATAGATCAGCTGCAAGACTATATTCTAACCAGAACGGCCCCTTTGCTCATCGATGCCAAAAACTTTGCCATCCAGCGGGCTTTCGCCACTTCGGGTACAGCAAAAGCCATCGGTCGCCTGCACCACTTGGAAACCAGTGGTGAAATTCTAGAGGAACCGAATGGCTATCAGTTTCCCAGCAAGGATTTACCCCTTATTACCGATAAACTTGTGAGCCTCAGGACACCTAAAGCGATCAAAGAATACTATGAGCTGGACTCTCGTCGATCGCAAATCGTTTTAGCGGGTACACTTATTTTCCAAAGCATCAGTGAATTGTTCCGAGTGTCAGACTGGACCGTTTCTACCTTCGGTATCCGTGAGGGCATTGTTTTGGATACCTGCAGCCGTCTCCATTTTGATCTCGATTCTTATGCGGAAAATCAGCAATGGCGTAGTATTAACAGCTTTGCCAAAAAAACCAGTATCGATCGAAGATTCGCCGAATCGGTCCAAGCCATGACGATGCTGCTGTTTGATCAGTGCCTGAAAGTTTTGCCGGTCTCTAAATTGCCACGCGATGTGGCAGACTATCGCAACCTTTTAGAATCAGCTGCTTTTTTGAATGAAACCGGTAAATTTATCTCCTTTACCTCCTACCATAAGCATAGTTATTATTTGTTAGCCAATTCAAACTTGTTAGGTTTTACTCGCGAGGAACGGAACATTATCGCTTTGATTAATCGCTTTTCTCGTAAGAAGATTGCTGATACCACAAAGCAGGATGACTACCCCTATTTGCGCAGTCGGGTGAACCTCATCAATTTTCTAGCAGCCTGTATTCGCATATCACGCTGTATTAACCGTAGTCGACTCAATAAAGTTAAAAAAATTGAACTGGAGTTACAAAAGGGCTCCCTCATTATGAAGCTCTTTTTCCACTCAGGAGATTCCATTGATGCAGAGATTCAAGCTCTTAAAAAAGAACTAAAGAACGTGATCAAAGCCTGGAACATTGATATTAGCCTCGCACCCACGGTTTTGGCAAAAAGGAAATAGCCGTTGAAAAAATCAAGTCAAACCTATGGTCATTACAAAGAGTCGATGTCCTATGCCCTGAAGCAAAAGTCTAAGTTTGCACTCTGTTTTGGCCCCTGTGATTACCTGAAAGTAAAAACCGAAGAGAAATTCATTAAAGAATACCAAGGTAGCTGCATGAGGCTACCCGCTGAAAAGGTTGGTTCAAAAGAGCTTGATGAGATGTTTTTCCAGGATTCTATTTTTGATCCTTCCCTCCTCTACATTATAAAAAATGTAGAGAAAAAAGGCGACTTTAGCAAAAATCTCGCCATACTAAAGGCAAGCACAGCTATACGTAATACGATCCTTTTGCACAGCAACTACAAAACTGTTCCCAAAGCACTGCAAAAGGAAATGGATCGCTTAGGTGGCACTATGATCCCTTGTTATGGGCCTAACGCCTATGAGCTTAAGCGATTTATTGTGGCTCTGGCGAAGCGCTTTCAGCTCAACTTATCCGATTCTGCATCCGAGTTTTTATCTAGTTCCATCGGCAATGACTTTTTCTCCTTAGAAAATGAAATTCGTAAGCTCAGTCTTATTTTTTCTGAGGCTCAAGGAGCCACAATTACAGCTGATCAAATCGCCCCATATACTGACTATCTAAAAGAAGAGAACGCTTTCAAACTCGATCAGTTTATCATGCAGAAAGAGTTGGGCCATGCCCAAGCATTGCTTCATGACTTGCTAAAGCGGGGACAGAGTCCCTTGGCATTACTAGGAATACTGAGCCATCACTGTCGCAAATCCCTCCAAATTCACTCTTTGTTAATGAGACATCAAGGTGTCAATGACATCATAAAAGTAGTCCGTATGCCTATGTTTATTCTTAGATCATACGTAGATTATGTGAAAAAGTCATCGCATCAAAAATTTAAAACCGCTTTATTGGAATGCAACGAAGCTGATATAATGTTGAAAACAAGCAAAATCGACCATGACCTTGTCCTAAGCCGTATTCTATTGACCCTAACTGCATAGGTGTATGCCATTCATCTTTTTATTGCAGCCTTGCTAACATTATCGTTTTGCATTCCCGTGCTGGGGCGTCCGATGCGCCCTCTGTATTCACAGCAAAGTCTGATTAAAAGCGACCGTCCCTTTTCAGATTTATACCTATCTTCAAACAAGAAGATGGTGTTTTTCATCGGGAAGAATTATTTATGGCAATGGCAGCCGTTACAGCAACGTATCTTTAGATTGAAGATTGGTATAGGTCCCCATCATCGTCAGCTTGTGAATTTTGCTGGCACCTTGTGGACCTACACAAACAACTCACTGCTAACAATCAACGAAAAGACTTTAAAACCAACCGTTTTTGATTTATCCCAAATCGCTCCCCTCAGGTATATCGCAGCAACAGAAACGACTATGGTAGTCGGGGGCTCCCACGCTATTGCCATAGCCGAAAAGCAGGCTAAAGAGTTTAAAGTTCTGAAAGCTGAAGATTTCAACTTTTCCGCCATTAAATTATCGCCATCCCGATTATGGTGGTACCATAAGGGCCTTTATTTAACCGGCTTTAAGTTTAAAACGCAGAAAAAGTTAATGGATTGTAGCAAAAAAGAAAATCTAAAAATTTGGAGTGATAAAGCATGGTACCAATGCGGATCGCGCCTGTTCGTGTTTTCAGCATCTGGCTCCCTCATACAGATTATCCCGGAAAAATCTCAGGCGGAAATTGTCGACTTCTCCATTACAAAAACTGCTCATGAATATCTGTTTAGCAATGGGGTGCTGGAAATTTATCGCCCCGAAACACAGTCGGTGAAAGCCCTGCGCTTTAAACTTCCCTCTAGCCAGATTAGTAAATTCTTCACAGCTCCTCATTTTCTTGTAGGACTTGATCAGGATGGACCCTTTTTAATATCCCTATAGAGCCTTAGTCATCACCAGATGAACCATTATCGCCAGGAGACTCTTCCCATACGGGAATGGTATATTTTTCATCGGCCCAAGACGCAATATCAATAGTTTGACATCTTTGGCTACAGAAAGGTCTGAACTCATTTTCTGACGAATAAATGGTAGACTTCCCACATTCAGGGCACTTTACGATCATCGGCGGTCTCCTTCACAGGTGGCGTAATCTTTCTGGCCATAACTTCCTTGGTATCAAAGTTGAACTACCATTTTCGATCAAACTTGCCAAACAGTATCCTGCATAGAGCCCTTGGCAAATGCCCTGCCCCATAAAGCCCGTTGCTAATAAAATCCGATGGTTGCTGGGGCTCGGACCCAAGACCGGCAGCTCATCACAGGCACGACACCCCAAGGCTGCAGATTCCTGAATCACCTCCTTTACTTCGATACCCAACTGCTTTTCCGCCTCACTAATATAGCGCTGTGTTACTGGTTGCAAGACTCTCGCCTCCTCAGCGCCAATTCCTGCTAGGGGACGCATAAACCTAGCTCCTCCTAAATGAGCTAGTTGCGGACCGCGAAGGCTAACCCAGAAATAACCGAAATTCCAAGTTATCAGTGAACCATTAGGCACCTCAAGAGCATGATCTTTTTTAAGTGTGACCGCTGACCACTGGTCGGCAAAGGGCACCAGGGCTTCAGATGGCAATATACTAAAATTATTTATATTAACGTGATTACATAAAACAACAAGTTCGCTAGAGTAGCTACCTTTTGACCCCTCCAGAGTGATCCCGCCTGCATGTTCTTTGACAGCTTTGATGGTATCAATTTCCAGCTGCTCCGTCCCCAAGACCTCATGAAAGCGCTGATAATTAAAAAAACCTGCCGCTTGGCTTTGTTTGCTGCCGCTTAAGGATGATAGGCTGATGTTTTGGAGAGCCTTAGGGGTATCCTGCAAGATATCGCCAACCTGGACAAGCTCCTCCTGCTCCATGGGTGAGCTGGATAGATAGATCCGATCACCATAGACTAGGGGGATACGTTCTTGCTCACAGAATTGGGTAAAATAATCAAATGCGGCATCGCCAAACCCCCAGACCAGGCCTCCCGACTTCCTACCATGGGCATGGTAGAGCCGGGTTATTAAGTCGTTTTGACCAGAAGCTATCCAATGGGATGCCTTATCAGTTGTAGTGTTTTTTGACTCACTTGCAATGATTTTGATATTGTAACCTAGCTGTTTCAGATGATAGTAAGTGGAAAGTCCGGTTGCTCCTGCACCAATAATAATAATGTCGCTTGCTTTTTTGGAGCCAACCATAAAGATCACCTTTGATACTTATCTTAACTAACAAGGAATGCTAATTATTTTGGCGCAATGGTTAGGATACTATATATAAATACAGCACTTGTAAAAAGGAAACTGGTTTGATTGATTTAAAAACCGACAGCGAAATTGATGCCATGAAGTCGGCTTGCGGCCTTGCAGCAAAAACCTTAGACATGATCGAAGAATACGTTAGACCTGGCGTCACAACTCTAGAACTTAACGACATTTGTCACGAATTTACTAAAAAACATGGTGCCATATGCGCACCGTTAAATTATCGGGGATTTCCAAAATCTATCTGCACCAGTATCAATGATATTGTCTGTCACGGTATTCCCAGCTCCAAGGTGAAATTGCGAGACGGTGATATCGTCAATATTGATGTAACACCTATTATGGATGGTTACCATGGCGATAGTTCACGCACATTTCATGTCGGTCGTCCCCGGCCTGAAGCCGAAAAATTGGTCCGCGTCACCAAAGAATGCCTCGACCTTGGTATAGCTCAGGTCCGCGTCGGAGGACGGGTGGGCGATATCGGAGCCGCAATCCAAGACCACGCTCAAAAATTCAATTATTCTGTTGTCAAAGAGTTCGTTGGTCATGGCATTGGGAAAAAGTTCCATGAAGACCCTCAAATCCCTCACTATGGCAAAAAGGATAGTGGAAAAATGTTGGAGAAAGGTATGGTATTTACCATCGAGCCCATGATCAATCAAGGACACTGGAAAACCAAGGTTAAGAAAGATGGCTGGACTGCAGTTACTATTGATGGCTCTCTAAGTGCGCAATTTGAACATACACTTGCCATTCGTAGCAATGGCGAAGTTGAAGTTCTCACTGTAACTAAAAACTATCGTCCATTAAATTAATGGGTCGGCTCTGAAGATAGCAGGTCTAGGTACATTTCGATTTCATCAGCAAAGATGATATGGGGGACTTGCATCCTTTGCTCAAGCTCTTCCAGCTTCGCCTTAACTTCCGCCTGAACCTGGGGTGTCTGGGATTTTTGTTCATGGGCAGGAATCGCTTCTGTAGCAACCAAGTACTTCACAGTACCATTTATGTCGTCCAAAATTTTCTTAAGTACCTGATGTCGCAGCGATCGCAGTTCCTTGAGCGCTGACATAGTTTCATCATCTAAATTACACTCAAATACGATCGATGCCATAAGGTCTCCACTTCAGCAGGTAACTACAACAGTAAATAAGCCAGGAAGGCTATCTGTTAACCTGCAATCCCTATTCCATAAAAAAAATACTATAATATGGAGACATAGGGAGAAGTGCTTCGTAAGATTCCCTAGCAGTTGTCAAAAGCCTATCCTAAAACTACATCTTTTATGTCAGGAATTTTTTCCTTGAGAATAGGGACAATGCCGTTAAATAGTGTAATCTGTGATGAGGGGCATCCCGAACATCCTCCGTATAGTCGGAGGGTTACAATACCATCCTCCACATCGAGCAACTCGCAGCCACCAGCATGCAGCTCCAGCTGAGGATTGATATCGTCAGCAATAATTTTTTTGATTTCGTCAAACATTTGCATTCCTCGCAGTCAGATCAAAGCACATTTAAATATAAGCATTAATGTTTACTGATCAAGTAGGATTTTTTTGATTCCATTCAATGCTGCCTGACCCATCTTCCACACTGCTTCACGGCTGTTTCCCGCAATATGCGCCGTCCCTATAAAATCATCTTGTGAATACAAAGAGTTATCCTTCAATGGCTCCTCAGTGTAAACATCGAGGGCCAGCCCCCGAATACGCTTTTCAGCCAGCATCTTGGTCAAAGCCTTCTGATCAATGACTTCACCCCGGCTAGTATTAACCACTATGACGTTCGGGCTAAGAGAATTCAGTAGGGGTCCACTCAGCATGCTCCTAGTCTTTTCGGTCAAAGGCACATGAAAACTCAATATATCTGATTCAGCAACAATTGAGCCAAGATCTAACCATTTGTAGCCTTTTTGGTGAGTTTCCTCAAAATAGTCCTGAATATCATTGACAAGGACCTGACAGCCAAAGCTCTTACAAAGCGCCGCTACTTTTGAGCCAACATGACCAAAGCCAACAATACCTACTTTTTTACCGCTGAAGTTTTGACCACCATCCTTAACCCAGCGGCCCTGTTTAAGATGCCACAACCCTTTACCAATATTACGTGATGCACTGATCATCAAACCTAGGGTCAGCTCAGCGACCTCCTGGCTGTTAACCCCTGATTCGAAGTACACAGCGACTCCCCGACGATCACAGGCAGCAAAATCAATATTATCAATACCTACACCGTATTTACTGATAACCCTAAGCCCGGGGATTTTCTTTAGTAAATCATCAGAAACCGGTTCCTTCCCCACAATCCATCCGGAACTCCCCGATAGAAATTCACTTAAGGTCAGTTGATTCCATTGTTGCTGAGGTGAGCAGAACTTGAAGGTGATGTCTGGAAACCTGCGGCGGGCATCTTCCACCAAATCGCTGTTGCCACAAAAGCTTGTTGCTGAAACCGAAACTATGGGCTTCATGCTATAATCATGAGATCGAGGGCCAAGAAACCAAAAATTCCGAATAAGTAAAAGCAAGAATACAGAAATAGAGGCATGGCCTCTTCTTCCCCTTTGGATCGCAGTAGCTTATAAGCCAGCCATACGAAGTATAAGGTTAGAGAACCACTAGCTATAAAATACAGCCACCCCGCTGTTCCCAGAAAGAACAGACTCAACACAGTCGGAATTAAAGTCAGAGTATAGAAGAATATATGCTGCTTACTCACCCAAACTCCTTTAACGGATGGCAGCATGGGAATACCAGCTTTAGAATAGTCCTTGCGGTATTTAATGGCCAGGGCCCAAAAGTGGGGAGGGGTCCAGAGGAAAATGATCAAAAATAAGAGGATTGATGATAGGTCTAGGCTTCCTTTAACCGCAGCATAGCCTATAAGAGGCCCTACGGCACCAGCAGCACCGCCAATGACTATATTGTGCACGGTACGGCGTTTGAGATACATCGTATAAATTAATACATAAAAAGCATTAGCCCCCAAGGCTATCCATGCAGCCAAGGGAGTAGCATGCATATAGAGGATATAGAACGAACTTACACCCAACAGAACAGCCGCAGTCGATGCCCCAAAAGTACTTACTTTGCCCGTGGGTAGAGGCCGGGAGCTAGTCCGATTCATATAGCCATCGATATCAGAGTCGGCTAGGTGGTTGAATATACCAGCGGAACCGGAAGCCAAAAAGGTCCCCAGCAATACTATCAGTAAGAGAGATAGCGATGACGTCCCTTGACTGGCAATCAAGTAAGAAGGAATTACCGTAACAACTACCAAAAGTGAAATTGTTGGTTTCATCATCTGTAGTATGGACCGCAGCGTTGTCAATAGGGTAGCCGTAACGCCTGCGCGCTGAATGGACATATTCACACCTACCTGACTCTTCATTTTGCCCGCCCCTAGCTAGAAATTTACCAAAGGCTATGTGACTTACTATTTTTTTCAAGTGGGAGGCAATAGAAAGTTATGTTGCACTAGTAAGGAGTGGTACTTCCGAACCACATTGGCGCCCATACACATAAAAAGAATAATATGGGAAAAAGAGTCATCATCAGCGCCATAGTCAGCCACCCAGTAATTTCACGGGCATTTTTTTCCTGCAATTCTTTGCTACTCATGAAATCTAATCTCCACAAGATACTGTTAATCAAAGTCGCAAAATTTGTATCATGTTGTCAGGTCAATAAAAAGGAAAAATCATATCTCACCCTGGGGAGCCTTAATAGTATGGCTATCTTCGAGGTCATAGATTTTTTGATACACGATGCGATTGCGTATTACAAATTTGACATACTTCTGGGTTTCTGAAAAGGGTATATTTTCCAGCCATACCAACTCATTTTCTCCACGACGGCGGGTGATCCAGCGATCAACGACATACTCACCAGCGTTATAGGCAGCACAGACCTTAAAAAGATCCCCCTTATAGTGCTGTTGCAGATAGGAGAGGTGTTTTCCCGCTAACTGAAGGTTGAACAGAGGTTCTTCCAGGCTGCTCGTTAAAGCTTCTTCATTCATCGGAAATTCTTGTAAATATTTTGCTGCTGTATGCGGCATCAGCTGGAGTAAGCCCTTAGCCCCTATCCAACTTGTAGCCTCCCTGTCGAATGCACTCTCTTGACGGATTAACCCCAATAACAAATAGGGATCTAAGTTATTATCTTGAGCCACAGCTTTGACTTCGTGAAAATATGCGTTGGGAAAAGACACCAAAATCTGTTCGGGGTATGTTTCCCACAAATCTTCAAATCTTTGGGATAGCTCAAAACTTAATCCCATCGCCAGGGGATACTGGTGCCCCACAAGCAGCAAGCGACTAATATAGAGATAAGTCTCAAGATGATTTGTTGATATTCTTTTTCGGCTCAGACGATAGAGGGAAAGAATTTCCTCCTTAATAATCGTGCTATTGCCCAATTTAAGAGCGAATAAAATCCTTTGGTGCAACATCTTGAGATCTTCATCAGCCATGAGGGGGGCTATATCAAGGTTCCATTGAGAAAGTTTGTGCTGAAAGTTTTCTGCTTTAAAGTCATTTGACTGCGCCCACCCTAATTTAAGGCCGCTGTAAATAGTATAAAAGCCAAAGGGAAAATCCCGATAAAGTCGATCGCGATAGATTTCAAATGCTTTTTGCTTTTGCAAGTTCTTCATTGTGAAGGCTAGCCAAAACAAAGCCTTTTCACGCCAAACGGAAGCAATATCGTCTTCCACAAGCTCCAACCAACTATCTTGTGCCTGTTTCACCATTCCTTGGAGGTAGCGGTACCAGCCTTTATACCATTGAAACCTCCATTTCCAGTTTTCAGATAAAGGATCTAGCTGTGCCCCCAATTCACTATTCATGGCCGAAATATCATATTCCTGTTGCTCTAGAGATATACGAAAGGCGCTAATATGATAAGCTTCCGCCATAAGCTCGGTAATACTCCTGACCTCTTTCCGAGAATAATCCTTCAGATTTTGGCCTTTTACTGAGGCTAAGGCCTCCTGAACGAGAGTGCTAGCCTCCTTATAGTTTCCCACTAAAGCATTGTAACGTGCTGTCCATAGTTTAATATTGAGTCTCTCGTAAAATAATGGGAAGTCCTTATCTTCGTTGAGATGCGAAGGTTGAAAATCGTTGCGATAGATTAGCTCCAAAGTTCTTTTGTAGGCATCAGCAGTGGCCTCTCGGTTCCCTACATACTTTTGCAATCTTATCATGGCTTTACTTGCATAGTAGGCGTAACTCAGGTAATCCTGACCAGTAGATAAATCTTTGTAAATCGCTTCAAATTTTTCCAAAGCTAAAGTAGGCTGACCTTTACAATCTAAAATCAGTGCCTGCCAATAGCCCAAAAGGCTTTCTGGGAGTCCCTCTAGATAGGTACTCCACCTAGAATCGTCAGGGTTCTCACAGTACTGCGCGGCCTTGATGGCAAGAAAGGGGTCTTCCGGCATATTCCCTTCATTGGCTGCAAGATTGTTTTTTACATCTAAAATCGCAGCAATTTTTGGTAAAATATTTTGCTCTTCAGTCCAGCCGTGACGCTTTGCAAATTTACTTTGTTGCAGCTGGGGCTCCTGCCAGAAAAACGCGGCTATTGCAGCTATTTCTTTTTTCTGACCCATAATTTGGTCAAGTGTTGTCACCCAACTTGCAAAGGCTTTATTTTGCAATGATGGATGGTCATCACTTAATATTTTCATCCAATATTCAAGACTTTTTCTTAAATCACCGACTTCTTGATAGTGTAAAGCCCAGAGGAGATCCTTCATATCTTCGGTCTTAAGCTGATGATATTCTTCTTGAGCCTGTAGGAATTCGAATGTTTTTATTTGATCCTGAAAGTTGGTAGCCTGATGGAAACGCAATGGCGTAACGGTAATATCCAGAAGCGGGAGAACCCTCTGCGTGGCACAGGCCGCTGATAATAGAACCCCTACGGCTAACGTCGCTGTATTAATCAATAATCTGTGCACGTATTCCCTCATCGCTGATTAAAGCTTGTAAAACGCTACCTGAACTATTTTGTAGTCGGTCCCGTACTATTTCATACTTATCTGGTTCAACCAGGATGGCCATAACCCCTCCCCCTCCTGCACCACATACCCTTGTAAACTTTGCTCCTGCAGCAAGCGCTAGCTCATCGATACTACGAGTTTCTGATGTTTCTATATGGGGCCACAATTGTTTTCTCAAAACCCACTCTTCGCCAGAAAGATCCACTGCTTGCGGCCAATCTTTTTGTTTAATGGCTTTCGCCATTAGCTGTGTTACTTTACCGATGCTGTTTAGTTGCTGAATCAGCGTCTTATCTCCATCGAAAACTTGTTTGAATATCGACCAATTATTCATACCGGATGCCCGTGATTTACCAGAGTAACAAAGAATCAGTCGATCCTTCAAATATCCAGCATCTTCCGCGTTGAGGGTTTCAACTACGGGAGACCCATCATTGAAATGAATGAGGTTGATACGCCCCCTCACCGCCCCCCAGTAGTCTTGGCACCCGGTTGGACAATGAATCACACGAGTTTCTATAGACTGCACCATGGCAACAATGCTTTTCTCTGAAAGCTTTTCCGCCCAACCATTTTTGTAAGCCCAAAGATTAAGGGCTGTAGCCACTCCAATGCCTAGGGCGGAAGACCCCCCCAAACCTGCTCCCGACGGTGATTGACAGGAAGTAGTGATTAAAACAGATGGCCAATTTTGCTCCCACATGCGAAAATAGATCTCAGAAATAAGCGGAAGTTGGGATTTAGATCGCCATTGCGGAGCTAATATCTGGGTCTGTCTTTGGTCCATACTCCTTACTTCCGAAACACCATCCTTGGCCTCAATACTGACACGAGCGCTTAGATTAACCCCAACATTAATGGTGCAACTGTATTCTAGTACCTCCGTAAGAGGGTATATATCCAAAGTTCCACCGGCAAGATCAACTCGTGTGGGAACTTCTACCGTTAACTTCATGTTATGCTCCTCGAAAATCAAGAAATCAGCTAGACTAGTATAACAATTCCATCGATAATTTTAGCCCCTGGAGAAAGGTTTGAAAAAACAATCTTCTAACTTTTTTAGGCGACGACGTATTTGTTATTGGGATAGTGAGAAAAGGTTTGTTGATGCACATAAGTTGAACTTTGAAAAACAGTTAAGCTTCTTGCCTGACTTTGACCTGATCACACTAAAATCCTTAGACAGTGAGAATTTTAACCCTTGTGACTTACTTCTGATCTCAGCCTTGCTGGTCGAAGATCACGAATTTTCCCAATGGTTATTAGGCATTAATAAACGCATCTTACACCAAAATAGTATCTGGACTCCAGCATTGATCTTTAGCGAAGTAGAGGGCTACGAGCTATCTTCAGCTATGCATGAATTTGCTGCTAACAATTGGTACTTCGACATAGTTAACCCTAAGCACATTGACTCTATACCCATTCGAGTGGCAAACTTATTACGCATACATGATCATCTACACGAAATCATGCGGTATCAAGAGCGCCTTGACAGCATGCAAGACAAAATAATAGAAATCGAATCTCAATTAGCTAAAATGCGTGCTGAGGACAAATAATGAGCTTTATTCCCGAACAAAACCTAACAGGTAGGCACTTAGTCGCCCAGTTTATCTTGTCCCACCGTAAAAAAGGACACGTACTCCCCTATATTGAATACGAATACATCGGCAAGTGGCTCCGTCTTGCAGAAGGTGAGGAAGACCAGCTCCTATTGATCCTTTCTGAGATCATTCCTCAATTTTTTAAGGAGCGCCAAGACTGGTCCTATCCCCCTAGCCTAAAGATTATCGACCAGAAAGTTTGTCGTATTCTCATTGCCAAATCAAGACGGCGGATCGACCTTTAATAGAAAGGAACACCGATGGAAAAAATCAGCGATACTAATTACGATCACGTTACCAGCACGTTGAGTCATCCTGCTGTGATCTTTTTTTACGCTCCTTGGTCCAAGCCCTGCCAACCGATCCGCGAAATATTGGAAGAGCTAGCAGATTCATACCAAGATAAGGTAAGTTTCTTTTGTATGGATATCGATGAAAATGCTAACATACCGGCCAGCCTAGGAGTCACAAAAATTCCATCTCTCTTCGCCTTAAAGGAAGGAGTGGTTACAGACAGGGTATTAGGCCGTCATCCTAGGGTTAAACTAAGAGAGTTTATCGAAAGACTACATCATGACAGTTCTCCCCCCTAAAAAAGGAAAAATAGAAGCGGACTTTCTCAAGCAGTACTCCATCATTTTCGGCGTAGATGAAGTCGGCCGAGGCTGCCTCGCGGGTCCTGTATTTGCTGCTTGTGTCGCCCTTGATTATTCTCTTCTGGATAAACTTAGCGTTCGTGAAAAAGAATTAATCCGCGACTCTAAAACCCTAAGTCAGAAGCAAAGACAAAGTATTATTCCGATTATCCATAATATTAGCAAAGAATGGGGTGTCAGTTCTTCTTCAGCCCGGGAGATCGAAAAATACGGCATCGTCCCCGCGACATTTCGAGCTATGAGACGCGCCATGCGGCAGTGCCCATCCAGTCCAGACCTGCTGCTACTAGATGGTAAGCACCCTTTACCCCGTTATGGGGGTGAGCAACGGGCCATTGTAGGGGGTGATGCCCTATGCTTTGCTATTGCCGCCGCCTCTATCCTTGCCAAGGAAGCACGGGATGAGCTAATGCGAGGCCAAGCACAAAAATACCCTGCTTATGACTTCTCCGCTAATGTTGGTTATGGCACAGCCAAACACCTCAGGGGCATTGCCGAGCACGGTATCTGCCCACTCCATCGGCGCAACTTTGCTCCCGTTGCCCGTATGGTAAAAAATGGCAGCATTCAGTAAGGCCAGGCGAGCCGAAGCCGCTGTTAGCGGCTTATTACGCCAGCAAGGATGGCATATCTGTGCGCGCAATTATCGCGGCCGTGGCTTTGAAATCGATATCTTAGCTTTGGATAGCGAGGGAACGCTTCTGATGGGAGAAGTGAAGTTTAGGAAGAGCTTTAATCCGGAAACCTGCATCATGCAAAATATTGTCAGCAGCGCTCAGCTCCAAAGAATCAAAAAAGGAGCTCTGCGCTATATTGACCATTCCTCGATAGAGGTTTCTTATCTTAGAATAGACCTTTTTGTAGTTACAGGAAGCCGTATGCAAAGACTATATCGCTATAGCCACATCCAAGCTTAACTTGCTACTTGCTGCTTTTTTTTCGCGGGATATAGCGACTTTTGATACGGGCAGCTTTTCCAGAAAGCTCTCGTAAGTAAAAAAGTCGTGACCGGCGGACAACACCAGAGGCCAAAACATCAATTTTGGAAATGTTCGGAGAGTAAATGGGAAAAACCCGCTCTACACCTACACCGTTGGCTCCCACTTTGCGCACAGTAAAGGTTGACTCAACTCCACCTTTTTTAAAGCGGATAACAACCCCCTCAAAGGGCTGGATACGAAACTTACTCTTATCAGCACCTTCTTGGATTCTATAATGAACCTTCACAGTATCTCCGGGTCTAAACTCGGGAAGGTTTGGTTCTTTTTCAAATTTTTTCTTTTCAAAAGCTGAAATGATGCTGTTTTTCATATCTGGACCTATCTATACTTAGCTACTGGCTAACTTCCGTTTGATAATCCGGGATGACATGCAACCCAATGCTAGGAAAGAGCTTTGTTACATGAGATCGCTATGACCGTCAAGGATTTACTTTCCTGATCGGCCACAACATCCATTATGCATACAATGCTACACCAGATTCTATATCTTCATTAACCATATCATCCAGCACTTCAGAGAGCTCTTCCCTTACATAAGTAGGCATTTTACTTCGGATTATAGGAAGCATTTCCTTCTGGATAAAGTCAAAGTAGACCGTAAGAGCTAATTTAATTGACACAACAAGCTCCAGGAAAGAAACCTGATCCCCCTTTTGCATAACAACATCCGCACGCTCTAGCAAATCGTCCACTTTAGCTAAAAGCGCTATGGATTTTTTTACCGTACTATTGGCAAGGTTCGAGAGCTCTGCCACCTCTGGAAATAAGTAATCTCTATCGATCTTCGACTTGCTATAAAGAGTTTTTTTAAGCTGGTCCCACTTTTCAAGTTTTTGTCCACCATCCGTTAGGAAGCTATCAGCCTGCTCTTTTAGTCTTACTTGATAGTCTATAATGTACTGTAAAACGTCCATTGGTACACCTCGTATAAAATGCAAAAGTGCTTTTAAAGGCTCTAACGATTCCTGTCTAAAAATTGTGGGCTAGGTATAATACAGCTCCTATGTATCTGACAAGCCCATCTTCTCAGCTCTATAGAAGCAAAAACATGAAGATAAGATGAGATTACTACTTGCGAGGAAGTTTTTTTGAGAAACTCGCAACATTTCTCATATAGTAGAGAAATTTCCTATTGTTTCCACCAGGAGAGAGGGCGTGCACGAGGTCAGCATTTGTCTTTGTGGCAAGATCGTTCAGAGTGACTGACATGGAGTAGGGGGGAGCATAGCTTTCACCAATAATATCAGGATATTTCGCAATGAAAAACGCTAAAGACCACATTTCGTGCTTGGTCAGAGATTTTTCGTAAGATCTCATAGCAGTTCCCGGTGATCCCATAAGAAGAGTGTTGAAGTACGAAAAAGGCGAACGCACGCCAGCGTCTATCTGCTGCGAAAAGTCCTTCGGACTAGGCACCATTGGCATGCTAGGATTCTGGGTAAACCTCCCATCCCCACGGCCTGCTTTTCCATGGCAGCTCATACAGAATTTGACATAGGTTTGATGTCCTAAGTCATTATCAGGTACCAAAGCTGGCGTAGACACCACCTTAAACATCTTCAATGTTTGGGATCTCAGGGCGAGAAAAGCCTCCCGATGTGGTCGTGAATCTTTTGCCATAGCTGTCATTAAAGAGCTCTGATAGGCTGCAAAATAATTATTGAAATCATCGCCTCGTTTCTGCGAAAGCTTCGCCTTTACTAAAGCAAACATTTCAGACAATTCAGACACCCTAGCCTTTCTCAACGATGCGGGCTGCCCGTGATCGTCCATAGTAAAGTCAACAAGCTGTATAAACCTGCGGAGCCTGTAGGTATGCTGGCGTTTTTCTTCCTTGCTTTCCCGCCCCGCAACTTGGGGAGCGCAAAGGATGTAATAAAGACACCCTAAGAGGAGATATTTAAATTGCATGGCTTTCCATTAGTCAGGATTTCATCGACTCCAGCTCGCATCGCTGCTGCTACTTCACCATCATGTTCTGGCAAGTATGCCAGAACTTTAGCACCTCGGCGCTGATACTTTTCAATAAACGATTTTTTAAAAAGTTTTAAGCCTAAAAATTGGGGAGGAAGGGCGTAAATACGACCTTTTTTAATCCCCGCAACTTTTCCAAGACCCAAAAGCAGCGATATACCAGCACGTTGGCACTCAGCCTCCCTTGCTAAAGTCGTTGCTTTGGGGAATAACCGCTTTAAATAGCACTCATGGCGCTCAGACCAAAGTAGGAAGCGGCTATGGGACAGCAACCAGGATTCTGCTCCTGTTTTCTGGCACCACCCCTTAAGAGCTTCGATTACTTGTGTCGCTGTTTCTGGCTTCACATCAAATATCCAATGAAAGGCAGCAAACTCTTCTATAAACTCTAAAAAACTCAATCCTTTTTGATTATCAGTCAAAACTACGGAAGAAAATTCCTCAAAAACCATCTCGTCAATATTCTTCGCCAGACCCGCCGTCCTGTCCATGGACCGATCATGATGGAGCACGATGACTCCGTCCTGGGTGCAGCGTAAGTCCGTTTCTAACCCATAAAAACCCGCCTCGATGGCTCTTTTGAAAGATCCACGGGTATTCTCCACGCAATCAACGCACAATCCCCTATGACTTGTCCACTTCATTTACCCATCCTTCCTTGCAAAGCGAATTTGATCAATCTATAGAATATCCTTTGCATATTGACTACAATCTTCGCCATCGATGGCTCAAGATGCAATGGAATCATCACGAGAGTCCCCTCTTCAAGGAGAGGTATTCATTAAGGATAAGAGGAATCAGAGGCGTATGTACCGCAGATCAAGGCCGGGAAGAAAAACTAGATATCGGAAGCCCCGGTTTTTAAACCGCAGAACATCGACGCCATTAAGATCTAGTGGATATCCCTCGGAGATATCCATGGCCCACTTAGTTAAGGTCAAAGCTGGTATCCCAAGGCTATCAGCTAGCAATATTACATTAACTTTGATGGAGAATTTCGCAGCTAAGATGCGATGGCTCGCCGCAGGGCTTCTCCATTCCTCCCGGCCCTAACGAACCGGGTTTCCAGGAGAAATTTAATGAAAAATCCCAATGGCAGCTCCTATGAATCATGGAAGGAATTGGCTAGAAAAGATCTTAAGGGGCAAGACCCTGAAACTTTGGTACGCCATACTCCTGAGGGGATAGATATCAAGCCCATATATTTTCAGGAAGATATTGAATCCTTGCCCCATACCCGCAATATTCCGGGCGAAGCCCCTTTTACCCGCGGGCCTCGCGCCACGATGTATACATACCGGCCCTGGACTATACGTCAATACGCTGGATTTTCTACAGCTGAAGAGTCCAATCGGTTCTATCGCCAAAATCTTAAAGCCGGTCAAAAGGGACTGAGTGTCGCCTTCGATCTGGCCACCCACCGCGGTTATGACTCAGATCACCCCCGTGTCATTGGAGATGTTGGCAAGGCTGGAGTAGCCATCGATTCTGTAGAAGATATGAAGATCTTATTCGACCAAATTCCCTTAGATAAAATGAGCGTTTCCATGACGATGAACGGGGCCGTTATTCCTATACTTGCCGCCTTTATTGTTGCTGGTGAGGAGCAAGCGGTAAGCCTCGAAAAGCTGTCTGGAACCATTCAAAATGACATTCTAAAAGAATATATGGTGCGCAATACCTATATTTATCCTCCCCGACCCTCCATGCGCATCGTCGAAGATATTATCGAATACACCGCTAAGCACATGCCTAAATTTAATAGCATCAGTATTAGCGGTTATCACATTCAGGAGGCGGGAGCTGACTCAGCCATAGAGTTGGCCTTCACTTTGGCTGATGGTGTCGAATATGTTAAAGCCGCCCTCAACCGCGGTTTGCATGTGGACGATTTTGCCCCGCGGCTATCTTTTTTCTTTGCCATAGGCATGAATTTTTATATGGAAATCGCTAAATTAAGAGCTGCGAGAACTCTTTGGTCCCAATTAATGGGTGAATTCAAACCGCAAAATCCAAAATCGTTGATATTAAGAACGCACTGCCAAACCTCAGGTTATACTTTAACAGAACAAGATCCCTATAATAACATCATCAGAACCACTATTGAGGCCATGGCAGCCACCCTGGGTGGAACGCAATCCCTGCACACCAACTCCTTTGATGAAGCTGTGGGACTGCCCACTCCATTTTCAGCCCGGCTCGCCCGCAATACCCAGCTCATTGTCCAAGAGGAGACCGACTTAACCCATGTTGTAGACCCCTTTGGTGGCAGTTATTTTATGGAATCGCTTACTGCTAAACTGGTGAATAAGGCAAAAGAGATCATCAAGGAGATTGATGGATTGGGTGGTATGGTTGAAGCGATTCAGTCAGGGTTTCCTAAGCTTAAAATCGAAGAAGCCGCTGCAAAAAAGCAAGCCCGCATCGACAGTGCGCAATCCACAATCGTCGGGATCAATAAATATCGCACGCAAGAAAAAAGCTCCTATGAGGTCCTAGATATCGACAATACGGCTGTCAGGGAATCCCAAATCAAACGCTTGCATGAACTTAAAAAAACCAGGAACAACGACGAGGTTGCTAAACGTCTGCAAGAACTTGAAGCGGTTGCTGCTGGTAAGGGTAACCTCCTGGCAGCTGCTATTGAGGCGATGCGAGTTCGTGCCACCGTAGGCGAAGTATCTGATACACTCAGGAAAGTATTTGGCGAGCATAAGGCTACGATCCGCACCGTAACAAGCGTGTACTCCGGGGAATATCAAGTGGATGAACAGTTTGAAACTGCTAAGGATGCCATTAAAGAGTTTGCCTCAACAGAGGGCCGACAGCCCCGTATTCTTATTGTAAAATTGGGCCAGGACGGCCATGACCGTGGTGCTAAGGTTATTGCCACCGGTTTTGCTGACCTTGGCTTTGATGTGGATATGGGGCCGCTCTTCCAAACTCCAGAGGAAGCAGCCAAACAAGCGATCGAGAATGATGTCCATGTCATTGGAGTATCATCGCAAGCAGCCGGCCATAAAACCCTAGTACCGGCTCTCAAGACAGCTCTGAAAAAGGAAGGTGCTGGAGATATCCAGATCGTTGTCGGAGGGATCATACCCGAGCAAGATTATGAGTTTCTTTACAGCCAAGGGGCCGGCGCCATTTTCGGCCCTGGAACACCCATCCCTTTAGCAGCCATAGAAACTATCAAGACGATCGAAAAAGCCAGAGGATAAGGTGGATACACTTGTTAAAAAACTCATAGCGGGAAATCGCCGCGCCCTGGGCCAAGCTATTACCCTAGTAGAAAGTAAATCCCCAGCAAGACGGGCCCAAGCCGATAAGACCCTACAGGACAGCCTCCCCTATGCGGGAAAGTCAGTCCGTATCGGCATCAGCGGTACACCGGGAGTCGGTAAAAGCACCTTTATTGAAACTTTGGGTATGAAACTGATTGCTGCTGGTAAAAAACTGGCTGTTCTTGCTGTGGACCCCTCATCCCCCCTATCTGCAGGTAGCATACTAGGTGACAAAACCAGAATGCAGCAGCTTGCTAGTCAGCAGGAGGCCTTTATCCGCCCCAGCCCAGCTGGCACCACTTTAGGGGGAGTCGCACGAAATACCAGGGAAGCGATACTGCTCTGTGAAGCGGCTGGTTATGATTTTATTATTGTGGAAACCGTTGGGGTTGGCCAATCGGAATATACCGTTCGTTCGATGGTGGATGTTTTTGTTTATTTACAGCTACCGAATGCCGGCGATGAGTTGCAAGGTATTAAAAAAGGAATCTTGGAGGTCGCTGACTTAATCCTTATCAATAAGGCCGACGGTAAAAACAAACTCGCAGCCCAAAGAGCTAAGGTGGATCTGGAACTGGCATTAAACCTCATCTATAAACAAAAACCGCAGTCAAAACCTCATGTCCTTCTCGTCAGTGCCCTGGAGAACATTGGCATCGACGCACTGACAAAGCGATTGGATGATTTAGTGCATGAACGCAAAGTCAGCGGACAATTTTCAAGCAACCGCAATCAGCAGACTGTACAATGGTACCAAGAGGAAGTGTCGCGGCTCATACTCGAGACCATTCAGGATGACAGAAATACTTCCCAGTGCTTCGAACAGTATAAAACACAAGTTGCTAGCAATACAGCAACCCCTCGCGAAGCAGCTCGTAACTTCGTAAAATCTCTATACATACAGGGAGGTTCCCATGATAAAACTAGATCATGATGCCTATCAACAAGCTTTAACATATCAAGCAAGTCATGATGATTTTCGTAACAAATCACTGCGTCTCTACATCGAGGGAAAAGGCTGTGATGGTTTTTACTATGGGGTCACTTTTGATGATCCTGAAGAGAGCGATCTCATGTTCAAACAAGATACTATCTCCATTATTATCGATTCTGAAAGCTACATATTTTGTAAGGATGTGACGATAACGTGGGTAGATGATGACAGGGGGCGCGGATTTTTAGTGCACAACCACAATCAAAAAAAATTCCGGGGCAAATTTTATAAGCGTCAAGCCTGGCAAAAAATCTTAAATCAGGGGCAAAAATGATAAATATCGATAATCTTAATAAAATTCAGGAGTTTATGGAGTCCCATATTACACCTGGGGTCGGCAAGCATGGTGGAACTGTTGAGATCATAGATTTTGACGGTCAAACCCTCACCATAGCCCTGGGGGGAGCCTGCGCTATCTGTTCTTTGGATACCCAAACCACTGCTTGGGTCAAATCCACAATAGAGACTCATTTCCCCACTGTAGAGTGTAAGGCTATTGTTGCCCGCAATAGCAGGGGCTTAGATGTCCATAATCCTATAACCACCACCATAGATCCCTTCGATTTCTAAAGGGATGCTTTTTAGTTTTTTTCTAAGCCTAGAGATATGGGAGTCAATAGTTCTGCGAGAGACAACAGCTCCTTCCCACGCTTGCTGAATCAGGTGATCTCGCGTGATCGTCTCTTCTCGTGAACCTAATAACACCTTTAATATTTTTGCTTCAATATGGGATAAGGATATTTTTTCTGCGCACCCAGGAACAGATAAAGTTCTCGACTCAAAGTCCACCGATAATCTCGAATCTACTGGAGATAATAAGGAGTTCTGGACTAGGAACTTGACTGTAAATGGCAGTCTTTCTCTACTGCATTGCAACTCAGAGATAGCATCATGCTGTGGATCAAAACCATAGACCGCCAGCAAAGTTTTGTAAGGAAGCTGACTTCGCAACCTTCTCCAATTTAGTTTTCGACTAAAATTCTGACAACCGTTTATTAGAATTAAAGCGGGTAAATCTTCCACACGACAAATTCTAATAAGGTTCAGCAGATTTTTTTCGGATGCAATCAAACGCAGCAGAAATTCCCCTTGAAGTAGGGGGGCTATCGTTTCTCCTACAGGTCCCTTCTGCTCAATAATCCACAAGCCTATCATGAAACCTCACAGATCAATTTCACATATCGCTTGGCTCTTGATAAATCCGTCAGGAAATTGATTGATGACAAAAAGACTATTTTTTTCTAAATCTAAATAAGTTCCAGAAGTGTAAGTACCTTCCTTAAATATACCGTGATATCCCAAAGGCTTCACTTCCGAAGCGGTAATCTTTTGTACTTCTAAAGTACTTTCGCTATCTAACCATTTGGGTAAAATTAGGTAACTTTCCAACGTGGAGCCTACTAGTAAGGGATCACCCACATGCTCATGCTCTATGGGAAATGATTTAGTCCATAGAACATCACCTAAGCTATCCATATTATAAATCTCCAGCTTAGCATTTTCCCATATAAGGGTATCTCCTGAAATAAAAACCAGTAAAGCACCGTCTCGATGACGACTGATGGCCCAACTTTCAACTCTCTCTAACACTTCTTTCCCGACTGTATAGATGAGCGGTTTATTATTGGAACCATCTAAAATAGTGTACATAATACGACCCGCACCATTTTTGTTTTTATCAGGTTCAAACACAAAAACCATCAATTTTCTATCCATCATCTCTACAGCTTTAATCTCACCTTTTGGATGAAACTTTGATTGCTTAACTAGTTTCATAGTCGACTTTTCACCCAACTGGGCTTCCATAACAAAGTTATCTACTTCATCAAGAGACAAACTAGGTTCATGGATTTTATAGGTAATCCAAAATCCATGCGGTGAACTAAAAATTCCAGTTCCGTAAAATTTTCTCAAATTCGTGGAGCTACTATACTTGACTACATTAGACTTCGGGTCTCGTACTTCTATGGACTTAACACCTTTCTTATCTTCAACCTCCAGAACAATATGATCTTTACCCTCGTATTTAAAATGCCCTAAGAACCGAGAATGGACTCCCCAGCGCAAGTTGAAATGTTTCTTTAGATTAATATTATCACCGGCAAAAGGTGCAAAGTAAGCCTCTAACAATCCCGATCTGGTTTTTGATTGAACAATAAATCCCGGCCTATCGATAATAACAGGTGTCATTTTATAAATTTCTAAATCCTGTGATCGCCGGGGCCACTTCTCGCATGAAGTGGAATCCGCTTCTTGCAGAACCTTCCAGTTAGACTTGAGATCTGACTTGAAGCTTTGACAAGATTGAAGAAAAATATTCATTATTAACAGTGTTTTATATGTCTTCATGATAGCTATCCTAAAGTTTTTTTGCGATAGATCGAAAATTTATTGTCGCCAATATTAACACTTGGAATTCAGATGCCATTTCGTCGATTTCTATATTTTGTTAACATCGGTTTGATTTTTAGTCTTGTTTCTTGCCAAACAATAGCCATCGAGGAAAAACCAGAATTTGGTGTGACGCTTCCATTCATTAAGAATACTGCTAACGAATGCTATTACCTAGATGAATTTATGCCTATCCCCGATAGCCTAGTCTCAGGAAAAAGCGGCCGTTTACGACTGCGTTATTATACCTATAAATCAGCCAGATATAAAGACCTCAAAAATAAGCATATCATACTCTCTTTTTATTCGTCTGATGAAAAATGCTGGTCTTTATTTGAAGAGTACTATATCACAGACTAATTCATAAACTGCACTTTGTTCTATCACCGAATCAGTATAAAATATAACTAGCAATAATTTTTCGAGGACCATGATTTCATGATTCCCCAGCGCATGCTATTGATAGTTTTTTTGATTACTGCGTGCTTTCATCATTCACCAAAAACCATTAAAACTAATATTACTAAAAAAGAAGCTGTAGCTCCTTCGAAATCGACAACTCCAGCAAAAGCTCCTATGAGCAGAAATAAGAAAAGGATCGAAAAAAAGAAAAAATATGTGGCTTTAGGAAATCAGTATGCTACAGATGGGCTGTATCGCGAAGCTATAGATCATTATAAGAAGGCTCTCCGTATAGATCGTGGTGATCTTGAATCCCACCGTATGATGGGAATCGTCTATGTAAAAATTGGCCGTTATCGACTAGCTATTAGGCATCTCGAGTTTATTATCGACGACATTCGTTCAGACTATGATGCAAATTATTATTTAGCAGAAGCTTACAGAACCCAGGATCGCTATGCTGATGCCATATTCCGCTACAAGATGGCTCTTTCTGCTGATAACAATAATAAACTAGCCTTGAAGGCTTTGGCGTGGAGTTACTACAAGATTCGCTACTATCGTGCGGCTCTCAGCACCATCGATAAGCTGGAAAAAACTAACTCCAATGATGTACAGGTCGCTATCATCATGGCGCGTGTTCTCAACAAAATGGGTTATCACAAAAAAGCTTTGAATCGTGCTAGACAGCAGTTACTTGCAGCAACATCATCCCAAAAGCCCTATTTGAAAAGTGTTATTGGCGACATTTATCTTAGCTTCGGTGACAAGGAAAAAGCTGAAGCTTCTTTTCGTGAAGCCTTAAAGGACCAACCTCTACTTGCCGGCGCTCTTCTTGGGCTAGCGAAAATTCTTCTTGAAAAAGGGGATCGTGTAGATATCGCTATATCCTATTTAGAACGAGCCATGAGAATTAAGCCTGGCTTAGTCGAAGCCCTGTACTATCTAGGCAAAGCTTTTGAAAAATCAAATCCTGAATCTTCAAAAAATTATTTCCAAAAATTCTCTCGCCTGGCTTCTGGAGACCCAGAGTACTCCCACCTAGTATTCGAAGCCAAAAAAATATCTGGTACCCATGGGAGTGGCTTACAAGCGCACCCAGATCTTGAAGAATTGGAAAGTCAGCTATAAGAGCTTCATTTCTTCTTTTTGATAACTCAGAAGCGAGCGACGGGCATCAAATAGATTCTTATATGATTCGTAGCGTATACGTAAGCGATCCGACTCTTGTCTGGCTTCTGTCAATTCTTGTAAAAACTTGAGGTACTCAGGGTCCGATTCTGTCAACCTTTTAAGTTTTGACTCGCTCATTTCACCATCGTCAATACGAATGGCTATTTTTGCTTTTGTAGGCGATCTCATAAGCTCGAAGTATTCGGCTTTTCGCTTAGCTTCAACATATTCTAGACCTATTTTGTTGGTAAGCTTTACAATTTCTTCAAGTCCAAATTTGTCAAACTGCGTTTCCTTATTTACTGACATATAGATTCCCTATAGACTTCGGAGAAATTTCCTAACCGAATGTTGCAGAACCAGACTAACATATAATATATGCCTTCCTCACCGTCTCCTATATTTTTACCTCCTATTATTGCGACTTTACCGATTTCCTTGGGGAGCTTTCACTTTACTCTAAACATATTCGAGCTTTATACCGATACCCTATCTGGAGAGATGAAAAAAATATATCGAGATTGGGAAAGGAGATCGTGTTGTGTCTGTTGTTGATCTAGTCAATCCAAATGAATTCTTCTACAGCAAAGTTGGTAACGCGTCAGAAAGACTTAACATAAGCCTTAGCCCTGAACTAGAGCATTATTTAGTTACCCTTCTCTGTGATTTTATCCAACCAAGCAGTTTAAATCTCGATGAACTTGATATTTTTGATGCTCCTTTAGCCATGATCTACAAAAAGGCATTGGAAACCACTCCCCACATGCAGCTCAAAGTATACAAGAGATTAGGGGATGTTAGCCTCTACATTGCTGGCTATTTTAAAGATTCCCTTAATCGTAAAATAGTCAATGAGAAGTACTATATTTCAATGGGATCATCAGCCTATCGTACCGCTTCCCAGATCACACGTATACGACATAATGAAGCTCACTTTACTAGGGTATATTATAATCTAGCACTAGAGTTTTCAAAGCTGGTGTCTATCATGTCCCTTGTGTCCAATGATTTGCCGCAAAGTCTCGATGAAAGTAAAATTCTTCAGCTAATGGATGCTTCAGAGGATGCTGAGGATTGTACGCAAGGAAAAATACCTCACTAAACCTTAAACCGGGTGCGCCTACTAGCGAGGTAAAAAATTCTCCGATTCAAAAAGAAAGCGGAGAATCTTAGAATTGTCGTTAATTAGCGTTTGTCGATGGGAGTATACTCCAGATCTGTCTCCCCTACATATATCTGACGCGGACGCCCGATCTTCATATCGGGAGATTCAATCATCTCCTTCCACTGGGCAACCCAACCCGGTAGCCTTCCCAATGCAAACATTACGGTAAACATGTTAGTGGGGATATTTAAGGCTTTGTAAATGATTCCTGAATAGAAATCTACATTCGGATATAATTTCCGTTCGACAAAATATTGATCTTTTAAAGCTTCTTCTTCCAGGCCTTTAGCAATATCTAATAAGGGATCTTTAATGGCCAACTTGCTTAAGATGGCATCACAGGCCTTCTTAATAATTCTGGCACGCGGATCGAAGTTCTTGTAAACCCGGTGACCAAATCCCATAAGCCGGAATGAATCGTTTTTATCTTTTGCTTTATCCAAAAACTTCTTATAGTCACCACCATCTTTCTGGATTTTCGCCAGCATCTCAATAACAGCCTGATTAGCACCACCATGGAGGGGACCCCACAAGGCGCCAACTCCAGCTGAGATGGAAGCATATAGATTGGCTTTTGAAGATCCAACCAGACGAACTGTGGAGGCTGAGCAATTTTGTTCATGGTCTGCATGAAGTATTAAAAGAGTATTCAAAGCTTTGGCAACCTCAACATCAGGCTCCCCTGTACCATACATCATATTCAAGAAATCAGAGCAGTAATCAAATTGATGGGGTTGAGAATCCACAAGTTCCTTACCCTGACTGACGCGATAAAAATAAGCTGAAATATTTTTAATCTGTGACATAAGTTGACCAATCACCGCATCCTTCTTCTCTTTTGACAGATCTTGATCTAAATACTCAGGGTAGAAAGCTGACATGGAAGAAAGCATAGCAGATAAGACACCCATGGGATGAGCATCTTTAGGGAACTTCTGAACTAGCTCCTTAATGGCCGGCTTCGTTTCGGAAAAGGAGTTCATCTTTTCTTGAAACCAATTAAGTTGATCTCGCGTGGGTAGTTCTCCGTAGATTAAGAGGTAAGCTACCTCGATAAAGTTAGATTTCTCTGCTAACTCATCAATCCGATATCCCCGGTATTTTAAAACCCCCTTCTCTCCATTCAAAAAGGTTATGGCTGAGGTACAAGAAGCCGTGTTGACGAAACCGTTATCAACAGTCACCGCGCCTGTCTTTGCACGAAGTTTGGAGATATCAAGGCCTACCTCCCCTTCACTACCTGTCAAAACTGGCAGTTTTATGATTTTCCCTTCAACATTTAACTCTGCTGTTCGATCACTCATGGCGTTTTTACTCACTGCTGACATTAGTCTTCTCCCGTTTCATTGCTTTACTAATAGGGCCTCACCAAGATGATTTTCGGCGCGTGAGAGAAGAAGTTAAAAAAATATTCCCTAAAATATAAACTTTCTGCTCTTTCAGAAGTTTACAGTGTTGGACCCCTCTGTTCCTGAAGTTGGCGGAGCAAGAACAGCGCTTTCTGGTCATGATTACTCAAAAACTTCTGCTCCAATCTTCGAATTCTAGCGTCATTTCGAGACTTTTTAATCAATTCGAAGAAATCTTCTTGAGCAGTGCTATAATTACCATACTTCAGAGATATCTCAAGTCTCAGCAGTCGTGCGTCATCATCTCCAGGATTTAAATTTAGAATTTGGCTGAGGTAGTTGTACTGAGATAAAGGATCATGCGCAGTGTCTGACGCATGCCGGTAGCGAAATTCTAAATATGGCTTTGAGCTGCTAACTAGAGCACCCCCAAGCAAGATAACAGCAAATAACGCTAAAGTCGCTCTTGCGACAAAAGTGTTGCGTAAAACAATACTATTTGGTGTCAATCTTAACCAGGCAAAAGCTATCATAATTCCAGCCACTAACCCCCCAACATGAGCAGCATTGTCAATTTGGGGGATAAGGAAGCCAATGATAAGGTTGATGATAAGCATGCTAGCATAAATGGAAGCCCCTGCTTTGCGTCCCAAAAGCTTCTCGGAGCGCTTACCAACCACCCGCTCCAAGTAGAAACCAACCCCCAGCAACCCAAATAATGAGGACGACGCTCCGACACTGGGATTAAGAGAAAACAGATTGCTGGCAATGTTTCCGCTTAAACCAGCCATAAGGTAGAGAAAGAGAAACCATCTCTTTCCCAGAATATGCTCAATTTGATAACCTAGAACATAGATAGCCCAATTATTAAAAGCGAAATGGATGATACCGCCATGGAGAACAATCGGAGAAATAAGCCGCCAATATTCACCTTGAGCAATTCTGATATTATCTTTGGCACCCCAGCGTATTAAGGTCTCAATGGTAGGCTCTATAAGTGAGCCCCCATCTACCGAGAGTAATATGAGAAAAAATGAATTGATTAAAATCAACCGCCCACTCCAAGTCCCTAAAAAGAACTTGATGCCCCTGGGGGGCCGCACAGGTGGAATAATAGGTGCCTGTTTTTGAACTTCTCGATCGACCTTATACACAATTCACCAGTTAAAATACAAGAAAGTCAGCATTGGGGGCATGCATTTTCAGATAGCGGCTACCGTTCAAACCGCGAGAGCGAAACTTCTTTGATAATATCCAAACAGGGGTTTGACCCTCTCGTGTTGGCAGTAGTATCATGAGTTGACTCAATTCTCCTGTGCCGTCGTCACGGACTTGAGAAACTTCCCCAGCAACCCGTAGTACATCACCCTTTGAAACGCCAAAATGGATATGATCACTGACCAGCTCTAATCGATCTAACTTGCCAGTTTGAACCTCGGCAAAAAAACCCAATAAGAACAAGCCACCCTCAAGGGACTGGATCTTTTCTAGCCTGTAATTACCAGCTATTTTCTGTACTTGGGCATTTAAGGTACCAGTCAGTAAGATCGAAAGAAGCCACAGCCCCCATTTATCCATCAGAAACCCCCTTATTTGATGTCAATTCCTGCAGCTTCCACTACTTTAACTAATTCTCCCGATTTGATCCACTTAGCAATGAGACTGATATCTTGGTGTAAAGAACGATCACAAGGCATTTCGGAACTGATATTCCTAACAGCCTGGTAGACGGCATACAGAATGCGATTCGGCTTTAAAGGGGCTATTAAGTCCACTCCCTGACAAGCAGTCAGGATCTCGATCGCTAGCACACTGGCTACATTATCGATCACTTCGCGCGCCTTGCGGGCAGCAATCGGTCCCATACTTACATGATCTTCTTTATCAGCCGAAGTCGGTATACTGTCAATGGAGGCCGGATGACACAGGATTTTATTTTCGGAAACCAAAGCTGCCGCAACAACATGAGGAATCATGAAACCTGAATTTAAACCACTATCTGAGGTGACAAAAGGAGGTAAGCCACTCATATTGGGATTGGTCAGCTTTTCAATACGCCTTTCAGAAATATTGCCTAATTCTGCAACCGCTATCTTCAAAAAATCCATGGCTAAAGCCATGGGCTGGCCGTGAAAATTACCTCCGCTAATGATATCTCCGTTATCGAAGCAAAGCGGGTTATCAGTAATACTATTCAGTTCGATGTTAACTTTTTCAGTGGTATAGGTTACAGCATCGCGGGTCGCTCCATGAACCTGGGGGGCGCAGCGGAACGAATAGGGATCTTGAACCTTACCGCAGTCTTCATGACTTTTTTGAATATCATCGGGGTAACTGAATAGATTTAGAATATTTTCAGCAACCACTTTCTGCCCCACCTGGGGTCGTATGCCTTGTATGCGCTCATCAAATGCAGCGGTTGTACCCCGTAAAGCATCAAGGCTTAAGGCTAAAATGATATCAGCGGATCGACACAGCGTTCGCGCCTCTTCCACTGCAAATGCAGCAATAACAGTCATAAAGTGGGTGCCATTAATCAGCGAAAGGCCCTCTTTGGGCTGCAGCCGGTATGGTTTAACCCCTTTCTCTGCCAGTACCTCTTGGGACTCTAAAGCCCCTCCTTCGGTCACAACATGACCTTCTCCCATGAGCGGAAGAGCCAAGTGAGCTAAAGGAGCCAAGTCACCACTAGCACCAACGCTACCCTTTTCAGGAATCGCCGGTGTGATATCTTTTTCCAGAAATTCTATAATCTTTTCTACACAGGGAAGACTGATACCTGTATGCCCCAAACCGAAGGTATGGGCACGCAGCAATAACAAAGCTCTGCTAATATCCCTGCCAACATAATTGCCAACTCCACAAGCATGGGAGCGGACAAGATTAATCTGTAGCTGTTCCAGCTTATCAGGATCTATTTTAACATCAGATAAATAACCAAAACCGGTATTGATACCATAATAAGTCTCTCCAGATGCCAAAGCTTTATCAACAATATCACGGTATCTTCTCAATCTCTGCTTTGAAGTTTCGGAAAGAACATAGTCCTGAGAAACGTTCCGGGCTAAAGAAAATATAATAGCGCTTGTTAATTGGTCTTCACCTAATTTAAACGTCATATGACCCCTTTTAAGGCAGAAATAGCAGCAGCACGATCTTTACTACCATAAACGGCCGTTCCTGCAACAAGTACATTGGCTCCCGCAGCAACGATACTGGAAACCGTTTCCTGATTGACTCCACCATCGACCTGGATATGGGTTTTCAGGGATCTTTTATCAATCATATTACGTAGTGTCTCAATACGCTTTAGGCTTGCCTTGATGAACTTCTGTCCTCCGAATCCCGGATTAACACTCATGACGTTGATCATGGCTATATCTTCTAGGAGAGGTTCAAGTAACTGCAGTGGCGTGCCTGGATTGATAGCAAGACCAGGTTTTATCCCCGCCTCATTGATAACCTGCACGAGGCGATGAGCGTGGATAGCAGCCTCTACATGGAATACCATGTAGTCCGCACCTGCCTTAACATACTCAAGAACCATCTCATCAGGGTTGCTAATCATCACGTGAACATCTAAAGGAATTGTTGCCACCTTTTTAAGCGCTTTCACAAAGGGAATGCCAAAGGTCAGATTGGGAACAAAATGACCATCCATAATATCCATATGGTGTATATCGGCACCAGCTTCTTCAGCGCTTTTCGCCTCACTAGCAAAGTTAAGGGGATCAGCTGCCAACAACGAGGGGGCAACCAATATTTTTTTACTCATTCTACTTCTTCCTCAATCGATGCTATGCGGTGACGCTTGGCAACTTTTTTCTTAACCATAGAGGCTTTAAGGCGGCTCATACGGTTGATGAAAACAATACCGTCAATATGGTCTATTTCATGCTGGATGCAGACTGCGAAGAGGCCATTGGCGTGAACTTTAAAGCTGTTACCAAACTCATCCTGAGCCTCAACCCAGACCTCAGCAGCCCGATCGACAAACTCGTAAATTTCTGGAAAACTTAGGCAGCCTTCCTGCCACTTCACTTTTCCGGATTTTTTCATGATGACCGGATTAATGAAAGTCCACTTTTTATCATGCCATTCTTCCTTCTGCTCATCTTCTTGGTCATTGTAACGATTTTCTAACCAAGGAATTTGGATAGTAATAACCCGCTTTGCAACGCCAACTTGATTGGAAGCTAAACCTATACCATTAGCATGAGTCATCGTTTCATGCATATCGGCCACGAAGCTTTGAAGTTCCTCGTTAAATTCGGTTATAGTCTCTGACTTTGTTTCCAGCACTTTAGCTGGCCATTCCACAACCTTTAGGATAGCCATCGAAGTCTCCCTTTATTTATCTGGAAAATACAGCAGGAATGACCTGCTAAATCGGACAGGACTATATCACAATCTTAAATTGCTGTCATTTGCGAGAAAGGGGGTAAGATAGACTTCTAGAAAGTTGTCGGCCTGTTGCCAGACATTTCTTCGTAGGTGCGCATTGCAGTCTCTTTTGCCTTCCCCCAAAGATCGACAATATATTCATCAAGTTGACGAACGACTTTATTCTCGATGAGCGTTTCGTGAGCCAAAAAAAACAGCGGCCGACCCTGAACCTGAATAGACAGAATAAAAACCCAAAACACAGCGGTTATAGATATTTTGCCTATCCATTTTATAATTTCAGTCACTAAATCAGCCTCTTAACTTGCTAAGTTTTCTGGGTGATCCCCATCTACTTTTTGATACGTTGCCCTATGGGGCATATCATCGAATAAGATTGAAAACACTTCATTATAATCACTGACAAAGTGTACTTTCAAGTTACGTTTCAATGATGCAGGCAACTCGCTATAACTACTTTGATTTTTTTTGGGCACCACGACTTCTTCCATACCTTCCCGTTGGGCTGCTAAAAGCTTTTCCCGTAAGCCACCGATAGCAAGGACCTTTCCATGAATAGTGATTTCGCCGGTCATAGCAACTTTCGATTTTGGCTCCTTGGCCTGGAGAACGGAGAGGATCGATGTAGCAATAGCAATACCCGCTGAAGGGCCGTCCTTGGGTACAGCTCCAGCGGGAACGTGCACATGAAGCTCATTCTCATCGAAGATGCTACTATCTAAACCGAACTGATGAAGACGGGAGCGGATATAACAAAGAGCTGCCTGAGCCGACTCTTTCATGACATCTCCCAACTTACCTGTCAGGATAAATCGATGTTTACCTGTGGGAATGAGAGTTGATTCAATGGCCATCACTTCACCACCATATTGAGTATAGGCAAGCCCTAAAGACACTCCGACCTGCGCATCCTGATGGTAGAACTGATCACCAAATTTTTCAGCACCAAGGTGCTTCTGCACAAGGGTAGGCGTCAAACGAACCTTTTGGTTAGCAACACGACTTGACTCATGAGACTCCGCATACTTCCTAGCCAGCTTTCGGCAGATAGAGGCTATCTTTTTTTCCAGCCCCCTTAAGCCACTTTCCCTGGTATAACCATTGATGATGGCTGATACGGATGGTTTGGTAAACGAGATATTTTCCACATCCAATCCAGCTTCCTTAATTTGCTTTGGAATAAGATACTGATTGGCAATATTAACCTTCTCTTCTTCCGAGTACCCTGAAACCTCAATGATCTCCAACCGATCTCTTAAAGGAGCTGGAATGGTATCCAAAGTATTGGCATTAGCTATAAACATGACATTGGAAAGATCGAAGGGAACACCAAGATAATGATCGACAAAGGCTTTATTCTGTTCAGGATCTAACACCTCTAGAAGTGCCGAGGATGGATCACCCCGATGATCAGAAGCCAGCTTGTCGATCTCATCAAGCATAATCACAGGGTTCGCATAACCAACACTTTTGATGGCGCTAATGATACGTCCGGGGTAGGCTCCCACGTATGTTTTGCGATGACCTCGAATATCAGCCTCATCGCGCACGCCACCGAGAGCGATTCTTGCAAACTCCCTACCTAAAGAACGGGCAATGGATTTGCCAAGACTGGTTTTACCAACTCCTGGAGGTCCATAAAAGCAGATGATGGGACTCTTCGCTTGCGGATTTAATTTTTTCACGGCTAGGTATTCGATAATCCTATCTTTCACCTGGTCTAGTCCGTAATGATCGTCATCAAGGATCGCTTTGGCGTGATGTAGATCCAAATTATCCATGGACTTTTTACCCCAGGGTAAGGATAAGGTAACCTCAATATGAGTTCTTGTAAGAGCCGCTTCGCTGGTATCCTGGTGCATCCGTTCCAAGCGCTTGAGCTGACGCGTTACTTCATCCCGAGCCTCTTTATTCAAAGGTACTTCTTCCATTTTATGCCAGAAGTGGTCCAGCTCATCTTTACCATCAGCATCACCCAACTCAGTTTTAATCGCTCTCATTTGCTCTCTGAGGTAATGCTCCCGTTGCATTCTTCCAATTTCATCCTTAGCATGAGATTGGATACGCACCTGCATCTGGTACACCTCAATCTCACGTGACAGGCAAGTATAAACACGATTGAGTCTATCGATAGGATTATTCACAGCGAGGATGTTTTGAGCTTCATGCACCTTTAAACCAAGGTTTGAAGCAACTAAATCTGCGAGCCGCCCCGGCTCTGAAACATCTTCAAGTATCATCAGTATATCTGGGGATAACACCTTTCCCAAGCTAACAACCTTTTCTAAATTTTCTCGAACAGCTCTGGTGAGAGCTTCAATTTCGCTTGAAGTATTGGCTATTTTGGGTTCTTCTATATTCACAAAGCTGACAATAGGAAATGGTTCTGTTTGCAAGAGGTTTTTCACCATAGCTTTATGAAGCCCTTGAACCAGCACTTTCATCCGACCGTCAGGGAGCTTACGAGTACGCATAATAGAACAAACGGTTCCAATATCATAGACATCGAAGGGAGCATCTAACTTAGCATCCAGACCTTCACCCTCTTGGCCCAGTACTTTAAATGCGGAAAGAAAAATCTTCCTTTCTGCTTCAAGAGCGTGCTCAACCGCATTAATACAAAGATCTTCGTTGATAAACACAGGAACAATCATGTTAGGAAAAACAACGATATCTTTTAAAGGCAAAAGCGGTAATTCGGTATTTGCAACAGTTAGCATTCCATCATTGGCTTCGGTCATTACTCACTCCCTGAGTTTTAGTTCTACCAGGATCATACAGATTGGTTCGGAGCCAATCTCAAAAAACCTTAATCTCACCCCTGGATACCTATTTTTTAAAAAATGTAATTATGATTACTTTTTTAAATAAAACTAATAACAATCACGAGGTCACCCTTGTCACCGAACTCCACATCACCTCCCCCTTTGATAACTATCTTTTGCTGCTCTTGCACATCAGGGGGCACTATT
>JBNKNM010000001.1:0-105551 GCA_050293845.1 Pseudobacteriovorax sp. | reverse complement strand
GTATTTTCTAGATTGTTTTCGCAAATTCAAGGAATTAATAAGTCAAAAATCCAAATTTGTTTTCTGGACGTCTATAGATGCAATTTTTATTGGATTCGTTGCTTTATAAAAAATATTCCCATGAACGATAGTTGATTATGGTATTTTTCTCGTGCCTTGGTTCCGTTGCAAATATCGAATCTGGCAGTACAATTTTTTTTGTAAAACTTAGAAGAAGTAGCGGAGAAAAATTCCCGATTTGCTAGTGAGTAACCCGCTCGACTCGCTCTTATCTTCGGTAATATTTGGATCCGATTCACCCACACTAACACCATCAGAAATTTGAATGGATTCAGTGCGATTCTTAGTCAAGGTTTCACTACGACTATAACTTAGGGTATAAATAAAGCCGATTTTCATATCTTTGAGTACGGCATATTCGCACTCTAGTAGAAATAATAACGAATTGACCTTTGATTCTATTGTTTGATCCTGGGTGATAGAGAGTGTACTAGCATCAATATCGTTATTAAAACTTTCATTAGTTTTTTTTGTTTTTGAATCGATATTATTATAGGAGACTCCCATACCTAAAAGAAGGTCAACATTTCCCCGCGTCATCATTTTCCTGAGATAAGATACTCCGAGGGTTAAGCTGTCTGTTTCGGAGTCATCTCGGGTTAAGGTAGGCGGGGTATCTTCATCATCGCTAGCCTCAATTTCAGTTCCGTTATCATCAGAAACATTATGAGCCATGCCGATACCTAGAGTTATCCGATCAAGAGCTGTCATAGCCCAACCCAGTTCCCAATAGTTTTCGCCATTAGAAAACAAGCTTGGAAGACTAGATCCTATATAAAAACTATAGTTATTCTTATTTTCTGGAGTTTGTATTTGGTATTCAGTATCCTGATTTGTTTCTACTGAATGTTCTTCTGTTTGAGAGTAAGTATTAGGACAAATAAGTAGTAATGCTAGTAGCAATAATTTCTTCATGGTTAGATCTCTTTTAAAATTGGTGAATGTAAATATCAGTTATTCTTTGGTATAGCTTACAGACCCAGCGATATCAGGGCGATTGGAAATTAAAGTTGAAGAAGTGCTTATGGCCAATCCATCAGGAGAACCGTTAATATAGGTTTCTATGCGCAGCTTTGCAAATTGAGGAAGCGTATTATTATGACATGGATTTTGCTGTGTTAAAACAACTTTAGTGTTGTCTTGCCAATGGGAATGCTTGCAAAAAGCAATGGCATTTAATTCATCTGCAATTTTTTGAGATCCTGTATTGGTAGATGTTATCGCTGTAGGAGTAACATCAAGAGTTTGGCTTTCATAGTTAAAGTTGTAGTTGGTCATTGTACTGATGATGAGTGCTGCATTTTCGGGAATGGCTAGTTCTTCAGATTTACTTATCCAGTATGAAAACCGCTCTGTAGCTGTAACTAAAAGTAAATTTTCTGTGCAACTGCCGTTGTTGGTATCGAAATATTCAGTATTTATAATAAGCTCTTTATCATCATTAAACATAAGTGAGCTTTGATTGTCCCGTGACGATGCATTGAATATGCTTGTTTGACAGCTGGAATTCCATGTTCCCATGAGTGCTTCAACTGATAGAGCAGAACTTCGTGCTGGACTACCAAAGTCCCCTTCTGCGCAGCTGCATAGTAACCCAAGCGAAAAAAAACAGAAAAGACGATTCATATGCGACTTCCTTATTGATATGTATAGGCTTAGTTATGCTAATATATTAACTTAGAATTCCTACTAGAACACAAAAAAAATGATGAAAGTCTTATCTTGACTCGTTATCTGGAAGTTGTGTTTATGATTGATTATACCTAGTTTAACTGGGTCTTGTCGGTTGATGGTGGGTAAGGAGCAATAAAAATGGCAATGAAGGTTAACTTTCGCTAGGTTGTTTTCACGACAAAGCCAACAGAAGCGGAGTGCCAATGCTATCGGAAAAGACCCTATCACGATTTCTACTTCTTCCTGAACTAAAACTTACAAACAGTGAGGGCTTCAGCCGGAGTGGCGGCATATATTCAGCGTACAAAGACTCAAAATTTGAGGTTTGTCCCAAGTGAGCAACTCCTTTATACAGCGTTTACGATCGAAGACTGGTTAGGATCAAAGACGAACCCATTCGCGGTATGTTCGTGCATCTTTTGATCAAGAAACGGCATTTTTATTGTAAACCTTGCCTCAAGCCCTTCACGGAACCTATTTCTGGAATCTTGGATCTGTCTCCTACCTTTAGATCATTCGCCCGGGAAACATTCCAAAACGCTAGACTGGTTGCGGATCGCTTTCATGTTCAGAGGCTATTCATAAGGCTTGTAAATAAATTTCGACGAGAAGCTACCGGTGACAAACGTTCAAATCCCATTAGAAAGCTTCTGCTTAGGAACGCGAAAAAATTAAAACCCTACCAACGAAAGGTCATAGGAACGTTCCTTAACTTTCATCCCAGATTACGGGAAGTTTATGAGATAAAAGAGAGCTTACACCGCCTTTATCGAATCCGTGGGAAAAAGCGAGCCGAGACAGCATTGAATGGCATCATCTATCAGATGGGTATGTCAAAAGTAGAAGGCCTTGTTCAACTTCGCAGCACGATAGTTTCCTGGAAAAACGAGATCCTTGAGTACTTCGATGGAAGGTTCAGTAACGGTCGCGTTGAGGGCTTTAATCGTAATGCAAAGCTAGTCCAGAGAAGGGCTTACGGGTTTAGAAGTTTTCAGAACTATCGCTTACAACTCTTACACGCTTGTCGGGGACGGGTTTCATGAGGTTACCCACCATGAAGTGAACAGAGCCGAAAAAGGGGCACCTGAGTCATCACCTAATCGAGTTTCTAAAATTTTGTAAGTAGGAGTTTTGCTTCGAGTTTAGAGCGGGATGGTGGGATGACAGGGACTCGAACCCCGGACCAGCCGGTTATGAGCCGGCTGCTCTAACCAACTGAGCTATCATCCCCCGTTGGAAGGTAGAAACTACCAAAAGATGTTCCGTTAAACAACGGAAAACTAGCGTTAACTTTCAATAAATGCTCGTAACTTTTTGCTCCGGGAAGGGTGGCGTAATTTGCGCAGCGCTTTAGCTTCAATTTGGCGTATACGCTCCCGCGTAACATCGAAGTTTTGACCAACTTCCTCAAGAGTATGATCGCTGCGCTCACCGATACCAAAGCGCATGCGAAGAACCTTTTCTTCCCTTGGGGTTAGGGTTGCTAGCGCCTTTGTGGTTTGCTCTTCCAAGCTGCCTGAAATTACCGATTCAGATGGTGAGTTTTGGGTCTTATCTTCTAGGAAGTCCCCTATGTGGTTATCCTCCTCCTCACCGATGGGAGTCTCTAGGGAGATCGGCTCGATGGCAATTTTTAACACTTTACGTACCTTGTCGACGGACATTTCCATGCGGGCTGCAATTTCTTCAGGAGTTGGCTCGCGCCCCATTTCCTGAACCAGGTAGCGACTGGTACGGATCAGTTTATTAATGGTCTCGATCATATGGACCGGAATACGAATGGTTCTTGCCTGGTCGGCAATGGCCCGGGTGATCGCCTGACGAATCCACCAGGTTGCATAAGTAGAAAACTTATAACCCCTCCGGTATTCAAATTTTTCCACAGCCTTCATCAAACCAATGTTGCCTTCCTGGATGAGGTCGAGGAACTGTAAACCCCTATTGGTATATTTTTTAGCGATGGAAACCACTAGTCTTAGGTTGGCTTCAACCAATTCTTTCTTGGCGGCCTCAGCGGAGCGCTGCATACTTGCCAGCGCGGAATAATGTTGGATGAGCTTTTGGGGCTCCATCTCGGTTTCTTTAGTAATCCGATCAAGGGTTTCTAAGGCAGCTGATACATTCCTTAGCACCCGTTGCCACTCACGATCTGTTGACTGACCGTATGGGGTCTGCGGGGTCTTATTAATATGGATTACCAGCTCATTACGGGAACAGCTCATGCGCTTTGCATAGTAAGCGATATCCTGCTCCGCCTCTCTTAAGCTGTTGCTATATTCGGCAAGAGATTCGATGACACTGAGCATTAGCTTACGGTTAATATTGAGATCCCTAAGAATCTCAAAGACCTTATTGCCTAACTCGCTTGAATTTTTGCTATTTTTATTAATAGCTGCTTCGAATCTGTCATAGTGCTCTAAAAATTCTTCGGTAGTTTTTTTCAGTTTATCAGAGTGGGCTTCTTCGTTAGAAGAAGCTTCATCGTCATCGAAGCCTTTAATGAAGCCTTTCATGCGGATTTCACCAGCAACAAACTTCCGCGCTGCATCCACGATCGTTTCACGGCCTATTTGTAGCTGTAGTAAGTGGGAGAGTATCCTATTTTCCTCAGCCTCGATTTTCTTGGCAATGACAACTTCGCCTTCACGACTTAATAGGGCGACGCTTCCCATTTTGCGCAGGTAAATTCTCACAGGATCATTGGATTTGCCAAAATCATCGGGTTTAATTTCCTTTTTGGCCGGCTCCTTGACCTTAGGGGAGACTTTGCCGCTATCACTACCTTGTTCATCCGACGAAGCATCATCAGAAATATCGGTGTCTGTGTCATCACTGATGGAACTATCAGAGAAGTTATTTTCATCAATGATGATTTCGCTTACTTGAGAGTTGTCGATGGTGTCGCGGACAGTGTCTTGTAACGCGACTCCCTTTGTTTTGAGTTCTATCAATACAGCTTGTATAAGCTCGGGGCTGTGAAGGTCTTCTGGAATTGCTAAGGAGACATCCTTAAAGGTGAGAGTACCTTTGTCTTCGAGCCTATTTTCTAAGTCAGCAACAATACCTGTCTTAGCTTGTGCTGCTTTTTCTGTAAGAGGTTGAGCTTGCTTGAGCGCTTCTTGCGTCGTAACTTTTTTAGTCGCTTTCTTTTTGGTTGATGCTGTTGAGCTAACCTTTTTGGTGGCCTTTTTCTTTGTGCTCGTCTTTTTGGCGGATTTAGACGGTTCCTTAGCGGCCTTGCTGGCAGTTTTCTTTTTAGTAGCCATAGGCAGAAAATCTCTCCGAAATTAATTTTAAGGTAGTCTCGCTGAAAGGAAAAAAAATTGCTCGGACTTAATCCAAGCAAAGACGGTATTCTAAAATACACACCTTTATAGGTATATAGGTTTGATTGCAAAATTGCAATGAATCTATTTTGAAAAAAATGGTATTCTACCTTTCAAGGACTCTAATTTCACTATTTAATTTATTAATAGCTGATAAAATCTCAGTTTGTTGGCCCAGGTCAGCGTCTAAAAGACGTGATTTTAGGCTCTGACGGGTGCTAGAAAGCTGGTTGATTCTGAGAGTTTTCACAATTTTCTTCACGAGCGAGCGCCGATCCTCGCATACAAAAGCGTTTTTTTTATGCCGATAACTTTCTAATAACCGTATTGTAGCAACTTCAGATGCAGAAATCCAATGGGAGATGTTTAGCTCGGCTGGATTTTTATCTGTTTTCAGAGCTTTGATCAGCTCTTGTGCCAAATCTACCCAGAGTGGTTCTAACTCCAGATCCAGAGCCAGATGGTTCTTGATTTCTTCCAAGTCAAGCTCTCCGGGGCTAGCCAGGTAGAGGTGACCCAAGAAGTCATACTCAATGGGGCTTAGTTTTCGGCTGAAGCGCTTTGGCTCGGCTTCTTTGGGAGTTTTTGTCGGAGGAGGGGCTTCCTGCCGCTCCTTTTGCTGATTGCGTAATTTTAGCGCGTTATCTATAATATCTCTGGAGATGCCACTTAGCTGAGATGCTTTTCCAGCAAGATAGGATCTCTTAATGGGGTCACGAACAGATTTCAACCAGGGTACAATGTCCTGATCTACTAAGTCAGGGATGGCTAGGTCATGAGATTTACCTATTTTAGCTGTAATGGCGAAATCCAAAAGGTCTTGGGATTGCGTGAGAACTTCATGTTCTAAGGTGCTAGCACCATGGGCTTTGAGAAAAGAGTCTGGATCATGGTTTTGAGGTAGTCGAGCCACCTTGAACTCGGCCTTAGGTACTTCGAGGGCTTGGGTTACAGCACGCAAGCTAGCTCGTTCTCCTGCTTTGTCTCCGTCAAAAAACAATATAATCTGTCCTGTGAGCTGAGCTAAGCGTTGCATATGAATAGGGGTTAGGGCAGTACCTAGGCAGGCTACGGTTTCATGGAAGCCATGGTTCCATAATTGCAAGGCATCCATGTAACCTTCAACAACTATGGCACGCTTTTTTTGGCGAATCGCCGTACGGGCGTGATCGAGTCCAAACAGAATATGAGATTTATCGAACAGAGGTGTTTCGCGGCTGTTTTTGTATTTGGCAAGGTCGTCCCCCATGGTTCTACCGCCAAACGCTATCAAGCGGCCATGCTGGTCATGTATGGGGATCATCAGCCGATGGCGAAAGAAATCATATGTTTGCAGGTCTTTGCCAGACGTTGTAGCCACCGAAGCTGTGACGGCATCTTGAATAGATATGCCTCTTTGCAGTAGATAGTTTACTAGGCCTTGTCTCTTATCCGGGGCGTAACCAAACTCAAAATTGTCGATATTATCCTGGGAGAAACCTCTATTCCTTAAGTATTCTATGACGGCTGTGTTATCTTTAACGGCATGCCTAAAATATTCGTGGCTCAGCTGAAGAGCACGGAATAGCTGGTTTGTCTGTTTGCGATCCCTTTCATATTGGGAGTTTTCTGAAAGCTCCGGAACATCGACATTAAATTTCTCAGCTAAGTATTTTAGGGTTTCCACAAAGCCCATGCCGCGTGTCTTACGGACGAACTCAATGGCGTCTCCATGGGCGCGACAGCCAAAACAAAAGTAATGGTCGTCAAAGATTGTAAAACTTGGTGTTTTTTCTCCATGAAAGGGGCACAGCCCCATGGCGCGGCCACTTCTCGTGGTGAGTTTGACACTCTCGCCAATTAAATCGGCGAGAGGAACTTTGGCTAGGATGCGTCTTTTAGCAATATCAATGGACATAAGGCCCCACTTTAGACAGCTAGGCCATCATTATTATTCGCCTAACTTACGGAGTTTTTTTAAAGTACGTTTACGAGCGGCTGCCACTTTGCGCTTGTGCTTAATTGATGGCTTTTCATAGGCTTCTCTCTTTTTAAAGTCTGAAAGTATTCCAGCTTTTTCAGTTTGTTTTTTAAACTTTTTTAGGATTATCTCAATAGGTTCATCGCCCCTTAATCGAATTCCTGGCATTTTAACTCCAATATGTATCAATATAAAGATGATTAAAGATTAGTTATTTTGAAGCTTTTCGTAAAAAGCGACTCGCGAGCCTATCACCCATGTTACATTGGTTCCTGATATTGCTCAGCAATAGGTAGCGTGCATATTCTTGCTTGCTTGCAATGGCAGCTACAAGACTGTGCTCGCGAGGAAACTTACAAAGATCTTTAGGGTCGCCCTCGTGGTCAAAGTATTGGATAGGCTTTTCTGCAATAAAGGTCATATCACCCTTGCCACGGATCACTTGAAAGCTGTCACCCAGCTCGCGACTCACCTCCTCAGTAAGCTGGGAAAGCGGTATTTTAGAGTTTTCTTTATAGAATGCAATGGCAAAGTAGGGGGTTGCTGTCTTTTTTACAACGTCAGGAATGTAGTAGAGTTTCACAGCTTCAAATGGGCTCTGGGCGTCAGGCTGAAAACTACAGGGAGTGCTTGGTAAATAGCTAATAATATTGTTATCTTTTTTGTTGAAATGAAGCAATCCCAGCGTCTTATGGGTAATATCCTCAGTATTTTTGGTAAGCTTTGGCTCTAAGTGCTGTCTAAGTTTTGGGAAAGGGATGTTGCTAAGTGGTATGTAATGGCTTAGCCTGTTGCCAAAGAGTAGGTATTCGGGCTTCTCCTTTTTGGTTAATACAAGTTTGAGCTTGTTGCAGTCAAAATAAGAGGTGTTTAAGGAATAATTGCTAGAAGATAAGATCTGTTTTTTAGAAAAATAGCGGGTATCGGCCAGGTTGGCTCCAGCAAAAATAATGTATCCACGGTATCGTCTAATAGGCTGATAAGCTTGGGGTGAAAATCGCATCTTCTTGTACTCGTGGCGGCACTCTTTCAAAGCTGTAGGAATATAGTTCGCGCGATCTTTAAAATCCTTGAAAGCTCTTTTCCTACATAGGGTAAGGGCAGCAGATTCAGGAAACATAGCGCGACAGTTTTGTATCGATTTCTTGGCTCGCTTAAGGTTTTTTTTATTTTTCTTTTTACCTTTACCAAGTTTCAATAAAACATCCTTGCGGCATTTGTGATAGCTTTCCCTTTCCGAACGCCATGTAGCATTGGTAGGGGTTAGGCTGTCTTTTTTTGTTCCTGCAATACCATAAAGACATAGTAAGCAGAATATAAAGGGGCTCGCTAGAAATTTGAGATGCATTGTGTCATCTCCAATGAGAAAACAATGGTTTGTCATTCCAATATTTTTTGATATTAGACGACTCTGTCATGAAGTCCTTGTTAGGAGAATTTTATCATGCCTTCTTTCGATGTGGTTAGCGAAGTTGATCTACAAGAAGTAGATAATGCTGTAAATCAAGCATCCAAGGAAATCAGCAATCGCTTTGATTTTCGTGGTGGCAAATCAGAGATCAGCTTTTCCCGAGATGAGAAAAGTATCAAGATTATCGCTGATGATGATATGAAATTGCGTTCTATCCATCAAATCCTTGAGCAGAAACTAGTGAAACGCAGTGTGGATCTTCGGGCTCTGGAATATGGTAATGAGACAGAAATAAGCGGCAACTTACTGAAGCAGATTGTAACACTAAAGGTGGGTTTGGAAAAAGAGACAACCAAAAAAATTACAAAAATAATTAAGGACAGCAAGATTAAAGTGCAGGTACAGCAGCAGGATGATCAGGTCAGGATCACGGGAAAGAAGATTGATGATCTGCAGCTTGTTATACAAACATTAAAAGGGCAGGACCTAGGTGCCCCCCTTCAATTTGTAAATATGCGGAGTTAATATGGGTTTTAAATGTGGCATCGTCGGGCTACCCAATGTTGGTAAGTCCACTATCTTTAATGCGCTGACTTCAGCAGGAGCGGCTTCGGCAAATTACCCGTTCTGTACCATCGATCCCAATGTTGGGAGGGTGGATGTGCCTGACGCAAGGTTGCAGAAATTAGATGAATACGTAAAGTCACAGCGCATTGTCCCTGCTTTCATGGAGTTTGTTGATATAGCAGGGTTGGTTCGTGGAGCAGCGGCTGGTGAAGGTTTAGGTAACCAGTTTCTGGGTCATATCCGGCAAACCGATGCTATAGCCCATGTCGTTCGCTGTTTTGACTCTGGTGATATTACCCATGTAGAAGGTAGTGTTGACCCCATCCGCGATATAGAGATTATCGAAACGGAGCTGGTCCTTGCCGATATTCAAACTGTTGAAAATGCAATTAATCGCTACCAAAAGTTAGCCAAAACCCAAAAGAAAGAAATCCCCCAAATCCTAGCCATGCTTGAAGCATTAAATGCTTTCATGCAAAACTCCAAGCCGGCACGAGCATTTTCCTTGCAGGAGCATGCGGGCGATGAAACAGCTGTTTTTGATGCTTTCCGCGAGTTACACCTCATCACTAGCAAAAAGGTGCTTTATGTTTGTAACGTTGATGAAGAATTAGCTGCGGGTGATACCGATAACGAATTTACGAAGCTTGTGAAGGAAAAGGCTATCTCTGAAGGTGCAGGAATCACCATCATTTGTGGCAAAATTGAAGAGGAATTGAGCCTTTTAGAACCAGAGGAAAAAGCGGAAATGATCGCTGGTCTGGATATGAGTGAAGCGGGCTTAGACCGGCTGATAAGAGATGGCTACGGACTCTTAGGTTTGCAAACTTATTTCACGGCGGGTGAAAAGGAGATTCGTGCTTGGACCATCAAAGTTGGGGATAAGGCACCAGTTGCCGCCGGAAAAATCCACTCAGACTTTGAAAGAGGTTTCATTTGTGCAGAAGTATATGCAATTAGCGACCTAGAACAGGCAGGGAGTCGCGCAAAGCTCAAACAGCTTGGATTGGTCCGTCAGGAAGGTCGCGATTATGTCGTGAAAGATGGTGATGTCATCGAGTTTCGTTTCAATGTCTGAAAAGGGATTTATACTCTCAATGATTAGGGGAGATTATCCCAGTAACGCTTCAGCTGTATCTTTAAGCTTTGAAGGCCATGAGCAAACAGGATACTTCATTAAGTATGGTTTGCAGGGCTGGGAATACAAGCTGCCTTTCCCATGGCAGTGTACGCCTCTCGATAACAGTTGTTTGAAGCTATCTGCTGATCAACAATCTGTTACCATATGCAGCGATGAGTTCAACGATCTCAGTACCCCCTATAAAATACCTTGCTATAAAGGCTTATGGCTGTATCTTGCGCGGTGGCAGGGCTCTTCATGTGGATTGGTCGCTGCCGGAAGTGGTGCGGTTCTTCATAGTTGGGCGGAAGTGCAAGGCTGTGATTGGCTGAGCATACCTTACCCTTGGTATGGTATGCAGCCTGTCCCTGGTCAACTTGCAAAAACCTGGCAGTTTTTTGGGGCATCCCATGTTACGGCTTCCCTGAGGCTTGAGGAGAGTTACCTCTATAGTATTAGCTCGCAATCTGTGGCTGAAGTCGACCTTGCTGCCACTTTGATTTTTACTAGAATAGCTTACCCGAAGTTTGCTTTGGAACTGACTGAAATACCAGAAAAGTGGCAACCCCTATGGAAGCGACTTTGCCAGAATCTGGGTATCCTGTGTGGAAAAGCGCCACGCCCGGATTTGCCGCAACATCCTTTGCATTTATCTTGGGCAAAGTTTCCGCGGGAGCAGCTCCAAAGTCTCTTGATTCAGGTGAATAGCCAGGCGCCTATTGTTCCTGAGCGATTATGGCGCTCATTGATTGAATGTCCGTAAAAATTTTTCATGATCCGGATTCATCCATAATTCCGTAAATAGGTCTAACTCGCGGGAGAGTGCTCCTGAGGCTTGGGGGCGTAACATCTGCTTTTGCACCTGAATTGATTGGTAAGGCGATTGGCAAATATTCTCTACAACCTGCTCAAGGGTGGATTCTAGTTGGTCATTAGCGCAAGTTTTGTGGATTAAGCCTGTAGATTCTGCGGTATGACTATCTACGGTGGAGCTTTGTAACAGCCAAAACATGGCGCGACTTTGTCCGACCAAAGATGATAACCTTGTAGCTCCGCCATAACCGCTAGCAAGGCCAATACGAGTTTGTTTGAAATGAAAACTGGAGCTATGGGTTGCAATCCTGATATCACCAGCAAGAGCCAGCTCGATGCCACCACCGATAGCTTGGCCGTCGATTGCAAAAATGACAGGTATGGGAAGAAACTCCATTTTTTGGCAGATATCGTGGTAGAGGCGGGCATAATTATGTCCGTCAATTTTTTTCGATAAAAGGCTGAGTTCCTTTAAATCTCCTCCAGCAATCCATACTTTGCCAAGTTTAGTGGGAGTGGGAGTAGCACTGACGACAAGGGCGCGCGTTTTTTGTTGTTTCTGTAAACTGTTTTCAAGTTGTAACAGGGCATTATAAAGTTCTTGGCCGATGGAAATACCTAGTCCGTTGCGTCGCTCTGGTCTTTGGATGCGCCATTCTATATAATTATCTCTGACGGTTCTTTTAAGGTACATAGCTCGATCCTGAAGTTTGTTTATGTAAAGTACTTGACTTTTGGAGCTTCTTGGAGCTTTTCAAGTATCCAAGACATTGAAATTAGGATACATTAACCGGGCATTTTTAGCTGTTTTTAGCTGCGACTTTATGTGGAAGGCTAGTGGTTTTTAAAGTTTGGAAAGCAATACTAATACAACTCAATCTAGTAAAAATAGTGAAAAGGTTCTTAACCGTCTCTCCATGCCCAACATAGTACTTGTGGGTGGTACCGCTTCTGGAAAAACTACTGTTGGTTTTCAACTGGCAAGGATTCTCGATTTTGGGCTTATGGACATCGATGCACAAATCGAAAGGTTAGCGCAAAAAACAATTCCAAGGATCTTCATGGAAGAGGGAGAGTCTGGCTTCCGTGAGCGTGAGTCGGAGGTGATTCAGATGGTTCAAACCATTCGTAATCACGTCATAGTAACTGGCGGAGGCGCTATTGAGTCCGAAAAAAATTGGCAGATCCTAAAAGCTCTAGGGCCAATGGTTTGGCTAGCAACCCCTACCTCAGAAGTGACTAAGCGCTTAATGGACGATCCCGATGCATTAAAAAATCGCCCCCTTCTACGTGACGCACTATCGATTGAAAATCTAAAAGAGCGGGCACATTTCATTCAGAGCAAGTTAGATGAAATTATGTTGCGTAGGCAGGGCCGATTTGATGAGGCCGACTTCACACTGAGCTGCAGTTATGTAACGGTTGATACCTGTGCTCAGTTTATAAAATCGATGCTACTACGAGATAAGAGCCAAGATGGCGAGGAACAACACTGATATACTATAAAATCAGAAGGTCTCATCTTTGCTTCATTAACTGACAAATATGATGAGGTGCCTTTGTTGACCTAATAACATTGCTGAGGATTTTGGTGCAATTTGAGGTAAAAAACAAAAAAATAATCGAAATATTGCAGAACCTTTCCCTCAAAAGTGTCGCGGTCTCTATTGTTTCATCCTTTCTTATCGCCTCAGCGGCTTCCATGGGGATTGCATACTTCATCGTACCTACCAATAGTAAAGGTTCCAACATCTACAGAGGCAGAGCGAAGATTGATCTACCTGAAAAAGGCTTAAGTAAAGAAGATTCGCGGGTGATTTTACAGCGAAATATCTTTAATAGTGAAGGAGCTCTCGGTCTAGAGGAACCTGAAATAAGTAAAAATGACATGGTTTCTACCGGGCAGTTGGTCAAGTCAAATTTACCCCTAAAGGTTCGTGGCATTATTTTTGGAGGAGATCCCAAGCTGGGATTGGCTACCCTTGAAAATACACAAAAGCGCAAGACCGATTACTTTGTTGTAGAAGATATGGTAACTAAGGAAGCAAAGTTGGTGGAAGTCTACGAAGATCGCGTTATTTTAGAAGTTGATGGGCGACGGGAATATATCGAAGTTGAGCCCTTTGAACTGGTGCGAACTAGAAGGAAAAAAGGCAGTTCCAGTCGCGGACCACGACTCTCGCGGCTTGCTACAAAACCCCCACCGGATTCCTATCAAGAGGATGGCTTTCAAAGGAAAAGTAACGAAATTGTCATCACTGAAGAGTTCAAGAGGAACATTCTTAACTCTGAGAATATGGCTAAAATTCTTCAGGATGCCAAAGCTGAGCCAAATATGGTGAATGGTGAGCTAAGAGGGTTTAGGCTGACTCGTATTCGCGAGGCTTCCATATACGAAAAGGCAGGTTTTCAAAACCAGGATGTCATAGAAGAAATAAATGGAATTCCGCTGCGAGATGCGGCAGGAGCGATTCGTCTATTGCAGCAACTTAAGTCGGCAAAAGACATTGAGGTTCGGATTACCCGTGGGGGTAGTACATTCGATATGAGCATAGAAATTCAATAGGAAACGTAAGCGGTGGCTGATGTAAAAGATAAATTACTTACCTATTGGAAAAGCCATGACCGAACGATTCGTGTTACGACGAATCTAGGTGCCAAAAGTGTTGGGGTTTTATTGCTTTCTTATTTGTTAGCATCTTCGGCTTCTACAATATTTATTGGCTTTTTGTCTGACGCGGCGATTCAGTCTTACCATGGGGTGCCTGCGGTCGCGACACGACCCGATTTACGTAAATCTCTCAACTACAGGGAAGTTCGTCGTACTGTGGTGGGACGTAACATTTTTAATTCCAGTGGAGAACTACCTGATGAATCGGACCCCAATCTTGAAGATACAAATGAGTCGGGAATCTTTAATGCTGACGATAAGTGTATAAAATCTAGTCTACCGCTGTCTTTAGTAGGTATTATCTATAGCGGTGATTTGGAAAGCTCTCTGGCTACAGTTAGAGAAAAAGGTTATCGAGAAGCCGATGTCTACCGCGCAGGTGATGCGATCCTTGGTCAGGATCAAGCTGTCGTCTACGCAGTGCAACAGAAAAGGCTTGTGATCAACAATAATGGTGTGAAGGAATGTCTTGAAATCTCTGCAGTAAAAGGCCCAGGTTTTTCATCTTCACCAAGTTCCGAGGCCCGGGAACCCGTAAAGTTAGATTCATTTGATTCCGATGACTTAGCTACGATTCAAGTGTCTAGTAGCTTTGTAGAGGAGGCCTTAGGACCCGGCTTTGCAAAAATTTTAGAATCGGGACGCTTAGTTCCCTATAACCGAGATGGAAGTATGATTGGTTTTAAGTTGATTGGTGTTAAGTCAAAATCGTTATGGAAGAAAATAAACCTCAATAGCGGTGACGTTATCACTTCGGTAAATGGGATGAGTATGGCCCAGCCTGATAAGGGCTTTGCTCTTTACGAAGCGCTCCAGAATGAGCGTCAAATCAATATAGGAGTCTTGAAAAAAGGAAAGACTCCTTCAAACATAAGCGTTGAAATTAAGTAGTTTTGGCGCTAAGTTGCGCTCGACGGGAGAAGTGTCCATGTTGAAAAGACTAATGCAAGGGGGAAAAAAACAGTGAGCTACAAACATCAGTTGATATGGATTTTTGCTCTCTGTCTGGGTTTTCGAGGCTATGCTCAAAATAAGCCGGTAGCATCAAATGTGCCTGAAGGTCAGGAGTTGGTCAGTATCGACTTTCCTGAGCCAACAGATATTAAAGATATTATTCGTGCTGTCGCACTCTGGACTGGGAAGAATGTTATTTTGGGTAAGGGCGTCAATGGCAAAGTCCAGATGATTTCTCCTAAAAAAGTGACAAAAGAAGAAGCATATCAAGCTTTTTTATCAGCCCTTAATGTTTTGGGTTTAACAACGGTAGAAACGGGCAAGGTTATAAAAATCATGCCAACTAGAAACGCTCTGAAAGATAATTTAAGAATTTACCAAGGGACCTCATGGTCGCCTCGTACCGATAAGCTTATTACTCAGATCGTTCCCCTGAAATATATTGATGCCAAGCAGGTTCAATCTACCCTGAATCGTATCGTATCAACTAACTCGATGATTGCTTATCAGCCTACGAATACGTTGATTATCAGCGATACAGGTTTTAAGGTTCGTCGCATTCTTCAGATTGTGGAATTATTGGATGTAGCCGGTCAACAGCCGAAAGTCGCTTTGGTTCCAATACGCTACGGTGATGCGAAAATTATTTCACAAAAGGTAGGTGATATTCTAAAAGCCTCTACAACGAGTAAGAAAAAGCGGAGTGGGTACCGAACCTATAAAATATCAGTGGATGAAAGATCAAATTCGGTTGTCATTTTTGGTCCTCCTCGTACCATTCAGGACGTGAAGGATCTCGTGAAGAAATTTGACTTTCCCGTAGATGATCCCGCGAATCAGGCAGCTATCCGGGTTAGGTTCTTAGACTATGCTGATGCAAAAAAATTGGCCTCCACCTTAAGCTCTCTGGCTCAAGGGGCCAACAGGAATTCTAGAACTCGTACCATTGGTAGAAGTGTAAGGCGTCGTACATCGACAACAAAAAATCGAGAATCTGAGGGGGCGGTTGTTGCTGATCTTGGTGATAATGTAAAGATTGCGTCTGATGAAAGCTCTAATGCCTTACTCATTACTGGATCACGTTCCGCATATGAGGCTATCAATTCCATCATCAGGAAGCTGGATCGCAGGCGCGCTCAGGTATATGTGGAAGCAGATATTCTTGATGTGAATCTTAATAATGCCTTTAATTTTGGTACCTCTATTATTGCAGGAAAAGAAGCGACTGGTACTTTAACTTCCTATGGCTGGCAAGGGAAAAATATAGCGCCAATAATTGCAGCGGCAGATGGTCAGAGCGACAATAATACTAAGTTAGGTATTGCCGAAGCGCTAGGTCGGGACTTTACCATCGGGGTTTTGGCAGCCAAGGCTGTGGAGATTCCTGGTATTGGCAACGTGCGCCCCGGCGGCTTGATCAGCATGCTGAAAGCTGATGGCAATACCCGTGTCTTGTCATCACCTCACCTGCTAACTTCTAACAATGAAGAGGCGAGCATCGTTGTTGGTGATACGCTATTTTTCAAAAGTGCTCAAACAAGTGCCGCGGTTGGGGCAGGAGCTGTAGAAAAGGTCGAGAAAGAGGATGCGGATCTCAGTTTGGAAATCAAACCCAACGTCAGTCATTCCGGAAACTACGTTACCTTAAAAATTAAATTGGAGGCTAACGAAGGCGCTATTGATGCTAATAATGGGCTACCTAATATAAACAAACGCCAAACCTCCCAGATAGTAACCGTAAGAAACGGCCAGACAGCGGTAGTGTCAGGCCTGGTGAAGCGTCGAGAGCAAGAAGTCTACCAAAAGATTCCGTTGTTGGGCGATTTGCCAATTTTAGGTTGGTTGTTTAGAAACTCTAAAATTTCTAAAACGACAACTAGCTTGATGATATTTTTAACTCCTCATATCGTATATGGTGCTAATGACCTGGCTGCCATTTATGAGCAGAAGGTCAAAGAACGGGATATTCTGCTGCAAGATGCCTTTGGATACTCCGATAGTGATACCTTTTATAGGGCCTTACCTACAATTGCGGATGGCAGAAGCACTAGTGGGGATGACGGAGAGCAAGATCGGGAGTCTTTCCTAAAGGAGCTGGAGCAGGAAGCTAAGCCAGCAAGTAGCTCCGATTCTTCCCGCGATAAGGATTCTATGTTGGAAAGTCCAACTCCTGTACCAGTCCCCCTTGATGGCGGTTTTGACGATGAGGGAGTTTTATCTGAACCGATAGATCCGCCAGAGCCCATTGACCCACCAGAGTCCTTTGATCCGCCAGAGCCAGATGATAACGATGAGTGAGAAGTATGAGTCAAGATGAGCAAAATGATGAAAAAATGGATGCCGACGTGGCAGTGCCTCGGTGGTCGAGTTTGCCGACGGTAGACTTTAGGAGTTTGCAGCATAAGTCTTTGGGGCAGATACTAGTTGAAACTGACCGCATTTCCCAAAAACAACTCGCAGAGGCATTGAGCCTGCAAAATGCGGAAGATAATCCACGGAAGTTAGGCGAGCTTCTTGTGGAAAAAGAATATGTGAGTGAAGAAGAAATGCTGAAAGCTTTGGCCTTACAGCTAGACTTACCATACTATGATCGGCTTCCTATTAACGACATAGATCCGGCACTGGTAGATGCCATTCCTATCCAATTCTGCCGCGATAACAAAATTCTTCCCATTGCCCGAGATGATTTCAATGTGACCGTTGTCGTCAGCGATCCCCTTAATATATACCCCTTAGATGATTTGCGACTCATCCTTTCAACTAATATCAATATGATTGTGAGCCCACCAGCTGTCATTGAGAACAGTATTAACAGGGTATTTGAAAGGGCGAATGATGCTTCCCAAAAGGTGATCGATGAGTTGAGCCTTGGTGAAGTAGGGGCTGATGAAGATCTAGAAGAAACCCGAGACCTATTGGAATCATCGGATGACGAAAAACCTATTATCCGTCTAGTTAATAGTATTCTAGCCAGAGCGGTAAAGGAAAGGGCCTCTGATATCCATATCGAACCACTTGAAAATGAAGTGCTGGTGCGCTTCAGGATCGATGGGATGCTACAAGATAAAACCTCGATTCCACGGCGGCACGCCGGTAGTCTGGCCTCACGTGTTAAAATTATCGGTAAACTCAATATTGCTGAAAAACGTGTGCCACAAGACGGACGTATTTCTATCAAGGTTGCTGGTAAAGACATCGATGTCCGGTTATCCGTGCTACCTGTGAGTTTTGGGGAACGAATCGTCATGCGACTCTTAGATAAGTCAGCCGGTGGTAAGAGGCTCGATCAGATGGGTCTTGATCGTCGCATGTACGATAACTTTTGTGAATTGGCGGAGCAGAAGCATGGTATTATACTGGTAACTGGTCCCACAGGATCTGGTAAAAGTACACTGCTCTATGCCTCGCTCATGCATATTAATACCACTGATATTAATATTCTGACTATTGAAGATCCGGTGGAATATCAGGTCTCGGGTATTGGCCAGATCGAAGTCAAAGAAAAGGTGGGTATGACCTTTGCCAGCGGGTTGCGGGCAATTTTGCGGCAAGACCCTGATGTTATTATGATTGGTGAGATTCGTGACGCCGAAACAGCTAAGATAGCCGTACAAGCGTCCATTACCGGGCATTTAGTTCTTTCTACTGTCCATACTAATGATACAGCATCAACAGTAACACGCTTTTTGGATTTTGGAGTTCAGCCGTTCCAGCTTTCCTCGGCGGTCCTGGGAATTGTAGCTACAAGGTTGTTGCGGACGCTTTGTACCAACTGTCGAGAAGCTTATGAGCCCCCAGATGAGGAGCTTCATATTCTTAATGTTAGTCGTCAAGAGATTAAAGGCAAGACCATATACCGAGCTGGTCCAGGATGCGATAAGTGTTTTGGCATCGGTTACCTAGGCCGGGTAGGGGTGTATGAACTATTAGTGTTTGACGATGAGGTTCGCAATCTGATACTGCGTACCCAAGATGCGAAATCTATTAAGAAGCTTGCGGTAGAAAAAGGCATGACCACGTTGCGCGATTCAGCATTACTTAAAGTCATCCAGGGAAGAACATCTCTCGAAGAGGCCATACGCAAAACCCAAGTGGATGATATTGAGATGGACGGAGCATTGGAGAAAGGTTAGACGATGCCACTTTACTCGTACAAAGGCTATGACGCTGCCACAGGAGCGTCGCGAAAAGGAAAAGTGGATGCCGAATCAGAAAGAGCTGCTCGGCAAGCCTTAAAACAACGTCAGAAAATAATAGTTGCAGAAATAAAAGAGGAAAGTGTTTCCTCTTCAAGTTCGTCCAAATCTTTTAGTTTTACATTGTTTGCACCTAAGGTGTCCCTGGCTGAATTATCGGTAATGGTTCGACAATTTGCCACCCTACAAGGCGCCCACGTTCCCTTAGACGAAAGTCTGAAAGCTCTAGTATCACAGATTGAAAATGACACCTTAAGAAAAACCTTATCTGCTGTAAAAGACAGCGTTTCGGAAGGTAAGTCCTTAGCCGATTCCTCAGCGCAGTACCCAGGGGTTTTTAACAAGCTTTACGTGAATATGGTGCGGGCTGGAGAAAGCTCAGGTACCCTTTCAACGGTGTTAGAGCGCTTATCAGATTTTATGGAGTATCAACTCGCTATTCGAGGCAAAGTGGTTAACGCTATGCTTTACCCGGCGATTATGATCGTAATTTCCCTAGCTATTGTTGGCTTTCTTTTGGTGGTTATTGTCCCTAAGTTGGCAAAAGTATTTGAGAATATGAGGATCGAAGTTCCTTGGTATACTAAAGCTCTGATGGATTTTTCTGGCATTGTTCAATCCTACTGGTATCTGTTTCCTTTGTTGCTGTTTTTAGCAGTATTCAGTTTTAGGACTTGGGTTTCCAGTGAGAAGGGAAGGCGCAGTTGGGACCGCATTTTTATCAAGCTCCCCTTGGTGGGTAAAATTTCGCTTATGGTAGCTGTTTCAAGGTTTACTAAGACCTTATCAACCTTATTATCTTCGGGAGTTCCCATTATCAACGCTCTCGATATCACTAAAAATGTTGTTAACAATTCACTGTTATCTGAAGTCATTGAAACAGCCAAGGTTGAAGTTCAAGAGGGAAATAGCTTAGCTGCTTGTATCAGTCGTAGTGGTATTTTTCCGGGGTTGGTATCTCATATGATTGCAACGGGGGAAAAAACGGGTGAATTGGAGCAGATGCTGGGCCATGTATCCCGAGCATATGATAGTGAAGTTGAGCAGAGAATTTCAAAGATGATCTCTCTCATTGAGCCCATAATGATGTTATGCTTACTCGTTATTGCTGTGGTAGTTATTCTTGCTATGATAATGCCAATGATGCAAGTTATGAGACAAGTGCGATGATTTTTAAATGAGGAACCTTATGAAATTGACTATGTTGAAAAAGCTATTAAAAGCCCCATTTGACAAGGAAGCAGCCCGAGAGTCTGGTATGACAATTATCGAGATCCTCATCGTGATCGCCTTGATGGGGGTAATTATGACTCTAGTTGTTACAAATTTGACAGATAGCCAAGAAGAAGCGATGCGTGATGCCGCCAGGCTTGGTATGGGACAGCTGGACACTCAGCTTCAAATGTACCGGGTCCACAATTTTCGCTTTCCCACACAGGAGCAGGGCTTAGATGCTCTAGTGGCTAAGCCAACATCAGGAGCAACACGGTGGCGAGGTCCTTATGCGGATGAGGGTAAGCTCAAAGACCCATGGGGTAATAAGTATCAATATGACATAGAAGGTAAAAACTTCAAAATTACCTCGCCGGGTCCAGATGGAGTCTTTGGTAATGATGACGATGTGACCTATCCTGAAGAGGCTGGTGGTGAGGGTGCGGAAGAATAGTCTGCACTCACCTTTAGCCAGGTTCGCCCTGAACTTACCCCGATCTCATCGTCTATTGGGCACAATCCTTGGTGGAATACGAGTAAGAGGTGCCTGTTGAGAAGTAGTATCAGAGCTACAACAAATAATAGCCTTTTAGGCTTCAGCCTTCTTGAGGTGATCATCGTTATTGCTGTAATATCGATGATTTTCGTCATGGTATTTCCCAATATTGGTATTATTGGAATGACCGAGTCGGCATCCAAGATAAGTACTTTGTCTGGTGATATTCGGGGCGTTTTTGACCTAGCAGTTCTGAATAAAAAACCTTATAGGATGGTATTTGCATTCAACTCTGGAGATTATTGGGTTGAGACAACGGACAGAACCGATGTGTTTGTTGAGGCAGAATCATTAGAGCGCGAGCTTTCTGAGGAAGAGATTGCAGAGCGACAGGCTGAGTTCGATGAGCTGCTCGAGGAATATAAGGACTTAGCTGGTGTAGAGGTTCATGATGATGAAAACGACCGCATGATCCCTCCCACATCACCCCTTGTAAAAAACTTCGAAAAACTTAAGCCTATTGAGTGGACTAAAATTGACGATCCAGAGTTCCGGGGCAGGACGCTCGGTCCTTACTTTGTCGTGCAAGATATGCAAGCGGAGCATCATTCTCGGCTGATTCGCTTAGAGGAGTATCAGGATCAAGCTCGTGGCTATCTCTATTTTTTTCCCCATGGATACGTAGAAAGGGCTGTGATTCATGTTACTGGAAAGCTTGGTGAATACGAAATTGATCCAAATGAAGTTCCGTATACTATAACAACCAAACCATACGAAGGTGTTGCGTCAGTAGAGTCGGGTTATAAAGAGGTTAATATCTTTGAAGATCAAAAGCGTAAATAGAAAGCCTCAAGAGGCGAGCTTTACCATAGTGGAAACTCTTATTGCTTTGGCTATCATGCTCCCGGTGATTATCGAGTCCGTGGGGACCCAAGGAGCCATCATTAATGGGTCCACCTATATGCACCGTGTGACCGAAGCTACTTGGCTGGCTAAAAGTATCATGTCCCAGGTGGAATACAATTGGCACCATTACCCCTTTAAGGAGCTGGAGCGTGGCCTGAATAAAGTAGAGGATTATCCTATTGAAGAACGGGATGAAGACTTTGATTATACTTACAAGTTAGACATTCAGGAGTGGAAACTCCCCCTTTTTGATTTACTCCTAGGGGAAGGGGCTTCTGCTGAAGACGGGGAAGATGGGGATAGCGAGGGTGGAGGCGGCATACTTGCTGGGATTCCTGGTATTGAGAAGGCCATCGAGAGTATATTTGATGGTCATATGCTCAAAATCGCCAAAGTTGAGGTGTTCTGGCCAGAAGGTGCTCGCCAGGACAGTGTGACCTTGAGTTTGCTGCTTACAAATCAGATGGCCCTGGATAATTACATAGGTGCCAAGAAGAATGTGATGAGCAAATTACTCAAAAAAGTGGAAGAAGATATCGTGGGAAAACCACCAGCTGACAAAAAGAAAAAAGATAAGATAAAGGACCCAAGATAAAGCAAGGTCCGTAAGATACAAGTGTGGATGAATTCTTCACGCAAGAATGCTGCCGTGGGGGAGCAAGATCGCTCATGGGGTTTTTATAGTTAGGGAATTTACGTGCTGATTGACGATACGAGAATATATAGCTTAAAGAAACAAGAAGGACTATCCCTCCTTGAAGTTATATTTGCTGTGATGATCCTGTTAGTATTGACTGTGGCTTCAGCCCAAATGATCCGGAATGGAGTCGATATCCAGGTGGCGCTCTCGGAGCAAGCACGTATCAATCATTCCATGGATGTGGTGATTCAAAAACTGACGGCTGACTTGGAACATGCTTATCTTGTCAATCGACGTCGCGGAGAAAACTTCTATACTGAACGGCGATACAAAACCTATTTTTCCTTAGATGAGAAGCATGGCAGCGGGGAGTTGCGGTTTACGACCATGAACCATAGGCCATTGGTGGCCACCAGTGCCGAATCCGACCAGAGCTTTGTGGTCTATCGTGTTGAAAAAGATGATTTTGGAGTTAGCCATCTTTTTCGGGGGGAAACTAAAATTATTCCAGAAGACTTTGAAAACGATATACCTATGAACCTGCTGGCAAGAAATATCAAATCATTAAAATTAGAGGCTTGGAATGGCGATAGCTGGACGGAAGATTGGAACAGCAATAAAAGTGACTTCCGAGATATACTTCCCCAAATGGTTAAAATAAAAATTGAAGGCTATGCCATGGACATTCCTGAGGGGGAGACATTTAACGATTCCGAGCCAATACCTACTAACAAGTTACGTACCATAGTATATTTACCAAGGTCGTGGGGTATGAAAGAGCCCAAAACGCGGAATTCGTCGCCTAAGTATTTTAAGGATTAGTATGGGCAGAAAGTCGAAAAAAAACGTAAAATTTTACTTTGGCTTTCCCATTGAGGAGTCGGAAGAGCAAGGTCAGGAATGCAATTCAAACCGTGGTGTGGCCATGCTGGTAGCCTTGCTCGTGACGGCTATGGTCATGCTTTTTCTGACGGAACTCAAATTATCCTCAGCTGTAGCTTTACGCCTCGCTTTGGGTAATCACCTTAATACTAAAGGGGAATATGTAGCGAAAAGTGGGGCTAACCTTGGTGCTTTTTTAATTACTTCTGACTTGGCTTTGGAGCTTACCGTTTTTGAACTCGCTCCAGGTACTCCGATACCACCAATCTGGAGTCAAATTAATGGTCTTCCCATTGGTGGGGACACATTAGAATTACTTTCCACCTTTCAGGAAAACTTTAAATTGAGTTCGATTGCAGATAGCAAGGTTTTGGACCAGCTAAAAGAACTGGGTGGGTCCTTTATTCTTAATGTAGAAGATGAAAGTGCAAAGATTAATATCAATTTTTGTGCTGTCGGTCGGGGACAAAAATGCATGGAGATGCTGGAAGCCCTACTAAGCTGTCCTGCGGAAAGGGAGTATCTTGAAAGGAAAAAAATTATTGCCAAAGATCTTATTATGATGGTGCGAGACTATGTCGATCAAGATAACCGCCCCATAACAGGTGCTAATTACAGCTCAGAAGAAGATCCATACGAAAATATAGATAAAGAGGGCCTAGGGCCTAAAAATGCGCGATTCGATTCCATCGAAGAATTACGTTTGATTCCTGGCTGGGATGCTGACATGCATAAGATATTTTCGCCTTACCTTACAGTATTCCCTAATCCACCGACAGATGTTCAAGAGTCTCGGCTTTTCGTTAATTTCAATTCCGTGAGCCGAGAGCTTTTGGGGTGTTTATTACCTCGGTCAATCCGGGAATGCCCGGAGTCCTCTACCAAATCATATAATAATAGAGAAGATAATGGACCAATAGCGAACTATGAAGAAACTAAAAACAGACTGAGTCGTGAATACTGCTCAGCTGATGAAAAACTTGCAAAGCAATTTACTTATCGCACGGATATTTTTAGGGTAAACGTAGAAGCTTTGGTAGAAGATCAAACACGAAAACTGTCTATGGTTTTACAACGGGGAGTCCCTGACGAGATTGACCTAAAAGATGAGTTTAAAGGTACATATAAGTACCTTTATTGGAAAATGTTATAAAATGATAGAAGCATTGATTGGTATTTTAAGGGGATAGGCTCTCCATGCAAAAGGTTATCGGATTAGATATTGGTAGTTATTCCATAAAAGCAGTGGAAATTGTTAATACGTTTAAGTCATACGAGATCTTAAATTTTTATGAAACAGTGATTCCAAACCTGGAAGGAGTTCCTCTTGATGCCATTGTTCCTGTGTGTATGGAGCAATTGTTTACGGAGTATAACTTACAGGCAGACCGCATCATCACAGCTATGCCAGGGCAATTTATCTCATCTCGGGTACTGCCGTTTCCCTTTGCCGATCCTCGAAAAATAAGTGCGACAATCGGCGTAGAGATAGAAGATTATGTACCCTTTAATATGGATGATATGATATTAGATCATCAAATTTTAGGGCATTCGTCTGGGAAAACGTTAGCTCTAGCGGTAATGACCCGGAAAGCTTTCTTAAAAAATTTTTTAGACTTGCTAAGTCGTATCAATATTGATCCCAAGTTAATTGATGTCGATAGTCTAGCCTTTTACAACTTAAGCTCAAATATTAAAGTTGCCGATGATGAATGCTATGCTTTGGTCGATGTCGGAAATGAAAAAACATCTGTTTGCATCATTCAAAACGGGATTTTGAAAATGTTTCGCTCCATCAATCTGGGAGGGCGTTACATAACCGATTTCTTAGCGCGAGACTTGGAAACATCATTTCATGATGCGCAAAGGGCAAAGCACCGGGTCAGTAGAGTCTTGTACTCTGAGGATGTGGGTGACTCTCTCAGTGCTGAGGATAGAATTGTAGCTGAAAGAACCACTCTAGCTTCTAATGCGATTGTTAAAGAACTAGGGAGGACTTTCTATGCTTATAAGAATTGGGACAAACAACCACTTACCAAAATTATAGTTTCGGGTGGCACCTCCAGGCTTACCAATTTTGATCGCTTTCTGGCGGAGCAATTAGAGGTTCATGTAGAACGATTTTCGCTAGCTAATACGGATTTAATTGTTAATCCTGAACTCGAGGGTCGTCAGGAAATCCTACTGCAAAGTTTAGCTATAGGATTGCGAGCTGTCACTAATGTGAAAAAGCACTCGCAAATTAACCTCCGACGTGGAGAATTTTCCTATGTTCAAAACTATGAATCCATGCTCCGTGGCGCTACCCTTGCCTTAAAATTATTTGTAATTCTGATGGGTATATTAGCAGTGACTTATGGGTTTAAATACTATTTTTATCAAACCCAAATCAGTAAAGTTGCGGAGGAATATAAAAAGGAGTTTGTAAAGGTCCTTCCCGACCAAAGGAAAAGAGCGAATCGCTCTAATGTTGTCTTTACCAAACTAAGACGTGATAGCGAAAACATGCTAAAGTCAAAAATTGCAGAAAAGCAGAATGCTATTGAGGAATTTCGCCTTGTAAATAAGGAAAGTGGAGCTTTAAGAATCCTTAAAGAAGTATCAACACAACTACCGAAAAGCATCAAAATCGATGTGACTTTGTTTGAATTCAAAACCACTTTTCCTGGTGAAGGTACGTTGATTCTTAAAGCAGAAACAGATAATTTTTCTTCGCAATCAGCTATAATTGAAGCTTTGGGTAAAGTTGCTATTTTGAAAGATATAGAAGAAAAACAGTCAGGAACTAAGCCTGGTTCAGATGGTAAGATCATTGAATTTACGGTTCATGCAAATTATAAGGCGGGATAATGAGTGCTATAGGAAATATTGGTGACCAAATTGATTCCACATTTTCGCGGGTTGCAGATTTTCTAAAAAAATATATTTTGGGGCCGAACAATGAGCGGCTCGATTTTATCATGGATAGTTTCTATAAGCTATCTCCCAACCAGCAGACAGGGGTTTTGCTAGGGGTTTTGGGAGCATTGATGATATTCGTTTTCGGCGCTTTTGGTATATATTTTTCTCAGATCAATGCTTTGGAAAAAGAATTAAATTCTAGTTTTGAGGCCCTACAAGAGTTACGCTCCCTGGCGCAGACATACGATTTTGAGGAAAAGCGATACCGGGAACTTACCAATATCATCAGAAGGTCTTCTCAAGGATTTCGACCTAAGCCGTTTTTTGAGTCTAAGTCTAATCAGGTAGGAGTGACGATTACGGATTTAAGGTCAAATGAATTAGATATTTCGCCAGATAGTCCTTTGTCAGCAGATTTTAAGCATGTAGCAGTAGAGTTCAGATTGCCAAAAGTTTCCATCCCACGCATGCTGAAGTTTTTAGGTGAAATCGAAAAATCGGGTAAAAATCTCAATATTAACAACTTGCAAATTAGAACGCGATATGGCGACCGGCTTTACTTTGAGACGAGTGCAAAAGTAATAGGTTATAAACTTGGGGGATCTAAATAGTGGCAGAGAAAAAAGGAAGTAAATTCGCATATATCGTTTTGTTTATTACTAGCTTCCTGTTCTTTTTATACTTAACTTTTCCCTATGGTATTCTAAAAGAAGCATTGGTATCTGAAATTAGTCGTAATACAGGACTTACTGTCAAAATAGATGACTTTGGTCCAAACCTTCCCATCGGTTTTGTCGCTGAGGGAGTTACTATTTCCAAGGGGGAGGAAGCCCAAGCCATTAATTTGCGTAAGATTGAAGTCTCCCTGGTCATATTTCGTATCTTTATGTGGCAGCTTGGAGTCGATGCTGAAATCATTAGTCGTAACAAGGGAACCCTTGATCTCTCAGCCAGATGGGGAATGAACCAGCTTATTGCCTATAATAACTTTATTCCTTTAGGGATTGAAATGGAAGCCCATGATTTCGACTTTGGCCAGGTAGCTGGCTTCGGTCTAAAAACATATGCTAAATCAGCAAACAATCTTATTAAGGGTACACTGTCCAAAATGATGATTGCGGGCTCACTGGATGGGCAAGTAGAGGCTGATCTTGTCGTAGATGATCCTGTGCAATCAAGTGGTCGTGTAGATTTGAAGCTATTGAAAGCTTCTTTAGATATGAATGATCCAAATTTAAGCTTATCAAAACAGATTTTTACTAAGGCTGCTGTGCAGGCAAACCTACAAGGGGGACGCCTCAATATTTCTAAGACCTCGGGTTTCCACAGCCAGGAACTTATGATTGATATCAATGGCTATGCCCAGTTGAAGAACCCTCCTCCCAACTCACTTCTCAATATTGGTGTGGATTTAAAAATTGTCGGAAATCTGAAAGAAAACTTTGACTTTGTTCTCAGTATGATGGGTGGAAAAAATGGGGAAGCAAAGTACAAGCTTAGTGGTAGTATAGGACGTCCTAATTTCAGATCTCTATAGTATTGAGTGTGAGTGCAACGAATCAATAAACAGCAATGAAAATTGTTCACATCGTGATCTTGGAAGCCTTGGGTGTTTAGCTTCTAGAATGTGCAGCCTTCATTTCTCTAAAACGTGATCAATGTCGGGATTAAGTAAATAGCTAGTTAGCATTAAAAACGATGCAAAGAAGGGCAAATTTTCGAATCCGGGCTTGGTATACCCAGTTTGACAGTCTTATGATCTATCTCTTAGAATAAACAGTAGGAGCGAAAAAATAAGGCATTGTCGTGGACGGACCCCTAGGGAAAACGAAAGCAATCCTTGAGATCTATTTAAAACGTGGCCAGCTGGCCATTGAAGCCGCTGAACGTGCTGATTGGGATAGCTTTATCAACACTCTGCAAGATCGTAAGGCTGCCTTTAACAATTTTCGCTATTGGGACTTTGTTGCCCAGCAGTATGATCCCCAGTATAGTGCGGACCAAGCGTTTCAGGTGCTTTGGAAGCATATTCGTGAAAAAAACGTTAAACTTGAAGCAGTCATTAGGGAGCTTTGCCAGCAACTCAATCATCAGCTTGTAAAAGCTACTCATAACAGAGAAAAACTAAGCAAATTTAGATCAGCGATTCGTCGTGAGTCTGGAATAAGTCTGGGCATTTAATTTGCTTCTTTTAGGAGAATATAGTTATGGAAGAGGCGCGAACAAAGTTAGCTCTAGTTATAGGGTGTTTACCCAGTATCGAAGAAATCGATCAATTCAGGCTTCTTACAGAAGATTACAATGTACAATTAATTACCTCTGAGTCGATTGCCTCTTACATTACTCAAAATAGCTTTTTTCAAGATTTAACATGTGTAGTACTTAAAGACCATGATGAAAACCCTACTTTTCTTCCTGGACTAGAAAAAGTACTGAAAAACTATGATGTCGTTGTTGTAAAAGAAAGAATTGGGCTTTATGCCTATCAAGTACTTAAAGCTAAGTGGCGGTTCCAGTTTCGTATGCTTGTTTGGGTGGATAATCTGGTTCCTTATCCAGCAAATGATGTGGATCAAATGCGAACTATTCGTACCGAAGTTACAAACGCAGCGGATGGATTCATTGTTCAATCAAAGGCAGCACGTACAACCCTAGAAATTGAAGGTATTGAGGAAACTAGAATTCTTGAAATGCTGCCATATGTAGAGTCTCGTACATCACAAGATAAAAAAATGAGAGCCTTGGCTAGAGAAAAGCTTGGTTTCGCTGAGGGTGATGTGATTATTTCTTGCTTAGGTCCTATTGAATGGGAAGAGGGACTTCAAGATTTGATGGCTGCAACGAGACTTGCTATGAAAGAAAGACCATCTTTAAAAGATAAGATTAAAATTATTGTATGTGGTATTGGGTCTTTTGCGAATGAGCTGAAGGATACTACTATTAATTTTGAAACAGATTTCTGTGTTTCCTATTTTGCGCCCAGTCGAGAGTCGCTTAAAGCAATTTATCAGGCTACAGATACCGTATATATTTCTTCATTACCTTGTAGAGACAGAATTGATGGAGATCCTTATCGTATTCTCACAGCAATGGCTAGTCAGATACCAGTGATGGCAAGCCGGTCTCCCCTTGTTGAACAATTTCTTGGAAAGCATCGACTTGATTTTTGTCAAGGTTCTCCTTTGAGTCTCAAGAAAACCATCATCAAGCTCAGTGAAGCAGTGAGTCTTATCAAAGATATTACTAGAAAGAATTTTAACACTTATCAAAAAATGTACAGTTTTGATAGCGTGAAGACAAATATGGAGCAAGTATTCACCGAATTTGTTGCTACCGATATCAAGATAGATAAGAATGGTCTAGATCATCAAGTGCTTGAAATTGAAGCTAAAATAAAAAGTAAGCAGTATATGGCAGCTATTGACTTGATTGAGGCGATATTTAAAATGAAGGATATGCCCGTCCATCACCGATCAAACCTTTATCGCATGGTAGGTGATTGCTTTGTAAAATTAGGTGACTATGAAGGAGCAAAAAATTCCTATATTTCATCTGCTGAACTTGATCCTTATTCATCGCGTACTTATATTGGACTAGGAACTATCGGTTTGATGAAAAATAGCTATGATATTGCGGTAATACACTTCCAAAAAGCTGTAAGCTTAGCTCCAGATGATGAGATGGCAAATTTAGGATTGGGATTGGCATTTCAGGGAATGAGTGAGTGGAAAGAAGCTAAGCGATGGATCGCGAAAAGTTTGCAAATAAACCCAGAAAACACTGCTGCTCTATACAGTTTAGTGAAAGCATCTCACGAAACGGAGGATTATGTAAAGGTTGAAGATGCTCTAAAGAGATATCTTGCTATTCATCCTAACGATTACAACTTTATCTATACTTTAGGCGGGATATACTTTAGATCAAAGTGCTATCAGGATGTAATAGCTCTGATGAAAACCATTACCGATGTTGATCCCAGGGACCAGAAAGCTGCTGCTCTGCTCAAGCAAGCTCAGACAGCCTTAGATGAAACTAATGCGTCTTCTTCAAACGGATAGGAGACTATGCATCCATGTTGAAGTTTATTATTTTAAACCAAAAAAAAGTACCGGTACCTATTCCTATTAAAAACTTGGGAGAAGCTATAAATTGGGTAGAAAGTCATCTATTACATCCTGATCACACGATTACAAAAATATCCATTGATGGAAAGGATATTGAATGTGAAAGTGACAGCTCTGATCTCGCCAGCATCATCTTAGATGATGATTCACACTTGGAATTAAGAATAGATTCTCCCACTGAGATTTCTATTCAAACCATTGATGCTCTGAGAAATCTCACAGTAGTTATGGAAAGATCCCTTAAACCTATGGCTGTCAAATGCTGGCAGGCTGAAAGCTCTGAAGAACCTGTTGATCTTGCTACTTTATGTGGAGATGTGGATTTGATTTTAGATCTGATAGATCACGTGATCGTGCTGTTGGATAAAAGGATTTCGCTTGCTAATATAAAACTTATCTATAATAAAGTTCACCGTGCTGCGATAGCTATGCAGATGTCTATTCAGGAGCTTAATTGGAAGTCTACGGCGAAAGTTATCTTGCAACAGCTTGAAGGAGCTATCATAGAGCTTAACAATGAGCTTTGCATGACTCAAAAGTCAATTTTTGAATCAATGGCTGATCGTCCGCGACGAACTGCGAAAGTTTAGCTGTTGCGAATGATCTCAACCATAAGATCTAGGTTATCAGCGAAACGATCTAGCTCTTGCGCCAGTTGGGAGTGAAAAACCGGTACCTGTGATTGCTGTTCGCTACTTGACTTAACTAGTTTTAACTCCGGTTTGCGAGTTTGATCGGCCTTCCTAGCCATGAAAAACCTCCTGTAGAGTTCTTATCCTGTATTAAATAGTATCGAGTTTTTGACGCTTTAATTAAGGGCTGATCGATGCAATCTTTGCCTATTCATGGGAAGCATAAAGTCATGGGAATTCTTGTACTGCTGCATGTTTCTTGACCAAGCCTTATGCGGAAAAAAGGCAAAAAAAGCCCCACTGCTTAATTTATCGTACAGTGGGGCTTTAAAATTTTATGTTATATGTAAAGGATTATTTGTTACCCTTAGCCTGGTCTTCCTGGTGCTTTTTCTTAAGTTGTTCTTGGATAGAAGCTGGTACAGGTTTATAGGTGGCAAATTCCATAGAGAACCCGGCCTTACCTTGGGTGGAGGATCGAAGGTCCGTGGAGTAGCCAAACATTTCGGATAGAGGAACTTCCGCAATAATAACCGTGTAATCATCCCGCATATCAGATCCTAAAAGGATTCCACGCCTTGAAGAAAGGTCACCTTGAACCGTCCCTTGGAATTCGGTAGGGGTTTCCACTTCAACGCGCATAATAGGCTCTAAAATTACTGGCTTAGATTCCAAGAATGCTTGTTTGAAAGCAGCGCGTGAAGCCAGTTTAAAGGCCATTTCTGAAGAGTCAACGGGGTGGAAGCCACCGTCTTTAAGGTCGACCTTACAGTTGATCACCTGACACCCAGCAATAGGTCCTTTATCGAGAGACTCTCGCAAGCCCTTTTCAACACCTGGGATATATTCTTTGGGAACAGAGCCACCGACGGTGCTATTAATAAATTCAAAAGACTTATCATCATCACCAGTAGATTGGCCAACATCTTCGTGTAGGGGAGACAGCTCTCCAACTACATGGGCATATTGACCTGAACCACCAGTTTGCTTCTTATGTTTATAGTCAAAGTTTGCTAGCATAGTGGGGGCTTCGCGATAGTTCACCTTGGGTTGTCCCACAATAACATTGGCTTTGTATTCCCGCTGGATACGCTCAACATAAATTTCAAGGTGCAGCTCACCCATACCGGCAATGCGGGTTTCGTTTGATTCCTGATCAACGAAAACGCGGAAGGTAGGATCTTCCTTCATAAAGCGGTTGAGCGCCTTAGACATTTTTACAAGATCGTCTTGTTTTGCTGGCTTAATAGCAAGTTCGATAACAGGCTCAGGAACATACATGCTTTCCATAGTGACATTAAGGCTTTCGTCACAGAAAGTATCACCAGAGGCGCAGTCCACTCCAACCAAGGCTACAATATCCCCTGCTGTGGCCTCGCTTAAGTCCTCACGGTCGTTTGAGTGCATCCTTACGATACGACCCACGCGTTGTCTTTTACCTATGCGCGGGTTGTAGTAAGACTCACCTTTTTTGATGGCACCCTGATAGACGCGTGTGTAGGTCAATTGGCCAAAAGTCTCGTCGGTAATTTTGAAAGCCATGGCAACAGTTGGTTTACTAGAGTCGGGGAAAATTTGTACTTTTTCGCCGTCCTTGTCGTTGTCATTACCCCAGTATTCACGCTCAAGCGGCGAAGGTAGGTAGCGGGTTACTGCATCAAGAAGTTTATGAACTCCTTTGTTTTTAAAAGCAGATCCCATATAAACGGGTGTTAATTCACGACTTTGAACGGCTTTTTTAACTGTCTCGTGGATCATGTCTTCAGGAATTTCTTTCTCCTCAAGCATGAGTTCCATCATCTCATCGTTAAACATGGAAATTTTGTCCAACATATCGGCACGGTAAGTCTCCATATCATCAACCATGTCAGCAGGACATTCCTCTTCACGAACAGTCTCACCCTTGTCACCATCAAAGTAAATTGCTTTTTTGGTTATCAGGTCAACGACACCTTGGTGGTCGTTTTCAAGGCCAATGGGAATCTGCATAGCAACAGCATTGTGATTTAACTTCTCGCGTAGCAAGCCAATCACACGATGAGGGTTGGAGCCAGCGCGATCGAGCTTATTAATAAACGCAAGACAAGGGACTTTGTAGCGCTTCATTTGTCGGTCAACAGTGATGGACTGGGATTGAACCCCGGCAACACCACATAGTACTAGGACGGCACCATCCAAAACCCGCAAAGATCGTTCCACTTCAACTGTAAAATCAACGTGGCCCGGGGTGTCAATAATATTGATAGGATAATTGTTCCATTGAACAGACGTCGAAGCGGACGTAATCGTGATTCCACGTTCTTTCTCAAGTTCCATGTGGTCCATAGTGGCGCCATCACCGCCCCCGCGAACTTCTTCTATTTTATGAATACGTCCTGCGTAAAAAAGGATACGTTCGGTTAGGGTAGTTTTCCCTGAATCGATATGAGCGGAAATACCGATGTTTCTGAGGTTTTCTAACTTCATTGCTTATGGACCTTCTACGGGTTGAGATAATTAACCATTAAACAAGCGCACCAAAAGGAAATTAACTATCATATATTCTTGAAAATTCAAGAATATTTTCCCTTATTGGCGCTATATTGGTAGGTTGCTGTGTAACCTACCACTCTATCAAACGAGAGTACTTACCTAATTAATCAAGAATAAACAAAAGTTTTTTCAGAATTTATTCCCCATCTATCTCCGCGTATTCTATGTCAGATTTATAAACCCTAAACTTTTCAATGGAAAAAGCGATAAGGAGATAAGGCATAAAAGCGGAAATTCATACCCATGATCGAAAACAAGAAAACCATTGACCTTTCGAATGTTGATCTTGAATTTGAAGAGCATAACACTGAAACGATGGGATTAACAGGTTTAGACCTGGGTCTAGAAAAATTTAACGAGGCAGAACACACCGAAGCTGTACCAGAGAGTCATGCCAAAAAAATAGATCTTAGTCGCACTACAGCAACTGCTAAGGATGTTAACCAGTTATTGGATATGGCACAGTCATCATCAAGTCAGATTGCGTCGCAAATTTCGCAAACTAAAAGCTTGGATGATACCGAGGAGATTCAGTATCAAGACGGGGCCATGGAATCCCAGAGAATTCCAGAATTTGCTTCATCCGTCACAGAAAGTGACCCGGTTAGGGAAAAGGACAAGAACGATGATTATTCGCTCTCTTCCTTCCATTTTGAAGATAACTCCTCCACGTCAGGTATGACAACTGAGCCCTCTAGAATAGAAAACATGAAGTTTCACGAGACACGCGGTGTGAAGCGTGCAGAACTGACAGGAAGCTTTGAGATAGCCAGGGAAAAGAAAAAAAAAGGTATTAGTCTAAAATGGTTAGCTCTAGCTCTAATGCTAGGTGGGGGGTATTGGATATGGGCCCAGGAGGGGTTTGAGGCAGCCTTCGTCGGTAACACAGTGGATCGCATGTTCGCCCTAGCTAAGCCTTTTTTTTCAGAAACCAAGCTAGTTTTGGATGATATCCCAGCCACAGAGTCAGCAAAAACCATGACTGATGACAAAAAAGCTAGAAAAAGGATGCTGCGGGTTGCTCCCCGAACTCCCAGAAGGGTAAATATTTCAGATATTGAGAATCCCTACTGGCCGTTGCCTAATCCTGTAGCGAAACCCATTAAAGTTGCTGGTTCTCTGACCCCATCACAGAAGGAAAAATGGCGTTTTGGCTTGTCTCATCGCTATCCTTATCGCCGCTACAGCACTATCAAGGAGATCCGTGCAAGTCATATTCCTGGTTCTGAAGCGCTATTGTTTGAAGCCTTGGAACAACCTAAGCTGTGGGCACGCATGGAAGCGCTGTTAGGGCTAGTAGAGCTAGGACTCGAGCTGGATATAGATACTATAGATCAGGTCATAAGTGGGGCACGACCTCATCTACTAAGAAATTATTTTCGCAAGCTATCTGCAAACCCAACTGCTGCTGATTTTTATGTTATGAGACAGGCCATCAGAGTGGTTGATGCGCAAAATAGACTGCAAATTTTAAAAGTCCTTGTTGCCAATCCAGATAACATTAATAGCCTATATTATGCAGCTGCTCGATTTGACCCCAGTCGCACAGTGAGCCTTTGGCTCAGTAAAAAAATGCAGAGCTATCCCGTTCCCACTAAATATGTTAGTGAATATAGAGATATAGCGGCCAGCTATCTTGCTAAAAATAAAAACAGCAGCATACCCGAAGAGTTGGCTGTCCAGGAAATCGAAGTCGAAGAACTGTCAGATTCAGCTATTGTAAAAGAGGTCTCATTTTTTCAGGATATGCTCGATGAAGAGGCTGCTGAAGCTGAAAATGCAGAGGAAAAGGACGGCTTTGACGCCATTCTGAATCAATCTAAGGTGCTAGAAAAACTGACAGAATAGCCGCCGAATTTGCGAATATTGAGGACTCCTGTAGTGAGGATAAGGTATTGCCCTTTGATACCATCTAGCCGGCCCGTGATAGTAGGAGTCTTATCAAAATTATGGGATTTGATTTTTTCGGGAAATCTGTGAATAGGATAGCGAATCCTAATAGGCTCCATGACTACTGGTTCCATAGTCTGGCTGTCACCTAATATATTTAATGCCTCTTGCTTTTCTTGTAGTAGATCGACAGTTTCACCACTACCGGAAAGCATTTTGCGCCAATTAGTCTTATCTTTAAAACGCTGTTTTAGTAGAACCTCAGCCTTACCTGCTGCTAAACGGCTTTCAGCGAATCCTATAGTAATGGCCTCATTAGCCCCTTGGTCGATCCATCGCGTGATGGGCTGCTTTCCACGGGTTATACCTACCTTAAGGCCAGACGAATTGGATAGGTAGACAGTATGGGGAATCAGACAGTGGGCTTCCCCCCATGCCGGCTCTCGGCAGGTTCCCTTACTGTAGTGACATAACTCTGGTTTGATGACGCAGATATCGCAACAAGCTAGGCTCCGAAAACAGGGGTAGCAGTATCCTTGGTTAAAGCTTTTACGAGCTTTTTTACCACAGCTAGTGCAAAAAACATTACCCTGAAAGGAGAATGTTATATCATGGCCGATATGTTGATTGAGGTTTAAAAAACCTGAAGGAGTGTCTAGGTAATATAAGACATCCTTTCCATCACGGTACTCTGATTTCATTTTTGAAAGAATTATCTCACTCATATGCCCGATACTAGGGCTTTTAGCTGGAATGACAACAAGTCTTATTGTCAAGCTGTATAATAGGCTTGGCTCAAATGTCTACGTTTACAGGAATTAATGCTGGAGCAGTTACTTTCGACGGGGTCGGTTGACTGTCGGCTTTAGGCCGTGAGTACTTTTTCATTTTTTGTTCCACTTCTCGCAAGCGTTTGATTTCTTGATCTGCCTTAGCTGTTTCTTCTTCCACTGATACTTCGTTATCGACGGAAGGGACCGTTTCTCCGCTAATTGAGAAATTTTCGAAGTTATTAAGGGATTTAGTGTTGCGCTTCACCATCTGGCGTCGCAATTGATCCAACCAATAGATTTTACGACCCGGTGATAAACTGTCATCGTAAGGCGACTGATGGAGGGGGCTAGGCTTGGGATCAGATCCTTGAATGACCATGGAATAGGCTAAATTCACTCGCAGGGGAGTCGAACCTAAGGAGTTAGGTTGTATGGATCGGGCGAAGCCGAATTCTATATTTCCAAATGCAAACTGTTTGTGAAGCCCTACTGCAAGATTCTGGGTGTTGCTTGTCGTGTAATTACTATTTGAATGGTTGATATTAAGAATAGCAATACTCCGTTGGGAAATTTCAGTCCACAGTTGAAGATCAGCAACTCTGAGGCGTGGTTGCACGCTAAAACCCGAGTCGCTGGCGACACGGTAGATACCGTGAATTGCTGCGGGACGATATCTAAGGTGCAGATTAACGCCTAAGTCTAGGACTCCGAAACGATAATTAGAACTCAGCAGTGTACCGACACGGGTTTTGGAGCCGTAACTAAAACGATTGGCCTTAGCAAATCCCGACTCGATAAAAGGAATAGCTGTGATTGTGAGATTTTGGCTTCGCCATAGCCGGTATTTGAGAAATATTTCGCCTTGTAAATGAGTCTTGGGATCTGCAGCAAAATCGAGATATTCTTGGGACAGCTTTTCTTTAATAGCAGCTAAGGATATTCCTAGTGTTAGCTGATCTGTCCAGCCATAAACATGGGTATAGGCCACGTTTGTCGTGTTTCCTTTATAGGGTTGCCCAGGAATGATGTTTAGGTCACTTATATTATCGGCGCTAAATGTCACCTGCTGGTGATGGCGGTCCAATAGGAAGGCGTCGACGGTAGCTCCCGATTGTCCATAAAGAACCTGTTGGCCGCTGATATCAGCACCATAGGTAGCTCCATGCGCTAATACATAATATAAGATAGAAATGAACCAGAAGCGCAAAGAAAAATTTATCACTATCAGCTCCAAGATTACAGCAATCAGCAAGTATCAATGTATTGTATGCAAGTAGAATGCCACTACCGTTATCGGAGAACTAATAACAATTGTCGTATTTTAAAAGAAAGGCAGGCGTATGGGCGATTTTCGCCTGCTAAGGAGTGAGACACTTAGAGGCGACTAACCCTCAGATTGGCAATATAGGATAAGCTTTCGCTGTGGGTTTGATCGGTATCGCTGGCAATACCTATATCGGTAATGCGTATCGGCTCTTCCTGAGGCCAATACTTTTCGTATAATTCAAGTAGATTAATACGCTCAGTGAACCAGCCTCGAGAAGTACCACCCCTTACGACGAAGCGCGGTGATGCATCCACCATAATCAACTGTGGGGCAGTTATTTCGTTGCCCCAGACAAACTCTAGCTCTTTCTGAGCGTTAGATGTGGTTTCTAAAGTGATGATAATTCTGATAGGGTGATCGTCTCCTTCTATGGTGCGTTCATCTAAAGTACTGGCAATGTGTTGGACTACACTCCACTCCCACGATAGTATAGGAAACTGATCGACAGGGATATCCACTTCACGAAACAAATTAGTCACGGAGGCACGAGTTTTAAGCTCAGCACATGACTTGCCATCTACTTCCACAAAGGGAATCGTTTTTCTTCTGGATGATTGGCCATTTGGGAAAATATTATACCATCCCGGCTGCATACTGTTCAGCCCTTTGTCTTTAGAAAAATTCATAATAATCAATTCATCAGCCTTATGTGTTGGTGACAAGACATTAACCCTGGTTTCATGATAGTAGGTCGCACAACTCCCCAAACCGGTAACAACAAGCCACAAAATTATGTTTTTAATATGAATCATTCTGCAACCTCAATAGCTTGAATTATTTTGAGTATTTTGTCTAATATCATGACAGAAACTCATAATTTGTCCAAAAGATATTCGCATAGGTGAGCTACAATCATTATCAATGCAAGCATATTAGCTAATTATCAGTGGGTTGTTTTGGAAAATTTCTTGCAGTAAGAAATTGAATCATTCATCTGCGAATAGGCGGACTGAGGTGTTCTGGGTAAGAGAATGTAGCCTAGGAAACCCTATAAACTCCTCCCACGGCCTTACTGGGCTTTTTAGAGAAATCTTCAAAAGAGCTAGTCAGTCCGCCAACTCGTAAATCTGCAAGTTCCGCAACACCACAGTAAACTGGCTTCCTGTATTATCACCATCAGCCATGATCCATAAACCTACCAATTTCTTGTAGTTTGCAAATCTGTGTGATGAATACAAAAAACCATCCGCTTTTGACTTGGAAGCCACAGCAATGCTTTGGATACTTGAAGAGTAGGGACTCTCCCAAATATTGCCAGGATCAAATTCGCTGCCAACAGTCAGGTAAAGCAACTTGTTTGAAGGCTGTAAGAGGATATGCTGCGTTTTTTTTATCCATGATGGGGCAAAAAACGGAACCAAGGGGGGCTTCCCACTTACTAATAGACCGACTCGTAGTATGGCGTCATCGCCTCCTTTACTAGCTTGGTGAGCTTTGCTTTTTACCTTAAGTGTTCCTTGATATTTCCACTCGAAACTGACTGCCTTAGTCTTAACTATGTTGGAAAAAGGGTAGAGAAGTACCGAAGCTGACTTAAGGACCTTCATATGGATACTATGATCTTTTTTATCAAAACTGGTCTTTGCAATGTCATCAAAAACTATTTCGTGGGACGGTTGATTGGCAAAGTTAAAATAGTTTTGCGCTGACCTTGCTATCTGTGTATCGATAAAAAAAGCTGCAAGCAGGGCGATGAGCTTCATGTTAACTCCTCTAAGGTGTTCGGTATGATATCCTTAATAATTACTGAGGGTTCGATAAGAGCAATGACCCAAAGCTGATGGATGGCACGGGTTGCTGCGACATGCATCAGGCGGCGATCCTCTGGGCTAGCGTGGTAGATGGCAAAGCTAGCATCGGGAATAATCACGTAATCAAACTCTAAGCCTTTGACTTGGCTTGCTTCTGTTATCTCTATTCCCGGGCGGAATTCAAAATCTCCGCCATAAACTAATCGAGTTTTGGGAATATCCTTCAGAACTTCGTATAGCCGCTGTGAGGTTTCAAACTCTTTAGCGATAATAGCAATGCTGGCATGGGGTTCTGTAGTGATAAGGTCTGTGAGTGCTTCATTTAGCATCAGAGCTAATTGACCCTCATTGCGGAAAACTGAAAAGCTAACCGGAGCACCGTCTTTGATCGCTAGAGGCGGTCTTTGTGGGGCAAACGGTCCTAAGATTTTGTGGGCAAAGGCAGCTATGGGCTCGGTGGATCGGTAAGTTGTTGTCAGGTGGTTAGCATGTACCCGAGCCACACCTAGCTGGTCAAGAACATGTTCCCATGATTGAAAGGAGGTCGATGGATCTATTTGCTGGGCAGAATCTCCGGCGATGGTTATGGCCGCATCTGGTGCTAGGGCACGGCCAAGGACATTTCTCTCTAAGGGAGCCAGATCTTGGGCCTCGTCAATGACAATATGAGTGTACTCTTTAATACTTCCACGATAAGAAGCATGGCCCTTTTTAAAGAAGTAAAGCTCCAATAGTATGGCAAAGTCTTCGCTATCAATTGTACCCGATACCTCACCTCTTTCCTGCTCAAATAAAGAGGTACCATCAATGGTCGCAAGCTTTTGAGAATCCACATTTTGAAGGCGCTGTTGGATAGAATCACCGAATTGTTCGACTGAATGGCTGAGAACCTGATCGATGACAACGGGGGCAAGTTGCCCCTGGGAGTGGCTTACAATCCATTGAAGCATATCGCGATTGGAGAACAAGTCCAAGCGATCCTGGCAAACATCCATAGCCTCGCGGCGCACTTCATCAAAAAATTTATGGACGACATTCCTTCGCTGTTGCTTTGATTTGTTTTCTGCTCCCTTCAAGTTTTGTAGGTATTCCTGTTCTGCAAGTTGAATTCGTTCCAGAAGAGATAAGTCGTCTCGATTCCTTAGCAGGGAGGAGAAAGGGCGAAAGCCAGGTAGCTTTGTCTCGCAAAGCTTAGCCAATTCATTGACCTGTTGTTGTACTAATTCTTTAAAAGCTGCGCGTATCGCTGGATGACGCTTAAAGCGGACGACATTTCCTGGAGTGTCAGGATAAACTTTTCTGGGGAGACCGCGGATGATTTGTCTCGCTTGTCGGCTAATCCAATGATCAAAGGTAAGAATCTCTACCTTTCCTAATCCTAAGCCTTGGAGTAACCGCCCTGAGAGCCTTACTAAACCCTCCTCAGGTACGATGACTACCATCCTTTTGGGATTAAATTTTTTGGGGTTCTTATAATTGAGGTAGGCCATGCGGTGAAGGGCCACTGTGGTTTTTCCGCAACCGGCACCACCGAGTATAAGAAGAGGATCATCCGATGGCGAGTTGAGGATGCGGAATTGATCTGGATCTAGAAGGGCTGCGATATCAGGGCTAGGACGACCTGATTGGCCAGTACCAATAGATTGGGTGCGGCGGGCTGTTCCTGCGCCACCCTTGAGGTTTGGTAGCATCATACCATCGTTGACGTGCCATCCATTTTCCATGAGGGCGTAGCATTTTTTTGGTGTAACTATCTGAACTAGCTTGCCTTTTTCAATGGATAGGATACGACGTGCTACCATAGTTCCCATAGCGAGGCGTCCTGGGAGTTTCTCTTCGTATTCGTCTCCTTCGCGATAATTGAAGAAAATTCGGGCCACCGGTGCATGTCGCCAATCGATAATAGGGGCTTTTCGATAGCCTAGATAGGTTTGACGCCCTAGAAAGACATGCCTAATTTTGCCATTTTCTTGTAGTTGCATATGGGCGAAGTAAGGTGACAAGGGTTCGGGAATTTTTTCTTCGGGGGACCTTTCCATCAGGGCCCTTTGGGTATGCATTTGATCAAATAGGGCCGGTAGATCGTCAGCTTTGGCTTTGACCGCTTCATCGCGAAGGCCTTCTAGTCTTTTACTGGCATGTTCCCTATCATTTCGGCGCCTTTGAAAAGATTGCATAATGTCATTTTGAATTTCGCGCAAAAATGACTCTTCTTCAGCTACTATTTTGGCATCATCGCCGTTTAGTGTCTTGAAAGTTTCCACATCGCGCCCTTCACTTTGGAATAGTATTGGGCAAGCACATTACCCCATAGTTTGTTGACCTTGCAATGAGCATTTGAAGGACACAATTTTGCACTCCTAAGCGCAGACTAATGCGCCTGCCTACAAGTGAGTGATGGAGTTACCGGACAAACTGTCTTGGGTATCCATGGGTCAACCAGCGGATTTCATTTGCATGGAGGCGACTGGCAGTAATGGCTTCCCACTCTTCTAGTTTAGCAATAATGATCTCGATGCGGTAGCGACTCAAGGCAGCTTGGTCGCTTCGTACCTGCCGGTACTTGGTCTGTTCCGCCTGCATCTTTTTAGATAAGGACCTGATTTGCTGGAAGAATTTTGCTTCCTGGTTTCTGCTTCCTTTAAATTTTTGCACTGCTAGCTCAAGATCTCGTGCTGTTTGGTCCAGAGCAATTTGCTTTTGGAGATCCAGAGAATTTTTCTTTGTCATCAGAGCGGCCCTTTGACTCTCCGTTCCCTGATTTTCCCAGTTCCAGACGAATTCCAATCCATAGAGTTCTAAGGTACCGTTATCGAGATCGCGATTCGCATCTTGTAGATTTTTACCAAGCCCTCTTTTTCCAAAGCTTGCATAGAGGTTTACTTCTGGTTTTTCCTGTTCAGATACAAGGGACTCCTCGATAGGGATGCTCGCAAGCAAGCGATCTACAAGCTGTATATCAAGCCGACTTGTTTTCGCCTGCTCTACGAGCTTTTCAGTATTATATTTTGGGTAGTGGCGGGGAAAGGTTAGAGGGAAGGGTTTTGTAAATGTTTTGCTGCCCTTTAAAGTAAGATGAGCGAGCCTAGTCTTAATCAAATCTCGTTGTATCAATGTATCGAGTTCTAGACCTTCTCTTTTTATTAATTCAGTTTCTGCACTAGCGACATCCACATCATCAGAACGACCCAAGGTGCGTCGCTGCTTTATCAGGCTTAGGAAGTTATGAGACTCTTTAATAAGATCTCTCACTAAAGTTAAAGTGTGGTTGAGAGATATCAGACGGAAGTAAAGGGTTGCGGCTTCAAATTGGATCGCTTGGGATTTTATTTCAGCTTCGTATTCGGGAGTGATAGAGGCAAGTTGCTTTACTTGCTCTTGTAAGGTCAGAAGCTTTGCGCCGAGGTTTTTCCAAATCTGCTGATGGATAGTGAGGGTATATTTAAACTCATGGATGGGGTTGAAACGGGGAAGGTTTAAGGAGTTGGCTTGATTCGTAGGAAAGTTTAGATAGGCTTTTTGCTGATTCCATTCGTTGTTAAGGCTTAATGTGGTGCCTGTAGGAAAGTAGCGGGAAATCCCCAGTTTTCTGTTGATCCCATAACGTCTTTCGCCCTGGGTGAGTTGGTTTAGTAAACCGTCATCCTTGGTTTCGGTAAAATCAAAGCGCAGTTGGCTATCATAGGCACTTTGCAGGGATCGTGATAACTCTTCTATTTGCTGTTTTTCCTGATAGAACAGTTGTGCTTCTTTTGCATGTTTGCGACTGAGGGACAAGATTTCTGTAAGGGTGTAGGCAGATAAGTGAGAAGTATAAAAGGCTATAAAGAAGAGGCAAAAATAGAGCATAGAATCATCCCTAAGCTAATGCGGTTTCCGGATCAATTGCCGTAGCATAGCAAAATCATGATTATCATGGATAAAAATTATTAGGGAAAAAGGAATAGTTTTTTGTTTCTTTCGTTCCTGTGGCAGTGATATCAGCCATGCTCTTGCAACTTATGTGATGGTGTAAATTTTGCGGTGCAGGTCTTACTATAGCTATTTAATTTATTTCGATGTGAACTTGCGTCTTGCAAGTGATTCACATCTTTTTGTAAATATGTAGTAATATCAATTAAATACGGTTGATTTTTATAACGTAGTGTCTCATTCTTGCAAGTCTAAGTTCTGTCTCAGATGTGTCAGGGTAGATGGTGAGAATTTTGCGGCGTCCATAGCTGGCAAGCTTTACGAGGATGTTGATAGCCGCCATGTTGTACTAGCTCCTTCGTTCTGTGACTACATAACCCGATACTCGCCAAAGTTTTTGGATCGCGTCATAGCTTGGTTTGATCTGAATTGTGCAGGTTAAGTCATCTCTACCTCTATCAACCCCCCTACTTGTATGGGATAGTATCCTTAGAAAATATCTTTATTTTAATAAATATAGATAGTTATGTAATTTGAGTCTTGAGACTATAATACAGGCTGAGAGGCTTGACTTGATACGTGGGGATATTCAGAAGATTTTTGTGAGTCTCGCTGGTATTCACCAACAAATTCACGAATAACATACAATGGGCGACCGCGCACTTCATCGTATATGCGTGAAATATATTCGCCAAGAATGCCAATCAGGAAGATGTGGATACCTCCTAAAAAAGATATTAACACAGCTAGGGATGCCCATCCGCTAACATAAGTCCCTATTCCAAACATTTTTGCGACTATGTTCCAAATTCCATAGATAAAGGCGAGGGATGACACTGTAAATCCAATGGTGATACACAACTTAAGAGGAAGAGTCGAAAAACTTATAATGGCATCGAAAGCCAGATTGATCATCTTAATCAATGGGTATTTGGTTTCTCCTGCATAGCGCGGTTCTCGGTCATAGTAGACTTCAGTTTGATGGTAGCCTAGCCATGAAAAAAGACCCCGGATATAGCGGTTTTTTTCTCGAAGCTCTTGAAATGACCGAAGAACCTTACGATCGATCAAACGAAAATCTGCTGAGTTCACAGGAGCTTGTATTGAGGCTAAAAATCGTAAGACGTGATAAAATGCGATCGCACTGTAGCGTTTAAACCTTTGATCTACATTTCGGCTGCGACGTACCGCATATACTAATTCATATCCGTCTTGCCACTTTTTCACTAGCTCATAGATCAGTTCAGGGGGGTCCTGTAAATCAGCGTCCATAGTGATGATCGCTCGTCCTCGGGCATAGTCTAGACCAGCTGTTAAAGCCATCTGATGACCAAAGTTACGCGAAAAGGAAATGGCCAAAAAGCGCGAATCTTGGCGATGAAACTGTTTCATAAGAGATAAGCTTTTATCATGGGAGCCATCATCGATTAGAATAACTTCACAGCTACCATCTAATTGGTCCAGTATGATTTGTAATCTTTCAAAAAGACGAGGTAAGCTTTCTTCTTCGTTGAAGACAGGAATAATAATGGAGTAGGTAATTAAGTTTTGCATCCCATGCTCCTCACATGAATAAAAAAGAAACCATAACTAGGGTTTACGAGTAATACGTGATGGTTTTGATAAACGTTTGTAGACTGACAGTTCGAGGTGACTATCAGGGTCGACAATAAAGTCCACCAGTCGATATAGGTTTAATTTTGGCAAACTCGAACGGGCACCTGGAAGTAAAAATGCTTCTTGCTGTCGACCAACAGAGCGCTTAACTTTGGAGTAATCAGCGACAAAAAATTGATCTATTTTTCCCGTGGATACCACTTTAGCACCATCTTGATAACCATGAAAACCCAGTCGTGTCATGGTTGTTGGTAATTGGGATCTCTTGATATCTGGATGTTGCTGATAACAGGTCATTGCTATAGCAGCTGGATTAAGAAAACCTGTCAATCCTATTATAGCGTTGTTCTGGGCCCGGTACGTGTGGAGGCAAATTTTTTCAGATAAGGTGCGAAAGGTAGGTGAAAGGGTTTGCTTTACAAAACGTTCCTGTAAGGCTTGTGGATCAAAACCAATATAGCCAACAATGACAAGAAAAGCCGTAATACTTCCCACCCGAGAAACAACAGTGGCAATCGTCAAGCGGCGTTTCAAGAGTAGCTGTAAAGGAAGCGTAAGGCCAAACGTACCAAGAAGGAATATAAAGGGAGCGGTCGTAAGCAGATATCGTTTTTGATAGTTAGGGTGGCTGAGAACTAAGATCAGATTGAAGACTACAATGCCGATTAAAAACCTTATTTTTGGCGACAATACACGCCAGCTCAAAAAGGAGATGACAACTCCAATGATAATTGCTGCTGCGATTCCATAATTGGCACTGTAATTCTCAACGAATGCTCCGGGATAGAAACGGAGTGTCTCTGTGGAAAAAAACGTTTGCTTGCGGGTCGATTCGCTAAAAAGAAATATAAAAAATGTTGAAAAAAAAGGAGGGTAGCTCATCCAAATTGCTACTGGTAACAAAAATAAGCGAACTACAGGACGCCAGAGACCTGGTGCATTCCAAAGGTGGTTTAGGTAGAGTCGCCATTCTTGGCGCTGGAAAATCAGCATTCTGATCATTGTTATGAATATAAGTAGGTAGAGGGGGTTGCCCCAAGCACGTCTTATCAGTACGATTCTTCCCAACAATTCAAAACGTATTCCAACAAAATGAACATAGATTAAGAAGCATAAGTAGATATATACAAAAATTGCAAAGGGGTGCCACCAGCGAATTCTATGCCTTAGATAGCTTAGGGCGTCATATATGGATTGCCGCATTTCAGGCCGTAGCAACCATTCATTGCAAAGTATCGGGAGAAAAATCATAATTGCATAATTGAACTTAGCAAAAAACAGAACTGTAGCTGAGATAACGGTGCGACGCCAATACTTAGGATTCCTTTCATCCAGGTAATGACAGTATAGAAAAAAAGTTATTAGGGTTAGAGCGATTCCAGGAACTTCCAGCATAACCTGAAGCGAAAACTCTTGGAACTCAGGACTGACCAATAGAATAGCTGATGCTAAAAGGCCTACTGCAAATCCCCAGGTTTTATCTAACTTCCAGCCCGAGTAGAATATAGCCAGAGTAGAGATTATAGTGCAAAATGCAATTGAATTGCGAACACTGGCTATGCTCAAATCAGTGAAGAGTAGGTAAATTGATTGCAATAAGGGAACAACTGGAGGCCAGAGAGCACTGTTTTGAATCTGAACTAAGAATTGTATTGGGTCTAATTCTTGAAATGCTTTAGCAAAATGAATGGCATCAAGAGCATGAACAGCTTGATCCCAAGATGGGGGACGTAACCCCCAACCTTTTAGATTAAATAAGATTGATACGAACTTGCTCGCATAGATGATAATGATTGAGCTGGCAAGCAGCATTGAAAGATAGAAAACAACATCCCGACCACTATGAGAAAAAATTTTTAATTTCATCAACACTCTCGTTCCGTTATATACGCATCAGCTTTTTTTAAATTTGGTGATCTTTATCTAGATCATAGTCCTAACTTTTTTTTAAAAAACTTGCAATTACTAGTGACTATTGAGCTTATGAATGGAGTCTTTTTCAAGTCCATCGACATATTTTATTTTTGACTCAAAGTTTATCTCTACAAAAATATACCTATAAATTAAGCATTCCATGCCGAGAAGTTTTTTGGATTGACCCAGGGAGTCATTGGAAACTTCCGTAAAAATCAGAAAATCGCAATCACCTATAAATTTAACAAAGCAGTCTTGAAACTGTTGCGCATAAATTTGCGCTAAAACTAATCAATGTGAATCACTACTCTGCTAATGTGAGATCTGGAAAAAATCAATTTGGAAATTTCTTAAAAGACCTGAGGCTATTTGTGTATTTTACATTCAACATGCCATGCATAAAAAAATGCATTTTTGGGCTATGAGGATTGTCATTCTACCTCTGGTACCTATAACGTGAGTGAGCTGTGATATTGGAGACGGCAAGGTAAATAGCTATGTCTTTATAGCCGGTAAGACGGCGTATGTTTTCTTTCGCTTCAAGCGCTTTCTGCCCTTATTCCATACAAGTCTTTCTACAAGCAGCGGTGCAAGCCATCAATACTGGGTGTGAAAAATTTCTTGAAGCAAAGCAAGCTTAAATCAGCTAAAGTTTTCCTAGAAACACATTGCTTTACAAGATGATCAATTCTCAATACCCTTTTTAAGGAGATTCCATGAAGTCGCGCGCCGCTATAGCAGTCAAAGCTAAAGAGCCATTAGTTATAGATGAAATAGATGTTGCAGCTCCACGGGAAGGGGAGGTGCTTATAAAAATTGCAGCTACGGGTGTTTGTCATACAGATGCTTTTACCCTCTCCGGGGAAGATCCTGAAGGTCTGTTCCCAGCTATTTTAGGTCACGAAGGAGCGGGAGAAGTCGTTGAAAAGGGGGTGGGTGTCAGTTCCGTAGAGGTCGGAGATCATGTGATCCCTCTTTATACCCCTGAATGCCGAACTTGCAAGTTCTGTCTCTCTGGAAAAACCAATCTTTGCCAAAAAATACGTGCAACTCAAGGGAAAGGCTTCATGCCTGATGGTAGTTCGCGTTTCAGTTATCAGGGAAAAATGGTACACCATTATATGGGAACTTCGACATTTTCCGAATATACAGTAGTACCTGAAATTGCCCTGGCAAAAATTTCACCAACGGCACCACTGAACAAGGTATGTTTACTCGGTTGTGGGATTACAACGGGAATTGGGGCCGTGCTCAATACGGCCAAAGTAACTCCAGGGAGCACTGTGGCTGTTTTCGGTTTGGGAGGAATCGGTCTTAGTGTCGTGCAAGGTGCGGTTATGGCGAAGGCCGAGCAGATTATCGGCATCGATGCAAATCCGGAAAAATTTCAGCTTGCCAAAGAATTTGGCGCAACCACTTGTATCAATCCTAAAGATTACGATCAGCCTATTCAAGAAGTTATCATGTCCTTGACAGATGGTGGGGTGGATTATTCCTTTGAATGCGTGGGCCATGTTGGATTAATGCGTGCTGCTCTGGAGTGCTGTCATAAGGGTTGGGGAGAATCGGTTATTATCGGGGTGGCGGGTGCTGGCCAGGAAATTAGTACACGACCCTTTCAACTTGTTACCGGTAGAGTATGGAAAGGATCAGCATTCGGGGGCGTCAAAGGCAGAACTGAACTTCCGGGGTATGTGGATTCATATATGGACGGTAAGATTAAAATTGATCCTTTTGTAACCCATAATTTACCCTTAGAAGATATTAACCAGGCTTTTGATCTTATGCATGAGGGAAAAAGTATACGCTCAGTGATAACGTTCTAGGAGGTTTTATGGAAAAAATAGCGGAGTCCTTAATATTCGCAGGACATTACCGGAGGTATCGTCATACTTCTCAGGTTACGGGAACTCCTATGAACTTAGGGATTTTTTTACCGCCTTTGACAGAAAAACAGCATGTACCTTGCTTGCTTTGGTTATCTGGACTTACTTGCACCGATGAGAACTTCGCTCACAAGGCCGGGGCATTTAGGTTAGCCTCCAGCCTGGGTATGGCGATCCTTTGTCCTGACACATCACCGCGAGGTTTAGATCTTCCAGGGGAACATGACTCTTATGATTTTGGTTCTGGGGCGGGGTTTTATTTGGATGCCACGGTAAAACCATGGTCCGATCATTACCGTATGTATAGTTATATTACAGAGGAACTAATTCCTTTATGTGAAAGCCACTTTCCTCTAAATGGTCAATGGTCTATCAGTGGACATTCGATGGGCGGACATGGAGCCCTTACTATTGGCATACGGAATCCTGATCAGTTTGCCTCCATTTCAGCTTTTGCCCCCATTTGCCATCCATCCACAAGTCCCTGGGGGCAAAAAGCTTTTCAAGGCTACCTTAAGAGCGACGAAGAGTGGGGCGTCTATGATACTTTATCATTATTAACAACAACACCGGTGACGACACCGATCCTCATCGATCAAGGCTCCGAGGATCAATTTTTAACTGAACAGTTAGGGTTTGCTTCTCTACAAAAACTGCATCAGGAGAGGAAACTGGGTATGGAATTGCGACTTCAACAAGGTTATGATCATAGCTATTACTTTATCGCCACTTTTATTGACGATCACTTGAAATTCCATAGTCAATTTTTGCAATGAGGTTAATCCATGGGTGCTCCGCTACTGCTCTTGTTGTGTATGATAGTATGCTCATGTCAAACAAGCATATTAACTATACCTGAACTCACTGATTCCTTTAAACAAGAACTTATGGAGCACGATGTTATCCTACTTGGGGAAAGACACGATAATCACCGGCACCATCTTTATCAAGCTGCCGTTATAGAGTTTTTGAAGACGAAGAACAAGTTAGGTCGGGTCTATATGGAACACCTTACTGCTGATCAACAAGAGCGGTTAGAGAAAGGTAAGCCCCAGTCGGTTCAAGAGTTTGCTCAACTCGCAGATTGGTCACAATCGGGGTGGCCTGATTTTTCCATTTTTTCTGAGTTGGCTGCAAAACTTTTAGAGCAAACTCCTATTGGAGTGGGTATTCCCAGAAAACAGTTATCTGGTTTATACAGTGATAAAAATCCGGAATTAATAACTGAGGAACTTGAAATAAAAACCGGTCTCAAAAAGCCTTTAGAGGAAACGGTGAAAGATAAGTTGCTATCTGTGTTAAAAGAATCTCATTGTGGCCATCTGCCACCAAAATATGCCGAAAAAATGCTGGGGATCCAAAGGTATAGAGATGCTTACATGGTATCCAGGTTTCAAGAACAAAATGGTCTCATAGATGTTTACCTATTGGGAGCTGGCCATGGCAATTTAATTTACGGGATACCCTTATACTTTTCTACAGCTTACCCTAAGAAGAAATTATTGAGCGTCATTTTTTTAGAGGACGGGGATTCATCTCCCAATGAAGAATATCACTTTTTTGTGGGAACCCTTCGCACGCAGCGTGAAGATCCCTGTGCTAAGTTGAAAAAAAGATTTTCTCAAAAGAAGACTCGCAGCTGACCAAGCTACGCTATCAGTAATTATGTTGTGCTAGGGGCAGAAATTAATTGGTGTTATAAATTTAAAGTTGGAACCATTGGCATTAACAGCATTAGCTAGAGGGTGGAGGAACGTCGTGTTATTTAATCCGTTCGATATATAATTACTATTAGCAAGAAAAACTCCTGTAGAGCCTGTTCCTTGATCTTCTACTCGGCTGTTAAATCTACCGAAAAACAAGTTATTGGTACCGTTATCCCTAAGGGTAGAATTGTCAAAAATAAGAAAGCCTTTCCCATTACCACCAACATCGTCACCGTTCATGAAGATTCCGACTAAATTATTAGGAATGCTCAAGTCGATTCCATCGGTGCTATCGTTGTTGCAATCTTCTCCCAGTAAATTCTTGCTCTGCTGGGATAAATTCATGGACTGGTCGTTTTCGTCTAACTTTACATTTATAATAGCAATATCCAAACCATACCAGGCTTTTGCAGGAAAATCGGCGGTTGCTGTGAGCTTGATGTCGTAATCTCCTAGTTCACTTGCAGCTAGCTCTAATGTTGCTAAGTTGAAATCGGCAGTAAATGACCAACTTGCAGTAATACCGTCATCGTTTGGGATTAGTCTTTGCTGGTTCTCATCGATGATTCTGCAGTAAGCCTCACCTGATGAAATCCCATTAACCGGGGCATTACCCTGTAATTGCTCACACTCTATTTGGCTATCGATGTACTTTGTCAAAGCTACCGGTACAAGTTCTGGTGATTCCACCACATTATTTTCTGGGATATCGATATTGATTGTATCCGAGCCCTGGCTGTCAGTTCCCTCGGTATTTACCAAAATACCAGCCTGATCTTGGCTGAGAACCTGCTGGGACTGCTCTAGGCCGCCGTCGGTTTTATCAACGATGACTCTTGAGTCGCAACCGCATAAAAATGCAAGTATTATGATTTGTCGTTTTTGTTTATTAAGCATATTTTCTATTCGGAATAATGAAAAGAAAATTAAAGGACTGGCAGTTACATGAATGGTTTCAGTGACTAAATAAATTTATTTCTATAGTTTGGGAAGCATGGAACTCATAACAATTTCGATACGGCTGGCTATAATACCGTTGATAAGCGACTTGCAGCAATAAATCTTTGGTGATGAGTTAGGGAAATAGGGTATGTCTTGTTCTTTGTTATGTATATCGGGATACCCATGCCAGTTTTGATTATACAACCGGGATCGAGAAACAGTTGCTGACAAAGCTCACGAACATCCAGAGATTCTTGGTCTTTTACGCTCCCAATCACAAATTGAGGCTGTTCCATAGAGCCAAAGGCTTGAGCGAAAATATAGTCGGTATGAGGTTGCAAAAATACTTCCAAGGTATGGCCCCTATAGCTTACCTGACTTTTATCTTCACTAACCTCATAGAGCCTTGGATTCCCTGGAATCTTACCAAGTTTTTGCATGAGAGCTTTATAGGCAGACTCCTTAATAGCCCATAACTCCCATACATGACGTAGCTGAGAAAGATCATGGTAAGCCTTTTCTTGTGCTGAAGTAATCCTCTCAGCAAATCGAGGATGTGGGATATTTTGGTTCAGATCTATGATGTCGTTGCCAATCATTAAAGTAGCATTCCTCCATGCGCTCAAGTTCGTTAACAATCTGGAGGGTAATGTCTCGATGTTTACGGCGTCCCTCAAGGTGACTATGGGGAGTTATGGCTGAAACATCAATAAAGAACCGATCACCCCACGTGGGAAAATTTGAGAATTTTTTTTGGCTATCGCTCCGAAGGTAGATGCAAAATACCGCAGCATTCTCTTGTTCTTCAACAAGCTGACCTATACCATATGTCGCTCCTTCGCGATCGATTTTTCCCAGACGGGATCGCCCCCCTTCTGGAAAAATGCAGACACTATGACCTTGCCTAAGAAGATAGCTAAGTTTTTTAAGCGATAGTTTCTTAGAAGCTATTTTCCCTTGTCTTTCGATGTAAACACACTTACCCAAATAACACATGAGTCTGAGTAATATATTTCTTCCGAAATTCGAAAGCTCTGGTACATTCCAAGGGAATTGCTTGAATCTAAGAAAATAGTCTTGGGGAGACATAACAGCCCAGGTGATGAACATTGAATCGATAAGTGTAAGGTGGTTGGCTGCTATGATAATAGGGCGATTTTTGGTACTCTCTCTTAATTGTGAAAATTTTTCTCGAAACTTTTTTAGTTTAACGATACGGTATTGAAAAACGACTCTCAAAAGAAATATAAACAGAGGTACAAACCAGACAGAATTGCAGAAAGAAACCATGATCTGCAGTCGCAGAAGCATGCGATACTTGAGAGTTAGCAATATTTACCCCATATAACAAAGAACTTTCAAGGTCGGGCTTTCGAAAAATATCTGCAGCCCGACCTTGTTTTTTAGTGTTGCTGAAGTTTTTTTACTAATTCGACGGCATCACCAATCGTACTAATACTATCAGCGTCATCATCAGAAATTTCTAGATCGAATTTATCTTCAAAATCAAGAACAATGTCAACAAGTCTCGCTGAATTCACCTGCAAATCATTCAGGATATGGGTCTCATTGCTCAAAGCTTTGAGAGCATCCTGATTCTTGGCATGCTTACTGACGATACTTACAACGTCTTGGTAGATTTCATTGGTTTCCATAGGCTCAACTCCAAGCTTTAAAAATTAAACAACTATTGACATCACCAAAGCCAAAACTAGCTTTTGCTGCAATATTTAACGACTTGCTTACGGTTTCCTGGGGGATACTTTCAGCAAGATGTTCGATCTCGGGATGTAGATCATGACAATTCAAGGACTTGTGGACGAAGTTCTCGGTTAATTGCATAAGGGTCGCAATAGTTTCAATGGCCCCAGCGGCGCCTAATGCATGACCTATCATTGATTTAGTGGCGTTCACTAAAGGAAATTCATGGCTTTTTAATTCCAAGGCTTCCTGCCAATTTTTTAATTCGACAGGATCAGCCATAGTTGCAGTAAGATGTCCATTAATATAGTCGAGATCTTGAGGCTCAATCTGGGCATCCAATAGAGCAGAACGGATACAACGCTGGACACCTACAGGACTAGGGGCCGTCATACTCCCGCCGTGACGCATTCCACCACAATTAGTATGGGTACCTAAGACTTCGGCTAAAATGGGAACTCCCCGCTCTAGGGCAGTTTCGAGCTCTTCGAGCACTAAAACCCCTGCACCGCTTCCAGGAACAAACCCACAAGCCGTTGCACTTAAGGGTCGTGAAGCCAATGTGGGGGAATCATTGAATTTTCTTGATAGGACTCGCATGGCATCAAAACCGGCCCAGATATGAATATGTGCTGCTTCGACTCCACCTACTAGCATGCGTTTGGCAAGTCCGTGCTTAATTCTTTGCACTCCCATAATAATGGCTTCCGTACCGGTGGAACAGGCAGAGCTATTTGTTGTCACTTGATTGCCAAGTCCCAGGTAACCAGCTATTTTTGCACTGACACCACTGCACATGGTCTGCTCTACGATGCTGCTTCCCATTCTACGGGTTTTGCCTGCTTCAACACTAGGGTACACTTTATCAGCAAAAACATCTAAGCCACCAATGCCGGTGCCGATCACCGCCCCTGTATCTTCATATACGAAGTCGCTATCGGTGCTGGGTATCGATAATTGGGCATGAGTAAAAGCTTCAATGGCAGCAAGGCTACCTAACTTCATACCTTGGCTCATAGCGAATAGCTCTGCTTCGGAAAAATGCTGAGCCACAGCCTCATCGTAACCCTTACAGACACCCCCTACCTGGCACCCAAAATTCTTTTCCTTCATGAGGGCGACGGATTCAATACCCGACTTCCCTTTTTTTAAGGCCTGCCGGAAGGCTTCCAAGCCCAGCCCATTGGGTGCTACCACACCCATTCCTGTTACAACTACGCGCTTCATTTGATCACTCCCATTCCAGAAAGTTGCGCCTGTGCAGCAAGCTCACCAGATTCCAAATAAAGCTTAGTTTCACATTTTATCTTCTTGCGACGCCAGTAAATTTTCTGTGCTTTAACGATGATCCGGTCACCAGGTAGAACAGGCTTTAAGAATTCTGAGTGAGCTTCCGTAAAGTAAGAGGTCACATTTTTGAATTGCTGGCTCTCTCTCAGAAGTAGGTAGAGGGACAATGAGCTGACTCCAATTTGAGCCATAGACTCAGTGAGGATCACTCCAGGGGTAACGGGGTTGCCTGGGAAGTGGCCCTGATAGAAGTATTCGTCTGACTTGAATCGGTAGGTACCGACACAATGGCTCTCACTTATTTCAATAATCCGGTCAACAAAGCGAAAAGGTTCTTGTTGAGGGAGCATGCTTAAAACTGTCTTTGAGACTTCGTCGATATTTTTCCAGTCATTGATCATCTTCACCCTCTATACTATGTGCTCGCCACCATCCACATGTAGCAGCGCTCCGTTTATCCAATGGGCTTCGGGTAAGGACAATAGGTAAATGGCATTGGCAACATCTTCAGGAGTCGTCAGGCGTGAAAGCGGGTTACGTTGCACAGCACTAGCAATCATACTCCTGTGTCCCGGTATCAATCTTAATGCAGGAGTATCTGTAATTCCAGCCTGAATTATATTGCTGCGGATACCGTGAGGGGCAAACTCTTTGGCAATAGCGCGGGATACAGACTCTAAAGTAGATTTTGCAGCAGCGACGGCGGCATATCCATCCCAGGCCTTGGTATTGCCTTCAGAAGTGAGCCCTATAACCCTAGAATCGGCGGCAAACATCCCCCGGCGAAATATATCCTGGACCCAAAGGAGAATATCAAACCCCATGTAGGCGATAGTTTGGGAAAAATCCTCGGCATTTAAAAGATTGTCGCTGGCCCTCTCTAGGGGCGGCTTGTCAAGCATGTTATCCCATACCGGATGGGAAGTACTAAGATCTTGAATGGCTGTCGTCAACTCGTTTGCTGAGATTCCTAGTTTGGTCGCCAGCACTTCTAAGTGCTGTGTGGGTTTTTGCTGTATATCAGGGGCGATTTTTCGCAAGTTACCCAGAGCTATGGAGTGAAGTAGGAAATTAATTTGACCGTCTTGTATTTTGTCTGCGATCTCACTAAGGATGCCCTGACGGCAGTCATCATCAAGGGCATTTTTGTTGATGGTGATAAGAGCAGCTGCGGTTTCTCTTATTTTTTTAAACTCTGGTTCAATTGTTTTCATAGCACTCTTGCGATCTCTATGGACTATAATCAGAGCATGACCATGTTGGGCAAGCTTTTTAGCAGCAGCAAGTCCCATGCCACTGGATCCACCTAATATGAGTGACCACTGTTGTTTGGTATTTTTCACTTGCGTCCTCACTGGTATTAATAAAATTGGCAAGTCCTTTTATTTGGAATACACTTGTGCGGCTAAGCTTGTCTAGAGCATTTATGGCAGTGAATTTTATTTTACATTGAAAGCAGGTGGGATATGGTTATGGAATACAGAGCAGCTCTGATGTAAAGCATGCTCGAGAAATGTAAAAAAAATGTCTGAATCCCTGTACTTTGCTGTCATTGAAAAATTATCGGCTAGTTTTTACACGAACTTTTCAGAATCCACCGCCTATTATTATCCAGGAAACAGTTGACTTACAGATTTATATGAATGGATAGACTTGATTGCCTTAGCAAATTCAGCAGCGACGGAAATGGATGTGACCTTTTTACTAAGTATATCAAAACGATATTCAACAGTATCTGTGATCACTAGTTCGTCTATAGCACTGGCATCGATTTTTGCAGTCGCGCCTGGGGTTAATACACCATGGGTTACTGCTGCAATGACTGATTTTGCACCTAATTTTTTGACCTGTTCTGTCATAGCAATAAGAGAACCACCCGTAAATACTATATCGTCAACGATTAGTACGTTTTTATCTTTTACATCGCCAACAACGCTCCAAACCTGAGCGGACTCGCTGTGGTCAACTCTCATTTTATTGCCAATAACAGTAGGGACTCTCAGTATATCACCGTATTTGAAGGCGTTTTTTCCGTAGCCTACGTCGGCAGAAGCGACAACAAGATCAGAGAGCCCTTTTTTGCGAATATAGTCACAAATACGAAATTTAGCGTGCATGTGATCTACAGGCCGTTTGAAAAACCCTTGAATTTGCGGCGAGTGGAGGTCCATTGTTAGGACACGATCAACCCCAGCAGCTTCCAGGGCATCAGCGCAAACACGGGCTCGGATAGAAACCCGCGGTTCGTCTTTCTTGTCTGCTTTAGCATAACTAAAAAAAGGTATCACCGCAGTCACTTTAGCTGCTGAAGCAAGCTTAGCTGCGTCGATCCAAAACAATAACTCCATGAAATTTTGATTAACAGGATAAGAAACTCCCTGAATAATATAGACATCCCGGCCACGGACATTTTCTAAGATGCGTACGAAAGTATTTCCTTCACTAAATTGAATGACTTCGCTTTTACAGGGCTCGGCTCCTAGGTGCTCGCAAATCGACAAGCCTAGGGTGGGGTTTGAGCTGCCGACAATAATTTTTGTTGGATTTATATCTGACATAGTGACATTCTCGTTTTATTTAAATATCAATAATTGTAATAGCCATTAGGATAGAGAAAAATCGGAGATGTTTGTATTGATATCTTTGGCGCCATGTTTTGTCAGTAGTTACTAGCTTGAGTTGTGAGAATAAATCGACACGGGCGTATTTTTGCTGATATATGGCTAAACTTCCTCCAATAGAAGCCCCATGCATTTGGTAACGGCTCGATTCCTGTGATGGCATGTCATTATAGTTGTTGTTCACTAGGATACGCCCCCATCCGCCGCCCAGCCAAAAACTATATTCAGGAACTGTGATACCTAGAATAAACTGAGCGCCAAAGCCATGATGGTGGTCATATAAGCGTTGGTTATTAGATTTTTGTATGCGAAATGTCTCTAGATCAAAACCCCAGAAAAATGGGATTTTCATTTGCGGATCGATGCCTATACGTAAACTAGCCGCATTATGTAGGGTGGCTAATGGCCCTTGCTTACTCTGAGCAAAAGTATAACCTCCCCCAATCATTGTGGAAATAAAATGGTGAGCTCCCTGAGCGGGAGCACCATTAAAACACAATATGATCAGCAATATAGCTAAGGGAATTTTGTTAAGAGTTCGATACTTGCTGCTCTTCCACGACAGTAGCAAACTCCTCAAAAATCTTAGGTGTAATGGCATAAATTGATTGCGTCTCCGCAGAGTTTTCTCGATTCCTTTTCAGTTTAACAGGAATTTCATTGGACTCTATGTACTTTCTGTTGAGTAATTCTGCTAGTGTTCTCTTTAGCTTAACATCACTTAACTGTGTGCTATCTTTTAACTCCTTCAAGGGGCACCATCTTGTTTTAAAATCTTTTAAGAATTGATCGATGTGCTTCCATGAAGAGGAATAGCGTTCTCCCAGCTCATGCTTCGAAGCCAGCTGATAAAGGATTAGCTTTTCCTCGGGTGATTTCAGATCGGTCTTCCAAATTGCGTTTATTGCATGGCTTTCCGCTGTTTCCATGGTGAGCCTCCTTGTTTAGTCCATGGGACGCTTTGAAGATACTTTATGAAAACTTTGTATGTAGAAAAGAATAGGACTTATTATAGGATTTTTGAGGATTTATGGGAACTAGTGAAAAGAGTTAAGAGAAATTACTTATCAAAAAGAAAATGAGACCTTTGCCAAGAACTTAAACCTAACTAAGTTTTTAAATTGAAAAAGAAAGAGCTTATGCTCTTTCTTACGGTGCTGGGGGGTTGCTATTTGTTTGTAGCTGGCTCTAAAATTGCCGTGGCAATAGGGCCAGGAAGCTTGCTAAACTTATGGGCTACTGTTACGGACTCCATGACCTTGTCTATCAAGGCATGGGCTCTTTGAGGGTTATCACGTTCACGACCCTTTAAGCGAACTATGATCTTAACTTTGTCACCGCGCTCAAGGAACCGATCAATATTATTGACTTTAGTTTGGAGATCATGATCAGAAATATTAGCTTTTAGCTGGATTTCTTTGAGTTCAGTTTTGTGGCGGTTTTGCTTTTGCTTCTTTTTCTTTTCGTACTGGAGCTTTTTGAAATCTTGGATCCTAACAACCGGCGGAATAGCATCCTCTGAACTGACTAGCACAAGGTCTAGCCCTTGGTCATCGGCCTTAAACCATGCATCCATGGCTGATACGATTTCATTTTGTCCTTCTCCTACGAGCCGAACCTCTTTCATGGACCTAAGATCGGATCTTTCTAATACCTTCAAAAAATTGAATCTCCTACGAAGTTAAAGTTCGTTGTTCTCCTAGCCAAAAAATTCTTACAAAATATAGCCGTAAGGAGGTGTACTCCGCAAGCTTTACTGTGAATATTTTAGAAATTTATAACAGCAGGCCTAGGGCTCTTGTATAGTTAAGAAATATTAGCTTGCAGTTATAATCAAAGAAAATCAATCTTTTTCATTGTCCGCATTTAATATGCCATCCCAACAATTATTTAAAACATCCAAAACATCCTGGGAATCTAGGCTGTTAAATAAAAACGGTATACGCCTTTCAGGGAGCTGTTTTTTGGCTTTAAGGATACTGGTAATAGTACGTGGCCCCAGTTTTTTCTTTAGTAGCTGTAGTTCTTGCTGTGATAAATTAAGCCTGGGCGGAGGTAAGTCACTGGAAATTTTACGCAGTGCTTTGGTAAGGTCGTCAGTCATAGTCCCCCATGTACTTGCAGAAACTGTATAAACCATATAGTTACTTTGTAATGATAGTACTTCTATTAATTCTGGTAAAGAGTATCAATGACTAATAAACATTCTGTAAACGATCCTATTTTTCATCCTTTAAAAATTCAGCATCATGTTTTTCCAGGTGTCTGGCGCTATATGATGCCCCAAGAGTTTCTCCAGTTGAGTTTTCCCGAAGAGCGGCGTGCAACGTGTATGGACTGTCCAAAAGCTATTTTTTCCGGCTACAGACCTGACTACCGATGTTGCACCTACTTTCCTAGAATTCCCAATTTTCTTCTAGGGTTAGCGACTCACACGCGCAGTGGTGCGCACCGCGTCACTAGTATTATCACAGCGGGGTATGCAACCCCTGAAGGGATGAATAGCACCCCGCAGCAATGGATTGATTACCTGGAAGATCTTGAACATGACAGGTTTGGCCGCAGTGAAACGGTCCTTTGCCCCATGCTAGATCGAGATAATGGATACTGCCAAGTTCACGCATTTAGAAACTCGGTTTGCTCTACATTCTTCTGCCATAAGGATCATGGGAGCAAGGGCGATGACTTTTGGACCAAAGTCCAAACGCTCGGCTCCCAGATAGAAATGTCCTTGGCACAATGGGCCATGGAGCAGTTGGAGTTTGATGTGAAGTCATATATCAAAAGAGTTAACTCCCTGGCTAAAAAGATTAAATTAGTCTCTGACCCTGAGACGGGGGGATGGAGTGAAGAAGCCAGGAGCTATATTTGGGGTAGTTGGTTTGGACGCGAGCTAGAGTTTTTTGAAGCATGCGGGGAGTTAATCCGCAATTATCGGGATCAACTTTGGGACATTGCCAATCAGTCAGACATTCGAGAAGCAAGCAAGTTCGATAGGGCTATGGTAAAAATGGTTCCCAAAAGCCTCAATGATCAGTTAGATCCGGCAGATCTTGAAGAGGGGGGAGACACAATTCTTCCTCAAGAGCTATGGAAGGATTGTAGAAAAAGCCATCAAAAGATTTGGAAATTACCTGTGAGAAATTATATTCTCAGCCGGAAAGTCAAAATTATGGCTAATGAATTGGATGATCAAGTCGCTCAAAAGTTTTCCGATTACCCTTATGTAATTTGTTTTTTATCCAAAGGGAAGGTTGAAGATCGCGTATTTATCAATCAAAACAAGCACGATGTGCTAAAAAAATTCGCATCGTCGCAGTCTATAGGCTGGAAATTTTTGACTGATGTCTTTGGTGATGATTATCTGGATGGAAAAAAGTTTATCTCCGAAATGATTGCCCAAAAGGTGATCATTCCAGAGAAAGGCTCTTAGGATTTACTACGAAAAGTCAAGAGAAACCGTAAGCACTCCTCAGCAGAAATTTGATCGTAACCGAATTTCTGCTTTAGGTTTTCGAAAGTAATTTTGGCAAGATCAACTTCCTCTTTCTTATAATTCTTTTCCGCATCGGTATTGAGGCTTAGCATAACCTTATAATTGCTATCCACAGAGATTTGTCTTTCTTTAAAATAATGCTCTTCAAGCGCTTTAAGATAATCAGAGAAGATTTCAACAACCCGGATGTCCTTACTGGGATTGTCTATTTTGAAAGCGGCAATCTTCCCGAGAATAGCTTCTCGGTGGCGTTCGACAGGTGTTGTAACCTTGATGATCTTTTCAATTTCAGTCATGATTTTTTCAGATGGTGTCTCGTAAGCATTGGTGATTCTGTTGTATATTTTCTCGTTTTTAACATGGGCTACAACATGATCTACATAGCGATTGAGTAAGTTAGCATATTCCTCATCCTCGACAAGACGCATAGAGCTGGTAAGTTCACGTTCGAAGGTGTCGCAGAAGTCTTTCTTGATGTATAAAATGAACTCCTGTGGCTGGTGATATTTACCCCGGGGCTCTAGCTGTAAAAACTCATAAACTGTCCGATCCTTAACCAAGCGCTCGAGTTCGAAGAATATACTCATGGGAGTTAAAGTTTTAAATTTCTGATTTTGGGCAGCACGGTATAGGATAGTCCTGATCTCCCGAGGGGATGCGCCAAATCTTCCTTCGTAGGAAATAATGTTGTCAAACTCTTCGCGAATCTGCTTGCGAAGCTCTTGCAGTATCTTTTCTTCTTGGGATTTAAATAGGTCGCTTAAAGTTTCCTGCTCATATAACTTGACTTTTGTTCGGGGGTCGATGCGGGAAATCAAGGAACGATATTTGGCTTCATAGCTCTCAGGGTTTGGTTGCTTAAGTCTCGTCATAACAGCCCAGAGGCAAAGCAGCCTTAAGGTGTGAGGGCATACTGGTTTATCCTTGCGGATAGCTTCAATATCGTTTTTATAAATAGCTACTTCTTGGCTAGCTTGCAGAAGATAAGGAGCTGTAACTAGCTCGAATCGTGACTTGAACGACGCGAAGTCAGGTATGGTTTTGAAAGCGTCTAGGTGCTTTTCGTTAGTGGTAGCAAAGAAGACAATATCAAGATTAGCTGTAGATGATGGTAAATTTAAGGTGCTTTTTTCAACTGCCGAAAGAAGATACTTGAAAGCTTCTATAGGTCTTTTTAACATGTCTGAAAATTCTAGAATACCTCTATTTGCTTCAATGACAGGTCCCCCAACCTCGTGAAAACTAATATTATGGAGTACAGGGGGTAAATTGGCAATGTTACGGTCCATAGTGAGCTGCTTTTCAAAAGCATCGATAGACATCTGGGGCTCTACTGTTCCCACTCCCACACGGTATTGACGACTATAGTAAAAACGTTCCACTTGGACATGGCGCAGAACCATTGATAGGTCACCCTCATAAGCGGAAAGAAGGTTTTCATAGATCAGTTGGTTGCGTTTTGATAAACCCGGGAGTTTTACATGTGGTGGCAAATCAGTATTATCAGGGCTAGTATTTTTTTCCTTAGCTAACCATTTTCTTAGCCATTGCTCCCGTTGAGGCATGGGAATCAGAAAGATAGGATTTTCTCTAAATTCAGAGTGAATTTTTGAGGCGATGCGTGACTCGTCAAGGTAGGCAAACGAATCTCCACCAATATCGTCTTTTTCAGGTGAAAAACCAATGGGCCCCGAAATTCCCATACTTTTTGAAGTCAAGGACTTATCAGTTGGAAATATCCAGTTAAACCTGTAGACTACTCCCTCCTCGGTTTCACTATAGTATCGCATCGCGTTGGAGAGTGATTCTATGATAGAGGATTTAGCAGAGCCATTGGGGCCATGCAGGACGATGAGTTTATTAGAGTAGCCTTGGCGAATAAATGAGGACAGTATATTGAAAATTTCTTCTTGTACTGATTCTGCACCGATAATAGGGATGTTTCTTTCCGTCCCAATATCGAAAATTTTCCACCTAGGGTGACCATTTTCTGACCATTGTTCCGATAATCCATAGTGATTGAAAACGTCAAAAAGATACTGATTTGCATTACGAATGAGACGTGTCGGCTGTTCTTCCAAGAGTTTTAGGTAATCTACAAAACTGAGAATCGCTTGTCGCTCCTGGAATAGGCTACGAGCTTCTACATTGAGATTATGAAGTAAATGATTGGCTTCGGTCATCTTGCTACTCCCTCTTCCATAGGACTGATATCAATCTGATGCCGGAGAAATGATCTTCAGATATATTACCAGTCTTTGCAAAATATAATAATAAATAGATTATTTTCTCGAAATGGGTCATTTTTAACCTGATCTTATTCATTGCTTTTGGAAATCAATAAGATGTGTTAGAAATAACAAATAATCTCAAAAATTTTATTTGATGTGGGGTACGTAGGAGTATGAAGAAAGTCTTCATTCTGGATACCAATGTGTTGTTAAGCAATCCCCTTAGTGTCTTTAAGTTTGACGATAACGATGTTGTCATTCCTATTTCTGTAATTGAGGAGATCGACACGTTCAAGAAAGATATGAGTGATATTGGACGCAATGCACGGGAAGTATCACGGATACTTGATAAGTTACGCGTTAAAGGAACATTATCTTCCGGAATTCCTATTTTCGATGATCGCAAGGATTCAGGACAGCTATTCGTATATTTAGGCCACAATATGGATGTTTTACCAGAGTTATTGGTGAATAGTACCGATAATCATATTCTGGCCATTGCTTTGACCTTGCAAAAGCAGTTTGGTGATACCCGACGGGTGTCCATCATCACTAAGGATAGTAATCTAAGAATTAAAGCTGATGCCTTTGGCTTAGCTGCGGAAGATTTTGAAGCCGATAAAGTTGATATATCGCATCTTTATACGGGAGTAGTTAATATCAAAGTCGAACCAAAAGTGGTCAATGACTTTTATGCTCAGCGTGAGATTCGTCTTCCCGAAGAAAATTTGCTACCAAATCAATTTATAGTGCTTGAGGAGGAGTCGGACCCCAACCAATCGGTGTATGGCATCTATGATGGTATCGAAAAGGTGGTTCGCATGATAGAGCCTCGCACAGATGGGGTGTGGGGTATCTACTCGCGTAACTTGGAGCAGGCCATGGCTTTGGAGGTACTACTGGATGACAAAATCCGTTTGGTGACTATCAGTGGGGAAGCCGGTACTGGAAAGACGTTGATGGCGATTGCCGCGGGACTTACTAAGACCACAGATGAAGATCAATATCAAAAATTACTGGTGTCCCGCCCTATTTTTCCTTTGGGTCGTGATATTGGCTACTTACCGGGAGATCTGGATGAAAAACTCAATCCATGGATGCAGCCCATTTTCGATAATCTAGAACTCCTATTGGGAGGGGGGAGCGGGTCCCCTCGTAGTAAACGCCTCAGCAAGAGCTACGAAGAGCTGATAAATCAAGGCATGCTTGCTATAGAACCTTTAACATATATCAGAGGCCGGTCGCTGCCAGCCCAATATTTTGTGGTTGATGAATCGCAGAATTTGACTCCCCATGAAATCAAAACGATTTTGACAAGGGCTGGGGAAGGAACCAAGGTAGTTCTGACAGGCGACCCCTACCAGATTGATAATCCTTATATTGACTCCCAGAGCAACGGTTTGACTTACGTCATTGAGCGCTTTAAGAATGAGCCTATCGCCGGCCATATTACCTTAAAGCGGGGAGAAAGAAGTGAGCTAGCCTCTAAAGCAGCAAAATTACTATAGCTTTGATGTAAGAGTGCTAACGTGGCTGTTACTTGGAAGAATCCGGGGAGGGTATGAATTCGCACATAGGGCCACTGGTGTTTTCAAGTACCCCTTGCTGATACAGTAAGCCATTGTAATCGGAACAGGTATAAACATTTTCAGGAAGGCAAAACGAGTTGAAAAACTCCCTGTGGCTGGGATGGATCAAGGCTAAGAATTCTGAGTAGTTTATCTCAACAAGTTTGGCACACGGCATGCCATAATTGAAGTATTCTTCCCGCACTGATTCAGGGTCTTGACCAGAAAAGAACTCGGCATCATCTGCAACCAGGAAGGTGGGAGACAGTAGGAATATAACGAATCCTGCACGTGCCATGAGGCTTTTCTTGTAAACCTTAGACCACATAAGCCAACCTCCTATAAAAGCCATCGGAGTTCCCAAAGGTTTTTCAAGAATTTGTTTTTATACTCACTATTTTTAGTCACTTAGTTATCATTATAGTCGAGAACAGGGGCTTGGGAACCCCTATTTCTGAACAACATATGCTTTAAAAGCATTTCATCTACAAATACTCAGCTCCTATAGGCTATACCTTACAGGAAATTTAGTGTTTGAAGTGACGGATTCCAGTAAAAATCATAGCGATATTGTTTTCATTGCATGCGTCAATTGACTCCTGGTCCCGTACAGATCCACCTGGTTGAATAATGGCTTTGATACCGAGTTTGGCGGCAAAGTCCACTGTATCGCGGAAAGGGAAGAAAGCATCACTAGCCATTACGGCTCCTTCTAAGTTCTGGCCGAACTCTTTAGCTTTGAGGGCTGCGAATTGAGCAGCATCCACACGACTCATTTGGCCGGCTCCAACGGCTAGGGTGCTAAGATCTTTAGCAAATACTATTGCATTTGACTTAACATGCTTCGCGATAGTCATAGCAAAAACCAAGTCATCAGTGTAGGCGTCAGAGCCTGTTTGTGTCACGGGCTTCCAGCTGGTGGTATCACTGGGAAGTTTCTCATCAGCATCTTGTATGAGAATACCTCCGCGTACAGATTTGATCTGATGTTGGCCTGTAGTGTTTCCGTGTTTTAAAAAGGGGAGTTCTAGTAAGCGTAAATTTTTCTTTTTCGAAAAGATTTCCTGAGCTTCTACGGTAAAGCTGGGAGCTACCACACACTCGAGAAAGATCCCAGACATGACTGCAGCAGTTTCACCATCTACGGGGCGATTGCAAGCCACAATACCGCCAAAAGCCGATTTTGAATCAGCTGCCAATGCTTTGTTAAAGACATCTCTAACAGATAAGGTCTTTGACGCTGAAGCCCCGCAAGGATTGGTGTGCTTGATAATAGCTACTGCCGTATAATCCGCTAAGTCAGCTACTATATGAGCTGCGGCATCAACATCAATGATATTATTGTAAGATAGCTCTTTCCCTTGGAGTACATGGGCTTCTTGAAGTCCAGAAGGAGCACCAGAATAGGTATAAAAATTAGCTTTTTGGTGAGGGTTCTCACCATAGCGGAGGGGTGACTGGAGAGATAGCTTAAGCTCTGCTTGCTCAGATGTCTGGTCTAGCCCTTCTTCGAGGTAATAGTTGGCAATCATGCGGTCATAGTCAGATATTTGACTGAATGCCTTGCCGGCAAGATACTGTCTAGTTTTTAAGCTCAGCTCGCCTTTGGTCAATTCTTGAATAATCTTGTCATAATCTTTGGGGTCAATAACGGGCGCTACATGTAGATAGTTTTTGGCAGCAGCTCTTAACATTGTGGGGCCACCAATATCAATAAACTTAATAGCATCTTTGAGTGTCAATTTCTGTTCAACAGCTTGCGTCTTGAATTGATAAAGGTTTACGACAACGAGGTCGATAGGCATGATGTTGTGGCTTTTGGCCTCTTCCCGGTGTTGGGGGTTGGAGCGATCCATTAGGATACCACCATGGATTTTGGGGTGTAAAGTTTTGACCCTACCATCCATAATTTCGGGACTATCAGCGTATTTTGCAGCGTCGAAAACATCGATGCCAGCTTCCCGCAAAATTTGGGCTGTACCACCGGTAGAAAGTATGGTGAAACCCAATTGGCTGAGTTTCTGAGAAAAAGGTACAACATCGGTTTTGTCGGTAACCGAAATGAGGGCTATGGGTGAGCTATCTTTCATGGGGCCTCCAATGTTCAGGGGATTGTTGTCAATAAAATTCTACTGATAAAAGCTGCTCGCGACTCATCCCTGGGCTAATGTCAGGTCTTATCAGTAGAATTTAGGATATTAGCAACACACCCCCACACGAATCTTCTTTATGATGGGGCCTATTTAACAGCTTTTATGGCTTCTCCCAAGTATTTTTAGAATTTAACTTTTTCAAGTTAGCCCCCAGCTGTTTTTCGGAACCACTGTCAGAAGGTATGTAGTAGCTTTTATGGGCTATATTTTCTGGCAGATAGTCCATAGCTGCGGCCTTGTTTGGTTCATCATGGGGGTAAGCATAGCCGGCTCCATAGCCTAACTCTTTCATTAAGCGACTCGGAGCGTTGCGCAGATGGAGAGGAATGGGCAGGGGACCTTGATCGCGGACGTCTTCGAGAGCAGTATCAATCGCTAAGTAGGATCGGTTACTTTTGGGGCATCCTGCTAGATAGCAGGTTGTCTGTGAAAGAATAATGCGTGCTTCAGGCATGCCAATATGGTGTATTGATTGCATTGCACTATTGGCTAGAATCAATGCATTCGGGTTGGCATTACCAATATCTTCGCTAGCTGCTATGACGAGTCTTCTGGCGATAAACATGGGATCTTCCCCCCCCTCAATCATCCTTGCCAGATAATAGACTGCGGCATCAGCCTGAGAAGCTCTAATGGATTTAATGAATGCTGAAATAATGTCATAGTGGTGATCCCCGTTACGATCATATTGAGCCATAACTTCTTTTAATAAAGGGGCCACTGACTCAGAAGAGATTTTTTGACTTTCTGGTATAGTCAGCAGCACAGCATCCAGTAAATTCAAAGCCTGGCGAGCATCCCCTGCGCTGGCTCGGGCTAACTTTTCAAGAATGGCGGCATCAAGAGTGCGGCCATGATGGGGGGAATGGGGCGCTTCTAAAGCGCGCTTTAGAACCTGGGTAACGGCGTCTGTTGCCAGTGGTTTTAGTTGAAATACCAGGCACCGCGATAAAATCGCGTTGTTTACTGAAAAGGAAGGGTTTTCTGTGGTAGCACCAATAAACTTAACCAAGCCCTTTTCTAAGGCGGGTAACAAGACATCTTGCTGGCCTTTGTTTAACCTGTGAATTTCATCCATAAAAAGTAAAAGGGGACTTTCTCCATGGTTTTTACGGATTGCCGAGCGATTGATCTGCTCGCGAATTTTTTTGACACCATCCTCAACAGCGGACAAGGATACGACTTCGTTTTTGGAGTGAGAGCCAATCACATGGGCGAGGCTGGTTTTACCACTTCCCGGTGGTCCCCATAGCAGTATAGACGTAAATCGTCCGGATGCCACGAGTTGCTGAAGTGGTTTTCCTGGACCCCAAATATTTTCCTGGCCAAATATTTCATTCAAATTCTGAGGCCTCAGGGACTCGGCTAAAGGGGTATGGCATTCAGGATTCATAATTTTTTCCAAACTCACAGTGACTAAGTACCCTGTCTATTTCATGAAAATCGGCGATAGCATCAAGAACAGGCTCTAATGCTTGGCGGGGAAAAGATGTTGTGACAGCAACAACATTAGTACCTGCGGCCCGCGCTGCAGTAGCTCCCAGGATCGAGTCCTCAAAAACAAGACAATGATGGGGGGGCTGCCCTAAGGCTTTCGCCGATCTCAAATAGACCTCGGGTGCTGGCTTCGGTGAAGTGACGTCATCGAGAGTAAGAATACTTTGAAATAGATGTTCCATAGTAAACCGCTTGAGAATGGCGTCGATTTCCTTGTGGGGGGAACTCGTTGCGATAGCCATCGGGATTCCTAGTGATTCGAACTTATGGAGTGCTGCTAAAACTCCTGGTACCAGAACCTGAGCAGCAGCTGCGACAAGCTGACAAAAAGCGGTACACTTCATGTCAAGTATGATATTTTGAGGGATCTGATGTTGCCAAAATGCAAGCAGTTCCGCAGCTAACTTATCGTTTGTACTGCCAATACCCTTATCGAGGAAATCATTTGGCAAGGGAAGATTAAATTTACGACTCAGAATAACCCAAGCTTGGCGATGGAGGTACTCGGTTTCCGCAATGACACCATCGAAATCAAAAATAACAGCTTTTATTAGCACGTACACTCCTCATCCAAAAACATCTAGTGCTAGCAAGATATAGTCAAAAGGGCAAGCTTTAGGATCGCTCACCCAAATTGTTGAAGTTCTTTTTCTACCATGCTAAACAGACCATCTGTTAAAGGAGTGAGCTATGAAAGTTGCGGTTTTAGTGTCTGGTGGGGTTGATAGCAGCGTTGCACTGAACCTTCTGAAGAACGAAAAGAAGTATGATATTACTGCTTTTTATCTCAAAATATGGCTTGAAGAGGAGTTTCAATTTTTAGGCCAATGCCCTTGGGAAGAGGATCTTCGCTATGCTCGTGCTGTTTGTGAGCAAGCGGGTGTGCCCCTAGAAATTGTATCCTTGCAAACACCCTACTGGGATAAAGTGGTGAGCCACACTGTCTCTGAATTGCGTGCTGGCCGGACGCCAAGTCCAGACATTCTTTGTAATCAGAGAGTCAAATTTGGCGCTTTCTGCGACTATATTGATGACTCCTATCTTATTGCATCGGGGCATTATGCTCGGATCGATCGAGATAAAGAAGGAGTGGCTCGCTTAAAGAAAGGCCTGGACCCTATCAAAGATCAAACCTATTTTCTTTCCAGGCTTTCGCAACAGCAACTGCAGAGAATTATTTTCCCAATTGGTCACCTGCCAAAAGCCAATGTACGTCAAATAGCTGAAGAATTTAATCTGGCCAATAAAGCGAGAAAAGATTCCCAGGGCATCTGCTTTCTCGGGAAAATTAAATATAACGAGTTTGTGAGGATGCACCTTGGTGATCAACCAGGGGATATTATTGAGATGGAAAGCCAGCAGGTTATCGGGAAACATTTGGGATTTTGGTATCATACTATAGGGCAGCGTAAAGGCCTGGGGCTGAGCGGTGGACCTTGGTTTGTTGTGGGCAAAGATTGCCACAAAAATATTGTATACGTTTCCAAGGAAAAGCTTTCTCCAGCTATGCCCCAAAAGTCTTTTTCTGTAACATCTTTACATTGGTTGTCAGGACTGCCAGACAACTGGGAAGGTCTCTCCGTAAAAATTAGACATGGGGAAAGGGTAACCGCTTGTCAGCTGGAATATGCAGGAGATCAAAGTCAAGTGCGGTTAGCTGAACCGGATGCGGGGATAGCTCCGGGACAGTATGCGGTATTTTACCAGGGCGATCAATGCTTAGGCTCGGGGATGATCAGTGAAAGCTTGAGAAATAGAAACTAAGATTTTACAAAGCTAGCAATATCTCGCCTTAAGCTTCCTAGTTCCTCACGAAAGGTTTGCCATTGCTTAGGTGTAAGGGAGGCATGAAATTTAACCAAAAAGGGAATGAGTCTCTCCCGCCATTGGGCCATGGAATCAAACCCCAGCTGCTGCGCCCTAAGGCTGGGGTTTACTGCCCATTGGTTGAGAAAGGAGTGAATTTCACTCTGTGGTTTTTTAACCATGGTCATAAAAAATTCACGACTCTTTTGCCGATAGTTTAAGCGTTCACGGAAATGCTCTTGTTTCGTAGAAGAGCTGCTATAGAGCAGCTCCTTTTGTTGATGATTGAGATCTCCGTACCAGGCACTTAGTAAGTCAATACGGCTTTCTAAGGCTTCTTTGGCAGCATCATTGAAGTTCTTACTGGTCAATACGGCGATGAGATCTTCGTCATCTGCGGCTTGTTGTTTTTTATAATGTTGGAGTTGCTGATCGGAAAGGCTTTTAAAAAGGGTGGCCAACTCAGAGGCGTAGCGCTCCATGATAGCCCGGCGCATTTTTAAGATCTTATCAAAGGCAGTACTGATTTCATCTTCGGATAAGCCATTCTGAGAGTGTTGAATAATGCTATCAATGGTTCCCATGGCTTGTTGACCTAAAGGGCCCTTTAAAAAGCCCATAAAATCTTTGATTGTAGGTTCAAGCTGTGCTTCTTGCGCATCGTTTAAGTCAAATATATCATTAAGGCGTCGCTCCACCAGCCAGTCAATGTTCCTTAATGCTAACGAACGGAAAGTACAGGCTGGAATGAAAGTGATAAGAACTAGAAATATACTTAATCTCTTCATACCGCCCTTTCCTTAGCTAGTGAATGAGACTTAGACCATGGCTTAAATGTTCAGCATTTTCATCCTTACTATTTTCCACATTATGGAGGTGGGACTCAAGGTCCTTAACAAATTTATAGTTTTCGGGATGCAGTGCTAACTTATTTTTGGCTAACTCATACATTTCTAACAGTAATAGCCATTCGTGGGGGGTGTGTTGTAGGGCTACTGTTGCGGCTTGTTCAAGTTTTTGTTGCGCTACACTGTGATTGTCTACTTGGCGAAGCTCCCTGATAAGCTGATACTGGTCGAAAAGTTGAAGCTCTCCTTCGGTATAGGGAGTAGATCGCCCCGGAGTCGTCTCCGTTTCAATGATCTCATGTTCACCATAAGTTTCCCTTTGGCAGGGACCGCCGCATACCGAGAGTACACTTTCTCCCAACGCGAGGTCGAACTCTCCCCATGCAGGTTCAAAATAAATTTTTTCTCCTTTGATTACAGTGCAATCTGCAAAACTCAGCAGTAACAGCTTCCCTTGTTGGCGCAGAATTTGTGTGACCTGGCCCTTCAGTGTAAATCCAGATGAAAAACTTAGTGTAACTTTATGGTTTATCTCAATACCAGCCTCTGAAAGCTGCCTTGCATCAAGTTGATGAAAGGCTATGTCGGGAAATTGAACAAGGCGGCCCAGCGGTGTGCTATAACCCTGAGTATGGCGAGAGATGCCTTGGTTCGTTAATTCTCGTCCTTCATAACAAAGCTGAACAGGGCCTTCGTACTTTAGAAATGTGCATTGGCCATGGCTGCTCTCAAAATTAGCAATTTTTCCTGAAATTTGTATTCCCGAATCCAAAGTGGTTGTTGTGACAGCTTCTGCAGCAAGTCCAATGGTAAGGCTTTGCAAGCCACTTTTGCGATAGGCTAGGGTGTCGTCAAGTTCATGGAGAACACTATGAAGGTGCTTCATATCTTCAGCGACAAATAATTGGGGTTGAGGTTCCGTAATATTAAAAGAGAAATTGGTGCAATCTATGCTCAAGGGTATCTTTTTAACACCTGGCGTCATGGCATTGAGGCTTTCACCGACAGAGGATAATAAACCAGCGCCAAAAATTTTGGGCTTTTCAAGGCTGCCTACGAGACCATATTCGGCGGTCCACCAACTCATTCTTCCCACTTTTGTGGCTTCAGAAGCATAGGAAAAACTTCTAATGGCCGCTGAGAGTCGCCGCTCGGCATCGCTAACGGCTTCGATAGTGCTTTCTGGTTTTTCTTTAATATCCGAGAGGTAGCGTACAGCTTCGTAGAGCTGAAGGTCTTGTTTCGAATACACAGCCTTTGTGCCTAATTTGGCATAGTAAGAAAGATAGTTGTTATAATCCACATCGGGAAGTATGGGTGCATGGCCGGCTGCTTCATGAACGATATCGGGAGCTGGTGTATAGGCAATATGATTGACGCTTCTCATGTCTGTGGCTATAGGAAGAATTTTTCTGGCTTGAAACTCTAAGAAGGCCCAGGGAGGGATGAATCCACACACCGGTACAGCTCCCCAGCCAATTTTTTGCAGAGCCTTATCCATATCGTCGATATGGGGAATACGATTAGTGGATATTCCCGTTTCAGCTAGACCCTTTTCATAACCATTGACGGCATGCTCCCTGAAAAATGGGATGGCACGCCGCATAATATATCGCCAGGCCGCATGATCGCGGCTTGTATATTTGCTCACATCATGTTCAATACAGTACTTACTCAAGTAAGATGGTAGTGTATCCTGTGTTCTAGTCATAACCTTTTTCCCCTTGAACAAAAGCTTAGCCAAGATCATAACGAAAATGTAGGAATCAATCCAGTGCTACTAGTGGACTGCCTCCAATGTATATATCGGCTTAATGACGATAACTATTGATCAATTCTTGGTACTTGCGAGCTTGGGAGGCAGGATCTTGGTGATACGCTATATCACGTCCTACTGAGACAATAGCCTGATCGCCAAAAGTAGCTACGATGGGGGCTAAGTATCCGCCTTGGGCGCCTATACCAGGAACCAGTACTGTAAGCGGGCCGATGATTGCTTTGATAGCATCAACTTCTTCTTGCAGTATATGATTTTTAGGGCTGGGAGCTCCCACGACCACTCCCGCTGCCCCATGGATATATGACTCTTTAGCGTAGTATTGGTAAGCTGGTAGCTTATCTATAGTCAAGCTTTTCATAAGCTTAAACTCGGGATTAGACATCAGAGCCAGGGGAATTAGGCCAATATTACGCTGTTTGGCCATTTCACATGTTTCTGCAATATTGCCAGGAAACGGGCAGTAGGTAATAGCATCGAATCCTTCTTGTACCGCATGATATAAGGCGGCATCATTCGTGGCCCCAATATCGGCTATTTTACTATCATCTATGCTTATGAGGCCCAGTGAGTGAGCGTAACTGTTGATGGAGGCTAGTTCTTCTCGGCTAATATCCTTAAAATACTGCCTATTGGGTTTAATGGCTGCCGCATAGGGAGCAGTCTTTGCAATAATGGATTTTGCCCAAGATACTTTTGACTCTCCTTGATCTAGGGTCAAGTGGTCGCGTTGACCCCATTCACCAGGATCAATATTGACACATAATAGGGAGTTTTTTGCTGTGACACAGCTCTGCCACTTATTTATAAAGTTCACGAGTTATCTCCTAAATTCAAAGTGGTCACCCCGTAGTTTTGAAATTCCTCTAGGAGGGCCTGCCTTGTGTCCTCACTGACCGGATTTTGCTGGAATGCTGCTGGTAGAAGCTCTGTTGCCGTGCTCATTCTTAAATATTTGATATGACCTTGATAACGCTGACTGATAAATGTAGCTACTGAGAGTTGGTCATCTCTCTTTTCCATACGGTCTGTAAGACATATGGCTCCTACAACATTGAAGCCGTTTTCCAGTAGCTTGTCGATAAAACTATACAATGAAATCCCCGTTGTAATGGTGTCTTCTAAAACCAGTACTCTACCTTGGGGAGCACCGATGAAGTAGCGATCTTCCGGTGCACCATGGGATTTTGGCTTTGCACGTCCCATAGGGATAATATGACTCCCAGGTCCAAACTGGGGATTTTTCTGCGCCCACTTCAGAGCTGTGACCACAGCGGTTTTACTAGCACCTTCTGGAACTCCAATGAGGGAATCAAAGCTAAGTTCTTGTGACTGCAAGAATGAAACAATGTGATCAGTTAGCTGATGGAGTAAAAATGCATCATTTGTTGCCTTACGCCAATTAACATAATAATTACTTTTTCTGCCACTTTTGAGCTGTACGGGCTCGTCAAAAAATCCAATGATTTGATTGTCTAAAATGAATTGATTAAAATCCTGCATCGGAGACTCCTTATTGTGGTGCAATATGGGCAACGACCTTTTATAACTATTTTATTGAAAAGACCATAGTCATTGCTTTTGGAGCTACTCTTCTGGCTAGTGAGGATACTTTTTGCTACCAGGGCGAGTCGGATGAAAATGCGAATCTAGTCTAAAGGTTGCCTTGTTCAATCTGAATCGCCAGAGCAATAGCTAATTGGGAGGCTCGTTTTATACTATCCATAGATACCCTGTCAAAGTCGTCGCCAGGTTGGTGCCAAACTTCAAGGTTGTTGAAATCAATAAGATCAATGGCTGGTAGATTCTTTTTTAAAAAAGGAATGTGATCATCTTCTACACTGTTACTATTGGTCGTTTTTCTTTGATACAGGTTCAATCCCAGCTCTTCATCGAGTGTAAGAGCTTCATTTATCCAATGTTTTGTTGAGTTTAAATCTTTTGTCAGTAAAATCTCCGGAGAACCTATCATATCAAGCAATACCAAGCCTGTGACCGCCATATTTGTTTGCGGCAGACACCACCCTGTTTGACAGGATTCAAGGCTGCCTGCTAAATGCCGACTACCATAAGTATTATCCTGGCTCTTGATAGGGTGTCGGGTAAGTCCATCGTTCCAATCGGTTAAATAGGCTTCCTCTCCATCAAACCAGACTCCAGTATAGGTGCACTCTTTTGATGATTGTTCTTTCCAAACTTTAAGCACTTTTATGACCCACAATAAAGCAGCAGAGGATGAGCCGGAATCGTTAGCCCCAACGTAGCTGAATGCTGAGAAATACTTCGAATCATAGTGAGATCCGATCAGTAAGGTACATGGGGCATTGCTATCTAGTGTTGCTAAAATGTTTTTCCCTTCTTTTTCGAGAGCTAGAGGAGCTGGAGCATCGGGGTTTTCCAAAAGGATGGGGTTGGGAACTTTAGCTGAGAATGATTGGACAATGGGCTGGAAGCCCATGGATTTTAACTGCGACTGTAAATAAGTAGCAAGTTCGGCTTGTCTTAGCGATCCCAAGGGGTGGGGAGCTTGGGATAATTCACGTAATGCCGCTTCTACAAGGGTCTGGTCAAATGTCTGAGACTTTAAGAATGTCTCAATATCTGATAAATTGGATGTAGATGAAGAAGACTTACATTGAGCGCCTAGTAAAAGAATATAAAGAAATATATTTAGTTTTATGCAAAAGAAGTGGCGCAACATGTAAAACCTCAGTGATTGACGAGCGTTGCTGGTCATCTTACAATGGATCGGACCAAAGAAGAAGGAGAAGCAATGTGTGGTTTCGAATTATCATAACAGCTGCAGGGTTGGCAGCCGTACTTTACTTTCAGTTTTTTTTTGACTTTAAGGCATACACGAATGAGGTAGCGCAGGCCACATCAGACTCCCCACAGCAGCAATTCAAAAAGTAGTAATTACTTTCTTTTCTTGGGCTTAGGGCTAGATTTCTGTTTTTTGGGATTTTTAGCTTGCGCTTCTACTAAAAATGGCATCACTCCTTGTATTTTTCCAGTTAGAAAAAGCACTCCTATAAGAATGAAAGGAACGCTTAAAATTTGTCCCATATTGAATAACATATGGTTTTCGAATGCCACTTGATTCTCCTTAACAAACTCAATACCTACGCGAGCTGAAAATACCCATACTAAGAGAATTCCTAGCAAGGATCCTTGGGGTGTGTTTGCCTTCCAGCGCCTGTATAGGAAATAAAGAACTATGAATAGTAAAAAGTAGGCTAATGCCTCGTATAGCATTGCCGGGTGCCGTGGCACAGGACTATGGGATTTAAAAACAATACCCCAGGGTAATTCCGTTGGTTTACCAATGATTTCTGAATTGAAAAAATTTCCCACACGAATACAACCGGCTGTGAATGCAGTACCGATAGCAAGCCTGTCTGCGAGCCACAAGTAGCTATGTTGAGGATGTTTTTTACGGAAAAGATAACAGGAAATTAAAACACCGATAGTACCGCCATGGCTTGCCAGTCCACCATGCCAAACCTTAAGAATTTCAAGAGGGTTAGAAAGATAATACAGGGGTTCGTAAAACAAGCAATGCCCTAATCGAGCACCAACAATAGTGCCAATCATCATATATAAAAGCAACGACTGCAGCTCTTCCTCATGGTGCCCTTCTTCACGAAAAATCCGACGCATAATCAGAAAACCTACATAGAACCCTAGGCCAAACAATAGTCCATAGTAACGTGGTGCGAGGGGACCCAACTTAAATATTTCTGGGTTAATATCCCAAACAAACATGACTGCTCCTTTTCAAAACTCAACAGCTATGGGGATTATACACAAGATAGAAGAACTTTCATGAAAAGTCTTTCCAAAGGGGGATGAATTGAAGAAGTCGAGTTGACTATGCTATAATTGTTAGAATGAATGGCACAAGAAGTGGAGGATTAGTGGTACCAGATGCTCTTAATGAGGATCTATTTTTTAATCTCGATCGCGCGACTTTGTTAATGCGACGTCTCGTACTCGATGTCATTGGATATCATCAAGTATCTCCTGAGCAATGGGAAGTGTTACAGCTCATTGATCAACAGCATGGTATCAGCCAGCGTGATCTGTCCGAACTTACTCTAAAAGATAAGGGCAATATCTCGCGGATCCTTACAAGGATGATTCGCAACGGATGGCTGCGAAGAACACCCCATGCAACGGGGCGTGGTTTTATCATTTCTTTGACTTCGAAAGGACGCCAAATAAGGAGCCAACTCCCCGATCTCGTGGAGAGGAAGGTCAGCCGTATTTTGGGTCCTTTACCCCGGGAAGAGAGGAGTGAAATGATATGCTGCCTGAAAAAATTACGTGTTTTACTCGGTGATGACGATGTGTCCCCCTAGGAGCTAGCTTAATTCTAAACCTTAAATTTCGGTGCAAAGAGGGTTTTGAGCTCGGAGCTGTTACTAATGGTTATGAACTTGGGGGACTTGTTACATTGAGACAATCTTCGATGAGTGATATGCAAACGCCCTCGACTAGTTTAATTACCATGGTAAATCCCTGGTTTCCCCCGTAATAAGGGTCCGGAACCTCCTCCTCATGGGTAATGCCAAAGGAGCAAAACAATTTTATTTTGCCCTGTAACTCGGGTTTGGGGCAGCTTTTTCGCAGATTATTGTAGTTACTGCGATCCATAGCCAGAATAAGATCAAAATTGTAAAAATCACTGCTAATAACAGGTCTGGATCGCGATGGTTCTGGATAGCCCTGGGCTCTGAGTGCCTGTAACATGCGCGGGTCCGCTTTTTCACCCTGGTGATAAGAAGCGGTACCAGCTGAGTCGCAGGAAACGCGATCCTGGGCATTGCGGGCTTTTATGAGATGGCTAAATATGGACTCTGCCGCTGGAGAGCGGCAGATGTTTCCTAAACATACGAAAAGAATTCGCATGAAAATTCCTTTAGGGACTTAATATATAGAGGGCGACTCCATCAGGTCCCTCGGCCGTAATAGCTTCAAGTGTGGCATCCCAACTGAAAATTAAGAAAGGTTCGTAACCTTTGAGCTGAACTCCTACATTGAAGCCAAAGCATATATATACATAAGCTTCCCAGTAATTCCGCCAACCTACTTTCACAACTAGGATGGGTCGATCTAGATTCGACAGTTTATCTTTTTGATTCGGGGGAGTGATTACCTCACTCAGGTCATCTGTAAGGCGATATTGAGATATAGGCTTAAATACCGTATCTGAACCGCTGCCAAACAATGGGATTGTGAAAGCAAATAATGATAATACTAATATAAATTTTTTCATATTGTTGTCCCTTTAGCGACTCCACTCTTCCTTGTCATACAATGAGTACATCAAGTTGCAGAAGAAGTGAACTCCTCCCTCAGTCTGGGGGCGATTTTTTAGACTATTAACGTCCGTTATGAATTTCAGAATCAACTTTTTTAGCTCAGGAACTGCTTCTGCTGATATGGCTCCCGTTGCGTGCATCAAGCTGGCACCATCGGTGCCAATAAGGCTCTTATCAAAGTGTTGAGTACCTAAGCGAATCTGTCTCAAGGTGTCTTCCACATTTCCTAAGGCCCAATTTTCATGGGAATACTTGACGGTATCGTTATCAACTTCATATAAAATACCGGCTGCTACCATTTCGTCTAAAGCTTCGATACCAATATCACCGGCAAGACGGCGTATTGCCAAACGGGAGGCTCCCGCTGAGGTTGCGGCTATATTAAATATTCTGTTATGAGGCTCTTGGGAAAGAAACTTGCTAAGTTGTTCCTCGTTTGGCTCAGGCCGAATATTTTTCGAATAGCAATCTTCCATCAAATTGCCGATGATGGGAAAGTGCTTTTTTAGAAATACTACTCTTTGCTCGGTAGCCATGACAATTTCACATATGGCTAAAGCTGTATAGGGATGAGGGGTACTCTCATGCTGTGCAATTCTGCGAATGGTTGAGTAAGCAATGCTACAACGCCGAGCCAGTGCAGATAAACTGCGCCCTCGTCCACCTTCAATCCAAGCAGAAATCGCATTTACTAAGTCTTTTAATAATTCTTGATCGTCAACCATGACAATATCTCGCATTTCTGTAGACGAAAAAAGCATTGTATAGAATCATCGATAAAGAACATATTCTGGCGATTAATGCAAATTAAAAAGTGCTTAGCCTGAACGATCTGATGCTAGGAAAGTGCTCACCGCGCTCGAAAACTTTTCCTAAAAAACCCATTGGTTGTTGACAGATTGCGGTCACTTTGGAAGAAGATGGGTAGGTCGTCAATGAGTTTGAGCTTTTGGAATTTTCTATGTTTTTCCACTTGAAGCACAAATGAAAGTTCCACCCCAACTTTATGCCCAAAGAATGGAGTGGAAAGGGTATTGTACAAAATCAGCACCCTTATATCTTTCCCATTGTTAGCAGTCAAGTTGCTATCGTTAATTCGTCATTGGCGCATGTCCTGCCCCGTCGATTGAGTTTCGAGTTTTTTACTCGAAATCGCGCTAGAGAATATATCTCTGTCGACGGATGCCGTCCTATTGCCATGAAAATGGTGCCTATTTCCCACGTAGAGGGGCAGATTTCTGCCCTGCCGTCCTACCATAGTCTAAAGCTAAGGGTCAGTTCGTATCCAAGTAATAACTGTCAGTTATCATCGTAGAACTCATTGGTAATAAGCCGCGTATTGAACAGCATCACCTCGTACTTTGTATAGACGCCATGGCCAAAGACAGTTTTCATAAAGTTGGGTACCATAAGGCTTTGATCACGGTAGTCTACAAGGTAGGTCGTTCCAGCTTCCGGGACGCGCATACCTTTTGCCATATTTTCCAGCCAACTCTTAGGGTCAACACCAGAGCCTAGTAATTTGTCGATTTCACGATTGATTGCCCGATCCCGGCTAGAGGCAGCTAAAGAGTCAGAACCAGCAATACCCCACTGCTGAACGTAATCCCCACCAGAAGTTTTCCAGAATCCCAAAGATTTTTCTGCTAAAAAGCTTTTTCCTCTATGATTAATGATATTGATCAGCTTCATTTTTTTACTCAATCTCCAAGAGTAGCGGTAAGGGGTGCCAAAAGTAACAAAGTCGAAGTAAAATTTTTTAAGCTTATAAACAAGGCGCTTTTCAAGGAGAGTGGCTTTTTCATTCCTGATAAGAATATCCCATAGTTGATTGCCTAGATGGGTCATATTAACTAGGTGCGAAAAAAGAGCGAAGGTTTGTCCCCCGTGACTATGCCCTAAAAGAAGGATGTGGCTTACAGGAAGATCAGGCAAATCCTTGGCAAGCTTGCGGATGAGGTCCAAAGCACCTACAAGCCTTGCCACATGATGGTTGGCTGAGGACCAAACAAAGGTTTTGCACTGCGCCTTGGTTCCCGTTGCGATACGGAATAGGTCAACATATTCGGCTAAGTAGTTCCCTGTATCTTTGGTGATCTTCTCGTAACCACGTCTCACCTTCTGGCGAATATTAAGTTCCGTGCTAGGGCTCATGTTCGGGTGAATGCGGCGGAGAGTGGGAATAATGCCGAAAGGGTCATCACCAACAAAAGAGCCGTGGACGAAATATACGTGACTGACAGAATGAGAATCTAGCTTTTTACCTATTTGAGCCATCTCCTCACGCCATTCATGAGATTGACCATCAAGATAAGGATTCCGATAGTTAAAAGGACAGTCGTCTTGAAAGCTGAGAATATGGAAAGGAACCCTAGGCTTTTGTTTGGAATACTGAACAGGGATGATGGGGCCAGGCTTTTTACGCCTATAAATCAGGATGGTAATGGCAAGAGTCAGCAACAGGAGAACAACAGCTACCGCTACGATAGTGGTTTCTGAATGATTATGGAGCCAAGTCATCCCATAACCCCCAAAGAAACTGGTTTCTCCGTGGTTTGCTCAAACATAGGATAGTCTTTTCGTAATTTGTCATCTGCCTTGTAGAAAACGTCTTGCATCCTCGCGCTCTTTAATTCGTTAACCAGGGATCTTAAAAATTGAGTTCGCATTTTTCTTTGAACTCCTTGTTTGTCAACAGCGCGAACCTGGTTCGCTATTTTCACCAGAATCGGCGCACGCGGAAAAAAGTAGCGGAGTTAACCCAAGTTAATAAGGGCACTTTTTTCCTAAGGGACGAAGAGTCAGGTGTAAATTTAAGAGCCGGGATTAACAATTTGCCCGCTGACACTACCTAAAATCCCAGTAAATCATGGTATCGGCTAGGAGATCCGGTGTAAACTTCATTCGCTGAAAAAGGCTTCCAGAATTTGCTAAGAATTAGCTTTCACCCGGAGCATGGTTATAAGAGCCGCTATAAAAATGTCATATGCACTGGCTCCACGGGAAAGGTCTGAATAAGGTTTGGCGCTTCCTTGAAGTATGGGGCCAAAGGCATCAAATCCTGCTAGCCGCTGGGTGATTTTATAGGCCAGATTCCCGGCATCAAGGTTGGGGAAGATAAAGCAGTTCGCCCGTCCACCGATGGCGCTATCGGGGCATTTTCTTGCCGCAATCTCGGGTAGAAAAGCAGCGTCGAATTGCAACTCACCATCGGCAGTAATCTCGGGATAACGATCTTTAAAAATGCGACTGGCCGCAGCGACCTTTGCCACATAGGGGTGTTCTGCGGAGCCTTTTGTTGAGAATGAAAGAAAAGCGACTCTGACGATTTCTTCTGGGTAGAGCTGCTTGAAGGTCTCGGCGGTATCTTTAGCAATATCCACTAGCTGCTCCGTGGTTGGGTCTATGACAACACCACAATCGCTAAACATAAACTGGTCTAATTGCGAATCCTGCTCTCTAACCATAGCAAACGCACCGCTGATAGTTCTATTTCCTTCTCTGAGTCCCACTCCTTGTATCGCAGAGCGGATAATTTCTGCCGTTGTATATCTGCATCCCCCCAAGGCACAATCTACTATGCTATTATGGATGAGAGCAGCCGCTTGGTTTGCAGGGTGCTTAGACCAGTTGATAATCTGTTCTGATGTTCCAGGCTTGTTTCGCTTTTTTAGGTAATCACCGTAGGTTTGAGCTGCCAACTCCTCGATATCCTTGTAATCGCGATTTATCCATACGAGTCGGGAATCGTCGATAGGAAAGTTTGGAACTTGTGTATTGATCGTTGACCTTATAGATAAAAAATCCCCCAAAATAGCTATTTTTTTGACGCAGTTCTGCCTCAAAAGCTCTAAGCTCGCTCCTAGCACGCGCGGATCATCCCCTTCGGGAAAAGCTATGGATAATTTCCGAGAATTGCAGGAAGAAATTAGCCTTTTTGTGAATGTTTTTTGTATGGGAAAGAGCATAGTAAATCCTCTAATTATTGACGCTCACCTGCGACCTATCATGAGGGAGAGAGGCACGGGTAGTGCTATATATTAACGAAAATAGCCAAGAAAACCAAAGTTTACCCCATAGGCCCTATATAAAGTTCAAAAAGCTTAACTTTTTTAAAATGCTACCGATAGGGTTCTTTGTAATCGTATGGTACTGATTATACTAGGATTAGCTATTACATGATTGTGATTGCGTTACAAGATATGAATCTTGCCAAAAAACTCAAGGATGACTTACTTGAAGTAGGCCTTGAGTCGAAGCTTATCAAGGTGCAAGGTAAGAATTTTTTATCTGAGCTATATGAGCAGGACGTAATCGCTATCATAGCAGATGATAACTTTCCTGCTTTTCCCCGTGAAGCGACCATTGACATCCTGAACAGTCTGGGGCGTAGGTTACCGGTTCTTATTGTGCAATCAGCCGGAGGACTGAATAACTCTGTGGCACAGTCGGAAAGCCACGAGTTTAATGACCAGCTAACAGTGTTAACTAAGCAGAATTATAATGACTTACTGACAACTGCCAGCCTTTTTGGGGGAATTAAGGCAGATCAAGGGGTCAAGGGAAGATGCAAGTCTATTCCTTTTTATAATCCCCAGATTCCTATTTCCATGCTCCGAAGTTTTGGTGGTCTCGGTATTCTCACCATCGATGCATCCAGCTTTAACAAAATTAGCGTCGAGTACGGTATCGATGTTTATAATAATATGAAAGATGTTTTTCACGATATTTTGTTTTCCCTTTGGGGGCAGGCAGGGAGCTTTCGTGATAGCGATGTGATTTGTCGCACCTCACTTACTAGTAATAGTTATGTCATCTTTATGAATCGTTCTCGCGAGACAGGTGCTTTACCATATCCTGGGGCTCTCGAAAAGGTTGCCGATCGTATCTCAAATGCCATCCATAATTCCCTTTGGGATGAACTTTTTGCGCCACGTAAAAACCGTCGGATTCCAGCCTGTGTGCAGAGTATACCCCTTGTGGGTGTAGGTTTTTTCGGAGTTTTAAATAATCCTTGTATCGACGTTCAGGAAATATTGGATAGTGGTTTGGAAGCCAGCAAACAAATGGCTTCTTCGCAACAAAAACGCGGAAGAGAACGTCAACGAGAACTGATGCAAACCCTCATTCAATCTGAGGACCTGCTGCGACCCTACTATCAAGGGGTCTTTAATCTACAGAATCTTACTAAAGAGCTAGTGGATGAGGTGACCAAGAACCAGTCGATATCACCACTCAGAGGCCATATTTATGGCTTTGAGTCGCTTATCAGGGTTAATCAAGAGGCCGTGCAAAAAGCAAATAATTTTGATAGCGGTGTTGATAGCCGTTATTTAAGACCTGATGTGTTATTTTCACTGGCGAAGTATACAAAAGTCGCCTTAGAACTAGATCAAGCCTGTATGAAGCATGCTGCGAGGGTGGCAAAGAATCTGCCAGGAACTCTTATGATCAATATTCTTCCGCGCAACCTTTACTATATCGACCGACTCAAGGAAAGCTTTGAGCGCACGGAAAATTTGATGTTCGAAGTTTCTGAATCTGAGGCGATCAACAATCTCGATCTGATGCTGAAGTCACGGGAGCACCTCGAGCGTAATAACATGGGTATTGCAGCAGATGACTTTGGAAAGGGCTATTCTAGTTTAGAGCGTATTATCAAGATTAAACCTCACGTCATCAAATTTGATCGTGGCATGATCCAAGATATCCATATGGACCCTGTTAAGCAAGCTTATGTGAGGGGCTTGGTCAGAGCGGCAAAAATACTGAACACCACGATACTTGCAGAAGGGGTAGAAATCTGGGAAGAGGCCGAAATTCTAAAAGAAATGGGTGTTGAACTCATTCAGGGATTTCTTTTGCATCGCCCTCAGGAATTATCAATTATTTTGAAGCAGCTGCAAAAAGCAGACTCTAAAACTGAGGTTGCTTAGTAGCTATTTAACCAGAAAAAATCTTCCCCAAGCAGAACACTCCAGAATAAATAACTCGCTATGAATGGTCATATTGATTTGCCTGTTATGGAACTATGTAAAATAAATTTAAATAATTATAGTTAGTTGTATTTTTGACCCTAGGATAAGTTGAGGTTCAGCATTAAGCTAAGTGCTTAATAAAAGACATGGGATTGGGATATCGAGGTGAATGATGGCCACTTATCTTGTGACAGGTTGTAATCGAGGAATAGGTTTAGGGCTAGCTCATAGGCTCCTACAAAAAGCCCATCATGTTATTGGTACTTGCCGCCGGCTGAATAGTGCCAGAGAGCTTTGGGAGCTTGAAAGTGAGTACAAGAGCAAATTTAAGATTCTCGAAATGGATGTAACGAATGAAACAATGGTTGCGGAAGCTTTTCAGTCGTTACCTCCTGATACAGTGGTCGATGTTCTTGTAAACAATGCCGGGATTCTCTTGGAGTATGGCGAAGGTTTGACGTCTTTAACCATGGATGCCATGGAAAAATGCTTTCGTGTCAATACCCTAGGACCTATGATCGTGATGAGGCAATGCTTGCCTTTCTTAAGGCAAGCTTCGCAGCCTAAAGTTTTTAATATAAGTAGCAGAGTGGCATCTATTACTGATAATAGTAGCGGTCATGCCTATGCTTACCGGACCTCGAAAGCTGCGCTCAATATGATAAATAAAAATCTTTCTCTTGAATTTCCCGACTGGATTATTGTGGCATTACACCCAGGATGGGTGCAAACAGATATGGGAGGAGCTCAAGCACCAACTCAGATTGAAGAGTCTGTGGCAGGTCTTCTTCAAGTCATGGAGAGCGTAAAACTCAAGGATTCTGGCCAATTTATAAATTTTCGCCAGGAAGTTCTTCCTTGGTAACCTCCTTTTCCCACGAGAAATCATGGCAAGTCCAGAAGGACTTGCCATGGAAGTTCATATAGCGGGGAATCGTTGCGGATCTTTTTCGTGCATGATCTCATAGATGGCATCAAATACATCTTCTGCACTAGGTTTGGTGAAGTAGTCACCATCAGATCCGTAAGGGCTGCGATGCTCCTTGGCGGTAAGTGTGCGGGGAAGGCCGTCAAGGTACTCGTAGCCGCCTTGCTTTTCCAAAACTTGTTGCATCATGAAAGAGGTAGCTCCTCCAGGGACATCTTCATCAATAAAGAGGATACTGTTGGTTTTTTGTAATGACGCAAAAATGACACCTTTCTTGTCGAAAGGAAGCATAGTTTGAGGATCAATCAGTTCCACAGATATTCCTACAGCATTCAGGGTTGCCAGTGCTTCCCTGACGATATTTACGCAGGCACCATAGGTCACAACTGTAATATCTGTACCCTCCTGGAGGATTTCCGGTACTCCTAAGGGGACTTTGTAAGTTGTCAGGTTATCTGGTACGACTTCTTTCAAACGATAGCCATTGAGAACTTCAATCACCAGAGCCGGGTCATCGCCTTCAAGCAGAGTGTTATACATTCCAGCAGCTTGCACCATATTTCGCGGGACACAGATATGAATCCCTCGCAGACCATGTAAGATCATGCCGATAGGAGATCCTGTATGCCAAATACCTTCAAGCCGATGGCCTTTAGAACGAACAATCACTGGGGCCGCCTGACCACCAGCTGTGCGATAATGCAAGGTAGCTAGGTCGTCTGACAGGGTTTGAAAGGCATACAGTAAGTAATCAAGATATTGGATATCCACGATCGGTTTCAATCCTCTTAGGGCCGAACCAATGCCTTGGCCTAGGATTGTTGTCTCACGGATTCCAGTATCCGTGACGCGATGGCTTCCATATTTGTCACAGAGGCCGTCAAACTCCAGATTAACGCCTCCCAATTTACCAACATCTTCCCCTACGATAAACAAGCGAGGGTCGTTTTGCAGATGGTGGTCGAAAATTTTTTTAATTACGAGACGACCATCAACCTTTTCGCTGCTTTCACTATATATAGGTTTAGTTCCCTTTTCGTGCAGCGGACTTTTATCATTGTCTCCATAGAGCTTGGTGTTATATCGCTCAGCATTTTCAGTAAACTGCTGATTGATATATTCGCGTAAGGGTCCCGTCTTGTCAGGTGTTTGCCTCAAGGCAATAACAGCATGGCGTGCGGTGCTTAAATTTGCTTTGCGATTGATTGTGGGATTTCGTTCCAAGTTGCCTAAAAGTTTGGCTAGCTCTACGTTTTGATCATACTCAGAGGCTAGAGGCCTTAAGATGGATAATAGCTGCTGGCGTTCAGCTTTTATGGGAGCTAGGTATTCATCCCAGGCAGCCTTGCGCTCGATGGCAACGAATTCTTTGGCTTCTTTTTCAAGGATTTCCAGCTCTGATTCCTGAAGTATATTTTCTTCTATGAGCCAAGCCCTCATTTTGGTAAGGCAGTCCAAAGAACTTTCATAAGCCAGACGATCTTTCGATTTATAGCGCTCGTGACTACCCGATGTGGAATGTCCTTGGGGTTGTGTCATTTCTATAACATGAACTAATGCCGGTATATGCTTGTTACGGGCTTCAGATACGGCTTCGCGGTATGTATTGATCAGTTCTGCATAATCCCAACCCTTGGCTACGTATATATTGAAACCGTTTGTGTCTTTTTCTCTGGAAAATCCAGCACATATGGCAGAAATGGACTCTTTTGTGGTTTGATATTTGGCGGGCACAGATATGCCATATTCGTCGTCCCAGATAGAAATAACCATGGGAACTTCCAAGACCCCGGCCGCGTTTAGGCATTCCCAAAAGACCCCTTCTGATGTAGAGGCATTGCCAATGGTACCGAAGGCCACCTCATTCCCCGCATTTGAAAAGCGGGTGTCATCAAGCAAATCATTGTGACGATATATTTTCGATGCGTACGCTAAGCCCAAAAGCCTTGCCATTTGACAAGCTGTGGGAGATGCATCGGAACTGCTATTATATTGCTCCAGTTGGTTTATCCAGTCACCTTTTGCATCTAAGGAACGCGATGCAAAGTGACTATTCATTTGCCGGCCTCCTGAATGGGGCTCTCGGTCGAGGCTAGTGTCTGCATAAAGTTGTGCGAAAAACTGTCGAACGGTTGCCGCCCCCAAGGCAAACATAAAAGTTTGGTCCCGGTAATAGCCGGATCGCCAGTCGCCTTTTTTAAAGTAACGAGCCATAGCTACCTGCGCAACTTCTTTCCCATCACCGAAAATACCAAATTTGGCTTTTCCTGATAGTACTTCCTTGCGACCGATGAGACTTGCTTCTCTACTGATAAAGGCTATTTTATAGTCTTCTATGATCTGTGATCGCGGCAAGTCTACAACTTTTAGTGTACTCTTGCGGTTTGGTTTCGCCATATGACCTCCTAAGTCTTTAAACTCTTAAGTGTACAACTGTTACGCCATCGCCACCTTCTTCACTTTCGCCAGGTCTAAAGTCCAGCGCATAAGGAGACTCTTTTGCAAGTGCCGTACGAATGGTTTTCTTTAACTTATCAGTGCCGTGTCCATGAATGATGATAAGGGAGGTTTCTCCCCTGAGCACTGCCTTATCGATAAAATCCCAAGTTTTTTCTAGGGATCGATCTGCATCGTGACCTCGTAAATCCAGACTATTTGTGAGGCCGGGAACTACAAATGGAACTTTTTGCTCACTAGGTTTATGGGGTTTGGGTTTTGTTGATTTGGTTTTTTTTACTTTAGGGGTAACTAGTATCCTTAAGTCTTGGGTTGCAGGTTTCACTTTTATAAGGCCCATGGAAACTTCAACCTGGGGAGGATCAACCTGAACCTTTGTGACTGTAGCTTCGCGTTGGAATGAAACCACATAGACTTTTGAACCAACACTGAGATCGGTGATATTGGCCGGTTTTCCTGGCATTTCCTGCTGGATTTTAAATTCATCCCCCAACTTTTGCAGGCTATCTTCAAGGCCAGCCAACTTAGTTTCAGCTTCGCGCTTATGGGTAAGAGCTGTATCCCTAATAGCTAAGCTATCGTCTTTATTAGCCTTTTTTACTGAAGATTTAAAATTCTCTAAGCTAGTATGAAACTCACCTTTGAGCTTTTCGATTTTCGCTTCATACATATTCTTGATGCGATCAGAAACCTTCGCTTTAGTTTTTTGCAACTCATCCCGCTCTTGCTCCCAGCGCCCTTTTTGAGCTTCCATGTCTAAACGCAAGCGCTCATATTCAAGGGCAGATTTGCGCGCTTCCTCTTTGGCTGCCAACATATCGTCGATGACGGAGTCAAATTCGGTTGTAAAATTACCCCGCAGCTCTTTGGCTCTGTCCACGACCTTGCTGGGAAGGCCCATTTGTTCGGCAACATCAAGCCCACGGCTCTGTCCTGGTATATCTAAAGTGAGCCGATAAGAGGGTTTAAGGGTTGACTTCGAAAACTCCATAGAACCATTACGAAATCTATTATCCTTGATTGCCAAACCTTTAAGGTTGTCAAAGTGTGTGGTAACAATCGCCGTCGCTTGTCGACGAGCTATTTCCTCTAGTACAGCTTGGCCAATAGCTGAGCCCGTTTGCGGTTCAGTGCCCACAGCCAATTCATCAAGTAAGACAAGGTCGTGGGGTGATGACTGTTCCAGAATGGGTTTTAACCCTAGTACATGTCCCGAAAAGGTTGACAGATTAGACTCTATACTTTGCGCGTCTCCCATTTCGATAAATATTTCTTGGGGGAGAAATACTTTTGTGCTTGAATCTGCTGGAATTAAAAGGCCAGCTTTCGCCATTAAATGTATAATACCCACAGTTTTCAGCACTACCGTTTTACCCCCGGCATTGGGCCCTGATACGATCAGTATTTTTTGTTTTGGATTTAAAGTGATGGTATTTGCCACCACTTTGTCTCCGCTAGGATGACTTACTAAGGGGTGTCGGGCTGCCACCAAATGTAGACATGGCTCCTGGCTCAGGTGGACAGCACAGGCATCAATTTCAAAGGCTAGACGCGACTGAGCTGTTAATTCATCAAGATCTATTAAGGCATCATAATTACCTGTTAAGGTTTCTAACTCATTACTAGCTTGTTGGCTAAGATCGCGAAAAATCCTAAGAATTTCTAGCTTTTCATTAAGTTCAAGCTCCAAAAGTTTATCGTTGTGCCCCTTAATGCTTTCAGGTTCAATGAAAAGCGTCTGGCCGCTGTCTGAGGTATCTTGAATGGAGCCCTTAACCCGGCCCCTGCCGTCAAGTCTAATAGGGATCACATAGCGTTCTGATCGAACTGTAAAAAATTTGTCCTGAAGATATGTTTCTAATTCATTGTCGCTGAGTAACTGCTTAATCGAAGACTCAATGGTTTTACGTAAAGATAGCTTTTTATGTCTGATCTCCAAGAGTTTTGGCGAAGCGGTATCGAGAATGTCTCCTTCGGGGCTGATAGCTTTTTCAATGGCTAAGCTTAGGCGTGGCAGAGGATAAAGTATGCTATTATACCTAACTAGTGTGGAACACTTTTCAGAGAAGTCGCGGGTGAATTTTTGGACACCTTTTACGGTCTGTAGTAGTACGTAGATATTGCGTAAAGACTCACCATCAAGGGTCTGTCCCAAAGATAAAGCTCTAAAAATGGGACTGAGAACTGGGGTTTCGCCAATGGGAGGAACATAGCCGGTTCGGATGAGATTCTTAAGTGGCTCAGCCTCTGACCAGCGTTTTGCTATTGCCGTGTGGTCTAAGTTGGGCTGTAATTGGGTACAACGCTCGAAACCTTCTGTTGTCTGGGCATAGCGAGCTAATTTGTTTAAGAGGGTTTTCCACTGAAGTTTTTCAAGAACGATAGGTTTCATCGCATTCCTTAAGACTTTATAAAGCTAAATCAGCTATAGCTGCCTGATATTGAGTTGAGACCTTTATGGGCAGCTCAGTCAGCTTTTTCGGCTTATTAATACGCAATATTGACTGACAAGGACCTCACATGCAAAGTCTTTTTACTGTCTTAGTGCCCTATTTAACAAGTCCAATTACTTGGATCTCGTTTATATTGGGTGCTTGTATGGGAAGCTTTTTTAATGTTTGCATTTATCGGATTCCCAAAAGATCTTTTTGGCATAGCCAAAGATCCCATTGTCCCCACTGTCAGCAAGTCATTCCTTTATGGCATAACTTACCCATTTTGTCTTGGCTGTTTCTTAGGGGGAAGTCAGCCTGTTGTGGAAAACCTATTTCTATTCAGTATCCCCTCGTAGAATTAGCTACCGCCATAGCGTTTGTTGCCATCTATTGGGAATTTCCTTTTATAGTGCGTTATGATCAGGGCTTGGTACTAGATGCAGCTGAAACTATTAGATATTTTCATGGAGTTGCATTTTTTAGTCTGCTGTTTATCTGCAGTGTCATCGATCTACACCTACAAATTATCCCCGACGTGCTTTCACTACCAATGTTAGCTTTGACCCCTGCTGTGGTTTTTTTTCATCCCGAGCTAGATTGGGTATCGGCCCTAGTTGGGGTGGTAGCCGGTGGGGGAAGCCTCTACTTGACTGCTATTGCTTATTATTACCTGAGAAAGGATGTTGGTCTTGGCATGGGAGACGTAAAGCTACTTGCAGCTATTGGGGGCTGGTTAGGCTATCAGTCGATAATCCCAACCCTATTTATCGGTTCCATATCAGGAGCAATTGTGGGAATTGGTGTTATAATAGCTACTAGGTCGTTTAACTTGAAAGTAAAAATTCCATTTGGTCCTTTTTTATCGCTTGGTGCCATGATGTACTTACTGTACGGCCAACAGATCAACGAGTTCCTTTTCTATCGTGAGTAGGGAGGTGTTTCATGAAAAGGCAGCTTGCTCTGAAAACGAGAGCCGCACCTGAAGAGTCTGGTCAATTGTTCCAGGAACTGACAAAGAAGTTGGGTAGTCAAAATAGCGTAGAAAACCTTTTTTTGATGCTGACAGAAATTTTGTGCCAGTATTTCTCCTTTAGCCGGCCCTTTTTTCTTGGACTCAGAACGGTGCATGGGCATTTGCGTACCGACCAAAAGTTGCTGATTGCCGATCCCATGGTGGAGCCAACAATTTTGGATGATATTAGTCGGGTCCTCTATTCATATCCGGAAGAGCAAGTTGATACCGAGGTGAACCACCTTCTGTGTATCCAGGAATCGAATTATCAGTTCCGGTTTTTTACCAATGGATATCAACCGGTGGGGGCTCTTTTTTGGGTCGATGAGGGTTTAACTGTATCCCCCATATCTAGCTTGCTAGAGCAAATTTTTATGGTTACCGAGCAGTTTTCTGTGTGGTGTTGTCGCTTCCGCAACTCCCAAGAGCTACTTTATCGGGATGACCTTACTAACCTATATAATTATCGCTATCTAGAAATATGCCTGGAAAATGAGATCAAGCGTGTCCAGAGGTATCAGACAGCATTTAGTCTTTTGTTTATCGATTTAGATAGTTTTAAGCCAATTAATGATAGCTATGGCCACTTGGTAGGGAGTAATGTTCTTAGACAGTTAGCGCGACTACTGCAATTTGAATTGCGTAATGTGGATAGTATATTTCGCTACGGGGGGGATGAGTTTGTTATTTTATTGTTGGAAGCTGAACCCAATAAGGCCACCCGTGTAGCCGAGCGTCTTAGGGCACGCATCGCGGCCCACGATTTCGCTGTGGGGCCTCAGGGAACGGCTAAGTTGACGGCTTCTATCGGTATAGCATGCTGCCCTACACATAGTATGGAGAAAGAGCAATTGCTGCAATTAGCCGATGACTGTATGTATAAAAGCAAGCGCAGTGGCAAAAACAAAGTTGCCATGGTGGCCAGTAGTTATGTCTAGAGTCCTAAGAACCTAGAGAAAGGAAAATTCCTTGCAGCAGCTTGAACCAAAGGTACCCTCCCAAAGTGAGACTATCATGACAGAACTTGTTCTTCCCCAGCATACCAATGAACTTGGTACTGTTTTTGGGGGAATGGTCATGTCTTGGGTCGATATTGCAGCAGCTATTTGTGCCCAGAGACATGCCGGTAAACAAGTTGTTACGGCTTCGGTGGATGCCATGCAGTTTCGTGCGCCTGTCCGATTAGGCTGGATTCTCAAGCTTTATGCGCGTGTTAATAATGTTTGGAAAAGTAGTTGCGAGGTTGGTGTCAAAGTGATGGCAGAAAACCCCAAATCAGGTGAAATTTTTCATACCGCTTCCGCTTATGTAACTATGGTTGCCCTTGATGGAATGGGGCGGCCTACCACAATGCGCTCTCTTCTTGTGGAAAACCAGGAGGACAAACGTCGTTTTGAGGATGCAGAGGCTAGAAAAACAGCCCGGCTCGCGTTAAAAAAGCAGCAAGGAGCTAAGTGAGCTTTTGAGTGTAGAGAGGGCGCAGGATGAGATTGTTGTGGGTGGTTTTTATTTTTTTTATCAGCCGGTCCTTGATGGCCCTACCCGAATCGAGCAGTGAAGATCTTAGCAAAGTGGATATTTACCTGCATACTGTAAATGTGGGTAATTTAATTTATAACAATTTCGGGCATACAGCGATCAGGATTAAAGATCGCAATCGTGGTACTGACCTGGTTTATAATTGGGGTTTTTTTGATTTTGCAGAGCCCCTAAGTTTTTCCATAAATTTCTATCGTGGTAACCTCATTTACAAGCTAGGTGTCTATGCCACACATCATGCCCTTCGTGCCTATCGCTATGAAAAGCGTAAAGTTTGGGAAGATCGGTTGGACTTCACCCCGCAACAGAAAAAGCTTTTTTTAGCTAAAATTCGCTGGAATGCTCAGCCGGAAAACCGCAACTATGCTTATCAATACTTTTTCGATAATTGTTCTACACGCCCTCGTGATTTTATAGATCTTGCCTTAGGAGGAAGACTAAAGACGGAGGTTCAGGGTACTATCCAAAAGACTTTTCGAGATATGGTTCGAGAAGGTTATCAGTATAATCCGGAAATGGATCTACTACTGGAAATAGGTATGAACGGGCGGATTGATCGACCGATGACTCGTTGGGAGACCATGTTTCATCCCTTGGAGCTCCGTAAGGAGCTGTTAAAGTTGCAAGTAGAGGGGCAGCCGTTTATCTCTCATAGCAAAGTTCTTGTCGATTTTCCCGGACCAAAAGGAACGTCTCATATTTTTATCATACTGGGGGCTGTGTTGCTGATACCCATAGGGGTAACTATTTATTTACTTCAGAAAGTAGCTTGGCAAAAATATCGTCAACAGAGAATAACCGGATCTATCGAACGCTTTGGTTTACGACTCTTAGGAGTAACCGCGGTGCCTTTGGTAGGCTTTTTAGGGATTTGTGGACTGATTATGCCTCTCAACTGGCTATTTTCTGGGCATGAAGATCTGCATCACAATCTCAACATGATATTTTTTCTACCGACTGATATTATTTTCGCTATACTAGGAATTTATTTGTTGATCAAGGGTAAGGTCATAAGGTGCAGTCCTGCTATTCAAAAAGCTGCTAAACGCTATGTCTTGCTGCATGTTGCCCTCGCTACAGGGGGAACATTGAGTTGGTCGATGGGAGATAGTATGCAAGACCTGAGTCGTGTCATTTACATAGCGGTTCCTTATATAATGGTGTTAGCCTTAATTGTAAATTTCGGACTCGGTTTAGAAAGTGGATCTCATGAACAATCCTGAGAAGCCCATCGATCAGGTTCAATGGTTTGAGCTGGAAAAGCCTTTGCTCTACGATTATCTAGTTAGGATGACTGGAGATCCTGATCCCGCTTCCACAACCTTGCTCGAAGTCATGCAGGCGGTGACACTAAAGTTTCGAGGACAGGTGACAGATGCTTTAAATCTACGTCTCTTACTCTATCGAACGGCTCGAAGTTTTTGCGCTGATAGATGGCATAGAGTTCCTAAGGAGCTTATGGAACAGGCCTATCGTGGTATAAATGACACAGGTCAGCTACGGGAATTGGAAGGGTTTATCTCGACTTTTGGGCCTTTTCAAAGGGAGGCTATATTTTTAAAATTTCGTTATGGCTTTCAAGCATCAGATATAGCTTTAATTACCAGTAAATCGTTACCGATGGTACAAGATCTCATTAACCATGGTGTTCTGAATATTCGAAAGCAATTCCCCAATTTTGCAACGCAAAGTATGAAGCAGCTCCCGTTGTTTCAGATTCAGGATGTCGAAGCTATGTCGACTATTGCCATTAGTAAAATAATAAGGCTGGAAAGAACAGAGCGGTTGAGGCTGCTGAAAACTACCATATGGTTGTTTCTGATTGCATTGGCACTTTATTATTATGTTTATTTTGGCTGATTTTAAGCTTTTATACGGTAATGGGTCGCTATCGCGACCCATCGATCTTATGGAGCAAAGAACTTTAATAGTATTCCCCCTTGACTGACAAGGAAAGGGGCAAATACTAAGCTGAGAATCGCCATTAGTTTCATTAGTATGTTAATGGAAGGTCCGGAAGTATCTTTGAAGGGATCCCCTACTGTATCACCCACCACCGCGGCTTTGTGAGCTTCCGATCCTTTGCCACCATGATGTCCTGATTCAATATATTTTTTAGCGTTATCCCATCCTCCCCCTGAGTTCGATGCTGAAAGGGCCATAACTAGGCCTGAGACCAGGGCTCCTGCTAAAAGACCAGCGAGAGCTTCAACTCCAAATAGGTAGCCAACGACAAGGGGGGTAACCATAACGAGCAAACCTGGAGCGATCATTTCCCTAATAGCAGCTCCTGTTGAAATCTCAACACAACGGCGGTGATCGGGTTTATCGGTACCCTTAAGAATCCCTGGTTTCTCTCTGAACTGACGCCTAACCTCTTCGATCATGGCATTGGCAGCAATCCCAACCCCCTTCATTGTTTGTGCTGTAAAAAGGAATGGTAGAACCCCACCCACCAATAGGCCTGCAAACACTAATGGCGATAATAGATCTAGGGTACTGATTTCGGATCTGACAAGGAAAGCTGCAAATAGGGCTAAGGCTGTTAATACAGCCGAACCAATGGCAAAGCCCTTACCGATAGCAGCTGTCGTGTTGCCGGCAGCATCCAGAAGATCAGTGCGGTTGCGCACTTCTTCGCCAAGCCCAGCCATTTCAGCGATACCTCCTGCATTGTCTGAAACCGGACCGTAGGCGTCTATGGTGAGGCCAATGGCAATGGTAGAAATCATTCCCAAAGCTGCGATAGCAATTCCATACATACCGGCAACAGTCCACGATACGTAAGTCGTGATAGCAATAGCTATAACAGGAACCACAGCACTTTTATAACCGAGGGCGAGTCCATAGATGATATTGGTGGCTGGTCCTGTATTGGATGCTTGGGCTACTTCTTGGACGGGTTTATAGGAATGGGAAGTATAATATTCAGTAACATAACCAATTAGTAATCCTGACCAAAGCCCTGTCAAAAGTGAGGTAAGGACACCATTGTCCGTCACAGTTTTGCCGTTGATTACAAACTCAGGCACCATACCAAGCTTGGTAATAGCAACCATGGCAATGGTCATCAAAACTGTTGAGATAAGCAGTTGATTCTTGAGGACCGGTTCGGCGGAAGTGGCATCGGGTTTCAAACGAGCAAAAAATAATGTGATAAGACTTACTGGTATGCCGACAGCAGATATCATGATGGGGTAATATAGTGCAAAAGTACTGCCTGTAATAGCTGCTGAGGTAGCACCGATAACTAAGGCGGCACAAGTAGCCTCGGCACACGATCCAAACAAGTCTGCGCCCATTCCAGCAATATCACCAACATTATCCCCAACGTTATCGGCGATAACAGCAGGGTTGCGTGGATCATCTTCAGGAATTCCCTGCTCGACTTTACCAACAAGATCCGCACCAACATCAGCCGCCTTAGTATAGATACCACCTCCGACACGGCCAAACAATGCTACTGTGGAGCCGCCCAGGCCAAAACCAGCGACTAGTTCCATTAAAACTTCATGATCCTGGACAAATTGACCATAAACAAGACACATACTGATAAGGCCTAGGACAGCAAGGCCTACTAGGCCAAATCCCATAACGGCACCAGACTTAAAAGCGACATCAAAAGCTTCGGATAGTCCAACCTTGGCACGGATTGTGGTACGGATATTACCGATCGTTGCGATCTTCATACCTAAAAAAGCTGAAAGGCTTGATGTTCCTGCTCCGATAAGAAAAGCCAGGGCGCTGTATAATCCCTCGTTAATATTGGGAGTAGCGGCGTGATCCAAAGTTAAAGTCATAAATACCGCAAAGGCGATGGCAAACATGCCAACATATTTGTATTCACGGGAAAGGAAAGCCATAGCTCCCTCAGCTATGGCGCCCGATATTTCTCGAAATTTCGATTCTTGTTCAGGGGTATCCCCGACAATTTGAATCTTGGTCACAGATTTTGCAAAATATCCTGCTGCCGCCATGGCGAGGATTGAGCTACCATAGATATAATAGATAACCAAAAGGACCCCTCCTGCTCCTGATCAGTTGGAAGTGAAAAATTTCTCGGGGAGTATACCCGTAAACAAAGAGTTCAAAAACCTTGTTTTTAAAAGGGAACATAAATCTTTTGGTTAAGAGAGGACTAAAGGGTGAAACTCTGAAGTATCACTCAGTAGATTCTGAATCATGATGACTTATAATGGGTAAGATTTGGTATGGTCAATGTGACCTGAGTCCCTTTTCTGACTTGGCTCTCCAGTTTAAGATCTCCACACAGATTTAATAACGCGCGTTTGGTCAAAGACAGCCCAATACCGATACCACCAAATTTTCTCGAGTTACTATAATCACCTTTCAAGAAGATGTCTTTAATACCTGCGACAACTTCTGAAGGTATACCTATGCCATTATCAATAATACAAATATGCAGTTTATTATCCATTGATTCAAGCTTTACAGTCACTTTGTGGGAGTCGCTAAACTTTAGTGCATTTTCTAAGACTTCTGATAGTGCTAATTTAAGAATGGAAAAATCAGAGAAAATTTGTGATATCGTTCCATGGATTTCCAATTTGATATATGGTGAATACTCTGAAAAAAATTTGAGCAGTTGCTGGTTGGTAATAGCGGTAATTGCGAGTGGAATTTGATCAGCACTTAAATTGATAAGATTTATAATCTTGTCAATTAAATGTCTTAGCTGACCTCCCGCTGTTTGGATGATCTTTATATCGTTTTCGATATTCTCAAGCTGTTGTTCGCTGGCTTCTTCTTTTATAAGTTCAGCGTATCCGATGATGGAGTTTAGAGGAGTTCTTAACTCATGGGTAATGTTGGAAAGAAATCCTTGTTGCATATCTTTTAAAGTATCTATCTGTTTTTCTAATTCATGATTCTTTTCTGTAATTTTTTGATATTCTGAGTGCCTTTTTACTAATTGTTTGATAGTTCTGGGAAGAAGTAACTGACAATGTTCATATGGAATAAAAACAATGTTAGAATCAAGGAAAGACTCGTGATTTTTTATAAAATCTATTTCTTGACAATGATAAATAATGGTAACTTTGGAATTTGTAGGGATAATATCCCTAAAGTTATCAAAAAAGAATTGTGCACCAGAGATAATAAATACCTTGAATTTTGCTATCTCGGCTGAAACTGGTACGCTAGCTGAGTTCCAGATACTGAGATATTTGAGATCCACCCCGGGGAGATAGGTTTTGCTTTCAGGTGTAATGTAAAGAATTCTCAGATTCACAAAAATGTACTCCAGATTCTCGATCACGGTGGTTATCGGTAAATATTTTGACCTTATAAATTTAATCGATAAATATTATTTTTAAGTAAGGATGATAAGGATATATGGATCAGGCTGTTGAATTGCGTTGTAAAACACTAAATAAAATTCGAGGGACAAGTGACCATCCCCGATTGAAAAAAGTTATCTTTGATTATTTTACTGCAGTTAGCAAATATAGCATATCAAATAAAAAAATTGAACTTTATAATCAAAAAAATGAAATGGTAGCATTTCTCTTGCCAAGCAGATTTTATCACCGTTTTTACGGGCAATTGTTAACGCAGTATATTTTTGACTACGATCATGAATTTGAAGATCTTGCCATTCCTTTTTTGAGCGATCAGATCCAGAAATTAATGTCTGACGATGGGTTACAGCTAATTGAATCTTACGCGCCAGCTAGAAAGCTAACGAAGCGGTTAGATAAGTGGCAAATCGTTGCGAGTTCCTATGCAGGAGATCCCGCCCAGTCTAACAAATCAATACAACAGAATTTGCATCATCAACTCAGGAACAACAAGCTTAAGATAGAAGAAGCTATGGACGAAGGTGACGTAGAAAGAATTATGAAAATTAAAGCTTTTTGTTTTGAGCAAAATCCTCAATTATGCTGGTTTTGGAATTGTGATCAGTATCAATCTCAAGAATATATGCGCCTTATTAATAGCCTCGGCAAAAAACAAACTTATCTTATACGACATGAAAATGACCATGTGACTGTGGGTTATCTAGGGATGCACTACGACTACGACAGCATTTATTGGGGGCCAAGCAGTGGTATTGATCTGCTTTTAGCCCCGGAGTATCAAGGTAAAAAGTTAAGTTACGAGCTCTACAGTTTTGCATTCGAGCAAATGCTAAAGTGCGGAATTCAATTGTACCGTGGTGCAACTGCGAACAAAAGTGTTCTGAGTGTAGGAAAGAAAATGGGGCGTTGGCTAATTTATGATCAACTCATACCTAAGTAAGTTATTTTAAATCAAATCTAAGGAGTCTCACCAGTTGACTTGAATATATTTAGAGAGTACTCTGATCGTGAGTATACAGCAGGAGTAAAATTTGCAAAGCTTAGTAATAGGGAAGCCTTCCCTTCTTATCGCATTGCCTCAGTTGCAGGATCCTAATTTTGTAAAAACGGTGGTCTTATTGCTGGAATATGATGATCAAGGGGCTATTGGATTTGTTATAAATAAAATGTCATCCTTCAGCCTCAATGAGATTGCTAGCGAAGATATTGTGTTTCCTGTGGAAATTCCTGCATGGATTGGAGGGCCAGTTGGAGCTGAGAGAGGGATCTTTGTTCATAATTATGAAGCTATTGAATCTGATGGTTGTTATCACCACGATATAAAAATAACTTCTTCCATTGATTCTATGAAAAGATTGATTGAATTCAGTTCTCATCAGGCTAATCATAGCGATATTTATCCCTATCGTTTTTTAGTGGGGTATGCCGGTTGGGGGAAAAATCAGCTCGATAATGAGATTAAGTCTGGAGCCTGGATTCAAACTGAGTTCGATGCCGAGCTAGTGTTTAATACACCCTGGAAACATATGTGGTCACAAGCTATTCATAGCTTAGGTTGTAACCCCATTAATATAGCTCCTACCCAACAAGCATATCTTAATTAGATGTATGCATGCGACGTCTCTGAGTCCATAGGTACACCAGAAACACAATAAAAATAGGGCTTATGAGATTGAGTACTATCAGTACTATCTTAAGGGTATCGATGTCGGCGTTCAGTTGGTATCTGACTTCCCGGCGCTTTAACCTAAGTTGGGCCTCTTGTTCTCTGAGTTTTTTTAGTTGTTGCTCTTGGTCAGGTGTGAGCAGAAGAAAACCTGTGGCATCTTCACTGATGTTTTTAATTTGATGTTGCAGGGACTTAATTTGACTGCTTACTTGAATTTCTTTGTTGCGATATTTCTGCTCAGCTTGTTTTTTTAGCTCTTCGAAAAGCAGGAAAGGACGTTTAATGGTGCCTCCTTTACGAATAGTAAGGAGATTTTTGTTGCCGGCCATATACTCTATGGTATTTAAGAAAAAAGTTTGATTGTCGTTCTTAGGCTTTAATATGGTGCGATTGTAGAAAGGGATTTTTTCTATGGAATAAATATCATCGATAAAGTCTATGTCGGCAATAATGGTAACTATGCCTTCCTTAGTGCTCGATTTTATATGATTCATCGTATTATTAATTATGGGAGATTTTTTGAAAGCTGAATTAAATTTTCCTGTAAGAATTCCGGACAGAACTCGTTTCTTACCATCTGCTTTAAATCGGGAAGTCAAGTCACTAGGGGAAAGAAATAAAGCCATATCTGTAGTGTGGGTTCCACTATGATTGCTAGTGTATATAAGGGGGGTAAACCTGAGCTTCGGGTTTTTATCATTAAATTTTATACTTCCTGGTTCAGCTAAAAGCAAATCCTTAAGATATCCTGTAGTCGGATGCTTGAGGTTAAATTGTTTCTCAGTAAGGGATATGAAAAACGGATAATGAAAGCTTCTTCCTATGGATTTTATTTGCTTGGCCCTATCAGAATCTCCGACCAGAAGTCCTGGATCATATGAGATACCCCAATTCGCAAATAAGCGGGGCAGTGAACTACTGCTATCCACCTGTTTTCCATCGAGCAGATCGTTTCTATTGCGGCTATGTTTTGCCCTTGAAAAGGGGTCAATCGCAAGAAATATCTTTCCCCCTTGCAAAAGGAATTGATCAATATGGTACTCTTGTATGTCGCTCACTCGTTGCGGGTGCAAAATGACAAGAACGGAAGATTCTCGAGGGATAGGGGAATTCAAATCAACCTGAATAACATCAAATATTTTTTTCAAGCGTTTAATAGCGCCCCATTCTTCATGATTTTGATCACTTCCTCCAAAAATATCTAAACTACTAAATAGTGCGACAGTTTTTCGCTCGAAGTCCATACTGGATAGCATTGATTCTGCAAGTTCAAATTCGATAAATTCCTCACGGTTAGGGTCGATGTTTGCCATGAGTGTTTTTTGTGATGAACTTTGAAAGACGGCACCGAAATAAATATACTCGTGATTTGGAGCAGGAATGGGGGCAATACCCTGCCTTCTAGCGATAACTTCTTGGTCGCTGTCAGGACGGGGATCGATAATATTGAGATTTATTTTTCCTTTACTAGCTGCTACAAATTCTCGAAGCAGTTCGATAACTCTAGTGCAAAAAGCCCTATAGGGGGCTGATAGTGCGGGATGGCTTTGAGAGTAATACAGGTCAATGACTAGGTTTTCAGGGAGCTGGGAGGCTATTTTTTTACTACTTTCAGTGAGGCTAAACAGTCTTTCGCTACTAAGATCATAACGAAAATAGATTTGCTTTGATAGCAAGGCGATAAATACGATAGTAATACAGCTGCTAATCAAAACATTACGGAGGACGTATTTACTTAGGATCATCGGTTATGCCTCGGGGGAAGTAGATAGTAATTGAGTACTAAGCAAAGACCTATAAGAGTAGCAAAATAAGTAAGATCACGACTATCGATGACTCCAAGAACCAGGGATTCATAGTGGGGCATCACACCTAAACTAGCAAGAAGAGTTATGAGTTTGTTTGGGACGAGGTGGCTTAGAAATTCGTTGAAGACGTTCCATCCCAGGCAAATGAGGAAGAATGTAACAGTCACCCCGATGACAAAGGTTAAATTTGCATTTTTGGTTAAGACAGATAAGACTAGACTGATTCCGAGAAAGCTCGCTGCTAATAGGGATACTCCTATGTATCCAGAGAAGATTACGCCCCAGTTAGGTTCACCTAGGTATTCTAGGGTTAAGGCCAAGGTAAAGCTTAAAGAAATAGCACCCATTATTATAGTAAAGGATGCTAGGTACTTGGCTAAGATGATAGGAAACCATCCGATAGGAAGGCCTGATAAGATTTCGATGGTTCCATTTTGCCATTCATAAGCCCACTGACTCATTCCGATAGCTGGAACAAATATAACTAAAACCCATGGTATTTGATGGAAATATAGATTCATACTTACCTGACCTCCATCAAGAATTTTGCCTACATAAAAGCAAATGCCCAAGGAAGTTAGGTGAAAGAGCACAATGAATATATAGGCAAGGGGGGTGCGTAAATAGCTAAAGAGTTCCCTTTGCCAACAAGCAAAAAAGGTTTGCATAATCCCTCAAACTCTAGCTTTGAAATGTTCTAACAGTTCTCCGGGCTCTTTAAATAGTGCTGCTTCCTTGTCCATAACAATCTCTCCATGATTGAGCATCAAGATCCGTCGGCATAAATAGGGTAATTCTTCTAAATTATGTGTACATATGATAATGGTCTTCTCTCTCGACATGCTTCTGATAAGCTCTTTACTTTCTTCTTTTTGCAAGGGATCTAAGCCATCCATAGGTTCATCAAGAATTAGAATCTTAGGATCATGGATCAAGGCCTGGGCAAATGCCACTCTATGACGATATCCTTTTGATAAGTTTTCCATAGGGGTGATCCAAACCTTTTCCAGATGGCATATAGTGCGCACTCTTTCTAGGGCGGCTGTTGGGTCTTTTATGCTTCTGGCCTTTGTAAGGAAGGTTAGAAACTCGGATGGTGTCATTTCAGGATATACCGGAGATGTTTCTGGCAGATAACCTAACATTGCCATTAACGCTTTGCTGCGGGAAGACGGGGACATGTTAGCCACCGAGACATCACCAAGGTCTTGTTTGAGGAAGCCCGTTAGAATTTTAAGGGTTGTCGACTTTCCTGCGCCGTTAGGACCTATTAAGCCAACGGATTCACCACTTTCAATATCAAAGCTAATATTATTAAGGGCGGTTGCATGATTGTAGGATTTGGTTAGGTTGCGAACTTTAATCACAGAAACCACTCCTACTTAAATAGAACAGTGGGACATATTCTAGCTTAGGGTTTCCGGCGACACAATGGATTGCTATTATTTTTGCAGGCTAAAGTCGTCAAAGATCTCCGATTCGTGGTCGATACTTTGGACTCGTAGCGAAGTAGCATCGACGTTTACAACAATAAAATGATAGCGAGCTGCGCTAGTGCCACCGCCATTGAGATACCAACGATCTGATTGGGGCTGCCGCAATTTAACACCTAATCCACCTTCTCCCATATATATGATACCATTTTTAGCGTTAATACTCTCTTGCCATAGGGGGGCTGTTCTTTTGAAAGTATGACCATCTGACTCAAAAGCTATATTGACCCCATATTTTTCAAATACAGGTACCCACTTTTTCGTAGCATCTGCTTGCTTCACTGCTGGGTAGGCGGGACGATGATAATTAGTAAAGATCCAACTGGTATCGTCTTCTTTAGCTTTGGCTAGCTGATCTTCTAGCCATGTATACTGATCCCCTAAAATGCTTAGTTCTGAGTCTAGGGTAACGATACTTAGATATGGCAGTTGGGTTGAGAAATAAGTTTTCTCATCTGTGGGCATACCAAATATTTGCTGGTAAAGCAGGAGGTCTGTTTCATGGTTACCACGAGTCGGAATTATGGGTAGTATTCTTTGATGATCTTGTATGATCGAAAAGTCATTAATCCATTGATTCCACTGCCGCCAATCGCTGCCATCAGCAACATAGTCACCACCATGGACAAGGGCGATGACTTCGGGGTGCTCCTGGATATACTGGGCTATTATTCGATTCATACGACGCCGCTGCGCGATATTTGAGCGGGAATCACCACCAAATAGGATCGCATAATTATTCTCGGCAGGAGCTGTGATAAAGGAATATATTTCTGAACTGTAAAGGTGATTGCTAATACGAAAGTAGTAGCTGGTACCGGGCTGTAAATCTTTGAAAGTGGCTGATCTTACATAGGGATTATTATTGGCTTCGAAGAGATATTCGTTGTTGTACTGCTGGTGCGAAGGAATCGCATCAGGAGCTAGCAAAACTCCACCTAGGTAAGGACTACCTCCAAATTCGATGTGGCTATTGCTATGAGCGATATCTTCCGTCCATACGATGCGTACTTTTGTTTGGGGGTTTTTACCCCATACGACACGTATTTGAAAATCACTAATAGTTGTTTTAGCGCCACAACCATATAGCAGTGCTGTGAGTAAAATATACTCTGCTTTCAAGTAAACCTCTTGGCTAGGGGAGTATTTTAATAGTGGCAAGGGGGAAATACTAAATCAAGAAGGGGGCAACATTTGCCATGCTATGATATAAAACGCCGGCTTTTTTTGATCCATATAAGGGTATTGAGAATGGCTACAAATCCAAGGCTTAAGGCGAGTCCGATCCACAGACCCACCAAGGCCAGTTCTTTTTCAAAGCAAAGGTAGATTGCTGCAGGTAACCCGATGATATAGAAACTGATTAAATTGGTATAAAACGAGGACTTCGTGTCGCCGATACCTCGTAAAGCTCCTCCAGCAACCACTTGTATCCCATCAACGACTTGAAAGAGGGCACACCAAGTGGTGATGGTTAGGGCTAGGGTGATAACTTCAGGATCAATGGTAAACAGTTGAAGCAACCATTTAGGAAATACCAAGAAGCAACATGCGAAAATAGCCATTACCATAGCGCCCAGTAAAATACCTATATGCCCTGCGAGTTTTGCTCTTTGATAATCTTCACTCCCCCTATGGATACCTACTCGGATAGCTGTAGCGTTTGCAATTCCGACAGGGAACATAAAAGAAAAGCTGGCTAAACCTAAAACAATATGATGACTTGCCAAGGGTAAGGGACCAATTTGTGAAGCAATGACTGTGACCAGATTAAAGGCGGTGACTTCAAGGCCGAGTTGTAATGCAGCAGGAAGCCCTAAGCGCATGATTTGGCCCATAATCCGACGATGAAAGTGAAGAAACTGATTGAAGTGGGGAAATGGAAAACCTTTCTTGATGAGTCTATGGGTCAGCAATGCTATGGCCAGGAGTTGGAAAATACGGCAGCCGAAGCTAGCCCAACCAACTCCGGCCGACCCCAGAGGAGCTAAGCCAAACCATCCTTCTACGAAAGCCAGATCTAAAACAAGATTCACAATATTAGCAAAGAGAATGATGATCGTAACGGGAAAAGCTATTTCTAAAGCCTGCCAATACCTCTGGTAATTATGGAACATTAGGGTAAGGGGATAACTGAAAGCTAGGGACTTGATGTAGGGTTCAGCATGGGTGACGATCTCAGGTGATGCACCTGTAAAGGAAAAAAAATGGCTACCAAAATAGATTAGAGGGCTGCCAATTATGGAGGTTCCTATAACGATAAGTGTACTTTGGGAAAACACTAGCTTGGTGTGATGATGGTCTTTTAGGCTATTGAACCTTGTTATCAAAGGATCCATACCAAACATGAGACCTATAGACATCACCATGAGAGGAAAAAAAACGCTGTTTCCAGCGGCGACTCCAGCAAGGTCAAGGGAGTTTGAACGCCCTAAGACCCAAGTGTCGACCATGTTCATTGACATGTTCCCTACTTGGGAAATAATTACCGGAATAGCAAGTTTGTATAGATATTTAAGCTCATTACGCCATTTTGTCATTAAAGTTTTTCAATAACTGGTAATATCTCTGAAAAATCAGATAATACGACATCTGGTTCTGGTGATGAGTGTGATGCTGGATCAAGGGCAACGTTTTTATGAATGTTAATTTCAGGGCTAAAGGTTAAGAGTTGTTTTTTCACTTTATCTTCGATATGAGTGCCATATTCTGCCCATACTGATATGATTCCTAGTTCTTTACCTAGACCAATATCTTTTTTTAGGTTATCACCAACCCAAAGAACATCCGTTGAATGAGTTTCCATTTCATAGTCCATGAGGACAGTCTTAAGCCCTTTTGTTCCAGGTTTTTCATAATCTTCTGGTAGGGTGCGAATGCGGCCTTTAAAATCAAAGGAGCTATGCTTTAAGTGCTTTGTCAGGATTTTAGCATCCACTTTAACCTGCTCAGTCTTCGGATCAATAGGAATTTTTGGGTCCGATAAGCCATATAAGCTACTGAAATAATGAAGGATACCAAGCTTATTTAGTTTCCACATGGCCACATAACGTGGGGCATCAGTTAAGGCAGCAATAGGATACTCGGGAAATTGCTCCTTAATAGTCTCGAATGTTGCTATCACCGAAGGGTATGGCTTTAAATAGTTTGAGGCTGTGTCTTTAAATACTTGCCTGCCCTGCTCAACGGCTTCTCTCAGCATCTTTGATATGTTATTGCCATAAAATTTGGCTACTGAAGGCAATTCCTGAATCAGAAATGGGTATTCAATGGAGCCTTGCTTTGCAAAGACCTCTTTTGCTTCCGCAGCAAGAACGTCCTCGGGAATTTGGGTTAGTGAGTTAATCTTTTTAAATAATGACTCCATGCATTTGACATAGTAAGTAACCCAGTCAAAGACCGTATTATCAATATCTAAAATGATGAGTTTGTTGGTTTTCAATGTTATCTTCCTATCCCAATGGATAATAAGCCGTCTGACTATATAGCATGTCCTTTTCTAAAATCAAAAATCTAAAGCATAATTTATGTTATTTTGGCATTTACCAATGCAGCTTGATGAACTCATTAGGCAGGCCCAATTCATGTGCATAGCTGATGTCAATGCCAATTAAACGCGTTCCGAGAAAATTCTTGACCCAAGCATCACCATGAACCAAAAGATCTCCCCAATAACCATCAGCAATAACATAACCATCTTTAACTAGTACTACTCTTTTGGCAAAGCGGATGGCGACTTCAACGCTGGTGGTAGAAACAATAAGAGTCGATCCCTCCTGGTCATCCCCTCAATCCCCACTC